>DFBO01000071.1:5641-7087 GCA_002366675.1 Flavobacteriaceae bacterium UBA3078
ATGAATGGTAAAATACTTGCAGAAACTGACTAAGAAATTCTATTTATAACAACCTATGTTTATAGTAGAATAATAGTTATTTTAGCCTAAATATTTAAAAAATTGGCTAAAGTAAAAACAACATTTTTTTGCCAGAATTGTGGTACACAATATGCCAAATGGCAAGGACAATGTACAGCTTGTAAAGAGTGGAATACCATAGCTGAAGAAGTTATCCAGAAACCTGAAAAAAGCGATTGGAAAACTGCTACTTCAGCGTCAAAGAAAGTTTCAAAACCTTTATTAATTAATGAAATTGATGCATCTCAAGATGCGAGAATGGCAACTAGCGATCAAGAATTTAATCGTGTGCTTGGAGGAGGTATTGTCCCAGGCTCATTAATATTATTAGGAGGCGAACCAGGAATAGGTAAAAGTACATTGCTACTTCAAATAGCCTTAAAACTACCATATAAAACATTATATATTTCAGGAGAAGAAAGTCAGAAGCAAATAAAAATGCGAGCCGAACGCATTAATCCAAATAGTAGTAATTGCTACATTCTTACCGAAACCAAAACTCAAAATATTTTCAAACAAATAGAAGCTTTAGAGCCAGACATTATAGTCGTAGACTCTATTCAGACTTTGCATAGCGATTATATCGAATCGTCTTCTGGAAGCATTTCTCAAATAAAAGAATGCACAACCGAACTTATTAAATTCGCCAAAGAAACTGCAACTCCAGTTGTTTTAATTGGTCACATTACTAAAGATGGCAATATTGCAGGTCCAAAAATATTGGAACATATGGTAGATACTGTTTTACAGTTTGAAGGAGACAGAAATCATGTGTTTAGAATTCTTCGAGCAAATAAAAATCGATTTGGATCCACTAATGAATTGGGTATTTANNGAAATGCAAGGGTCAGGACTTCGTGAAGTATCCAACCCATCTGAAATTCTAATTTCAAAAAAAGACGACGAATTATCTGGAAATGCAGTGGCAGCAACCTTAGAAGGTATGCGACCATTAATGATAGAGGTTCAAGCTTTAGTAAGTACAGCAGTTTACGGAACACCTCAACGTAGTGCCACAGGATTTAATGCGAAACGGTTAAATATGTTATTGGCTGTTTTAGAAAAACGAGCAGGTTTCAGATTAGGAGCTAAAGATGTCTTTCTAAATATTACAGGAGGAATAACTGTAGACGATCCAGCTATTGATTTAGCAGTAGTCGCTGCCATTTTATCATCTAATGAAGACGAAGCACTTCAAAAAGATTATTGTTTTGCTGCTGAGGTTGGTTTGTCAGGAGAAATTCGTCCAGTTCAACGTGTGGAACAACGTATTTTGGAAGCAGAAAAATTGGGGTTCTCTGCCATATTTGTATCTAAATACAATAAAATCTCACTTAAAAATACGGTTATAAAAATTCAGCTGATTTCCAAGATTGAGGATTTGGT
>DFBO01000145.1:0-18070 GCA_002366675.1 Flavobacteriaceae bacterium UBA3078
GAGAGAGTGTAAATGAACCTTTAAAGTATTATGAAAATAATATAAGCACCTTAGTTTATTTACTTCAGGAATTTAATAAATTAGAGACTCCAAATTTTATTTTTAGTTCTTCCTGTACAGTTTATGGTCAACCAGATATGTTGCCTATTAATGAGGAAGCTCCTATAAAACCTGCATTATCACCTTACGGAAACACCAAACAAATTGGGGAAGAAATTATTCAAGATGTTTGCAAGGTTTCAAATAATTTTAATGCTATTTCACTTAGATATTTTAATCCAATTGGAGCTCATGAATCTGCTCTTATTGGCGAATTACCTCTCGGAGTACCACAAAATTTAGTACCATTTATTACTCAAACAGCCATTGGAAAGAGAAAGCAATTATCTGTTTTTGGAAACGATTATCCAACTCAAGATGGAACCTGTATTCGCGATTATATTCATGTAGTAGATTTAGCAAAAGCACATGTAATTGCTTTAACTAGATTGTTGGAGAAAAAGAATAATGCAAATCTTGAGGTTTTTAATTTAGGGACAGGAACTGGAAGCTCCGTATTGGAAGTGATTCATTCTTTTGAACGTGTTTCAGGTGAAAAATTAAATTATAAAATAGCTAAAAGAAGAGAAGGAGATGTGGTTTCTGTTTTTTCAGATACTGAAAGAGCTAACCAAGTATTGGGTTGGAAAGCAAAATTATCACTAGATGATGCTATGAGTTCAGCGTGGAAATGGGAGCAAAATATCTCAAAATCATAACTTTTAGTAAAGTTCAATTAAAAGCTTGATGTGCTGTTAATTATTTAAAAATTACGAATCTTGTAATCCAGCAAGATTGAAAAAATGAAAGCCTCTTAAAAAGAGGCTTTTTTTATGTGTTTTTTGTTTCTTTCCCTTTTTTGAAACTAGCAAACAATAACAGTCCAAGTCCAAACATGACTGACATATCAGCAAAATTAAAAATACCAGTTTTAAATACTCCTCCTAAGTCAATATGGAAAAAATCAGTAACAGAACCATACATTATTCTATCATAAACATTTGCTATTCCTCCACCAACGATGCAGCAAAATCCAATCAAGGATAATTTATCTAATTCTTTATTCTTAATGATATGAATAGTCACATATCCTAAAACAAGAATAGGTAATGCTAATAAAAAAACAAATCTTAATGTCGGATTTAAATCGCTTCCCATTCCTAGAAAAGCTCCAGAATTTTCAACATTATGTAGAGTGAAAAAATCTCCAATTATAGATGATTCACTTCCAGGAATTACATAAAGTCTCACTAAAATTTTAGAAATCTGGTCTAAAATAATATTTAAAATTATAAGAAGAACGATAAATGTGCTACGAGATAACTTCATTAAGCTTCTTTGGTATATGCAGCCGAAGCTGTTTGTGCTTCTCTATTTATTTTCTTTACTAAGCCTTGCAGCACTTTTCCTGGTCCAACTTCAGTGAATAAAGTAGCTCCATCTGTAATCATTTGTTGAACCGATTGTGTCCATCTAACAGGAGCAGTTAATTGTGAAATTAAATTAGATTTAATTTGTACAGCATCTAAAATTGCAGAAGCAGTGACATTCTGATAAATAGGACATTGAGGTTTGTTGAAAAATGTATTTTCAATAGCAGCAGCTAATTCTTCACGTGCTGGCTCCATTAAAGGTGAGTGAAAAGCGCCACCTACTGGTAAAACTAATGCACGTCTTGCACCTTCTTCTTTTAAACTTTCGCAAGCTCTATTAATGGCATCTACTTCTCCAGAAATAACAAGCTGTCCAGGACAATTGTAGTTTGCGGCTACTACAACACCTTCAGTTGTAGCACATATTTTTTCAACAATATCATCATCTAAGCCTAAAACAGCTGCCATGGTACTTGGTTGTAATTCACACGCTTTCTGCATGGCTAAAGCACGTTGAGAAACTAATTTTAAACCATCTTCAAAAGTTAATGTGCCATTAGCTACTAATGCTGAAAACTCACCAAGAGAATGTCCTGCTACCATATCTGGCTTAAAACTGGCTCCTAATATTTTAGCTAAAATAACCGAATGTAAAAAGATAGCTGGTTGCGTAACTTTAGTTTCCTTTAGATCTTCAGCTGAACCTTGAAACATCACATCTGTAATAGAAAAGCCCAAAATATCGTTTGCTTGTTCAAATAATTCTTGAGCTATTGAAGAGCCTTCATAAAGGTCTAAACCCATTCCAGAAAATTGTGCGCCTTGACCAGGAAATATATATGCGTTCATGTGTTTTATTTTTAATGATGCAAAAATAGGAATAAAATCTTTAAAAGAATAAAGACCATGATGATTACCATTGTGATTTTTAGAACAAAAAATCGTCAAGAAAACAATCGAAGTGACTTGATTTATAAGTTGTTTGCAGCAGCCTCAGCGCAACGTTCTCCATCCATAGCAGCTGAAATGATCCCTCCAGCATAACCACCACCTTCGCCACAAGGAAACAAGCCTTCAATTTCTGGATGTTCAAGGTTTTCATTTCTTGGAATACTTACAGGAGATGAGGTTCTACTTTCTACACCAACAATGTTTGCCTCAGCTGTGTAATAGCCTTTCATTTTTTCTCCAAATGCTTTAAAACCTTGGCGCAAATTCCCTCCAATAAGTTTTGGTAACAACGAATGTAAAGGAGCCGACTTTAATCCGGGTTGGTAAGATGTGGGGTTTAAATCTACTGATAACCTGCCTTCTACAAAATCAGTTAATCTTTGAGCAGGAGCAGATTGTGTTCGTCCACCTGACGTAAAAGCTAAGCGTTCTAAATCTTTCTGATATTCTAAGCCTTTTAAAACTCCAAAGTGTTCGTATTTAGAAAAATCTCTCTCAACATTTAATTCGACAACAATTCCTGAATTTGCAAATTGATTGTTTCTTCTTGAAGGAGACATGCCATTTACAACTACTTCACCATTGTTAGTTGCGGCAGGAACTATAAAACCTCCTGGACACATACAAAAGGAATACACACCTCTTTTGTTTACTTGTTGTACCAAGCTATAGGAAGCAGCTGGAAGTAGTTCGTCTCTTTCGCCAGAACAATGATATTGAATGGAATCTATAATATGTTGTGGATGCTCTACACGAACTCCCATGGCAAACGATTTAGCTTCTAAAGCTATTTTCTTTTTATGCAATAGATAAAAAATATCTCTTGCCGAATGTCCTGTTGCTAATATCACACGATTGGCAGGGATTTCTTCACCATTTAGTAATTGAATTGTCTGTATTTTATTGTTCTTGATTTTGAAATCGGTTACACGAGTTTCGAAATGCACTTCGCCACCATATTTTAAAATGGTTTCACGAATATTAGTAACCACCTTTGGTAGTTTGTTAGTGCCAATATGTGGATGAGCATCTACTAAAATCTGGTCTGTAGCTCCATGAAAAACAAGATTTTCAAAAATGCGTCTCACATCACCACGTTTTAAACTTCTTGTGTATAATTTCCCATCGCTATACGTTCCTGCACCACCTTCACCAAAGCAATAATTTGAGTCTTCATTTACAAAATGATCCTGATTGATAGCTTTTAAATCGCGACGTCTGTCTTGTACATTTTTACCTCTTTCTAAAACAATGGGTTTATAACCTAACTCGATACAACGCAAAGCTGCATACATGCCAGCTGGTCCAAAACCTATAATATGAATGGGTTTAGCTTTAGAAACATCTTTATAGTCGAAGGTATATTCCGAAGTTTCTGGAACAGGTTCATTAATGTAAATAGCAACTTTATAGTTTAAAATTATTTTGGGTTTACGTGCATCGATAGATTTACGAAGTACTTTAATGCCAGAAATTCTATCTCTAGACATGCCTAAGTTTTCGGCAGATTTAATTAAAAGGATATTTGGAATTTTTTCCTCTTTTAAACTAATGCGTAACTGAAGGTCTTTTATCATGCAGCAAAATTAGGGAAAAATAGGGAATTTAGGATTTGTAATACTAAATGAAATTAGTTGATTATCAATTCAACTTTTTAAAAATTATTTACTGATTAGATAAAAACGCTTCAATAGCTTTAAAGTAAATTTCTGGTTGCTCCAACCAACCATAATGAGCACATTTATCAATAAAAACTAATTGAGAATTTGATAATAGTTCATGAGATGATTCTGCAATGGCAACATCCATAACATCTTGTTTGCCTTGAATAATTAATACTGGTTGCTTAAAATTTTTGAATGCTTGAGTACAATCAAAATCAATGGCTCTTATGTTTTGCCAAATCAGATTATTTATGGTTCTGTCTCCTTGGGTTAATCGTTTTGCTACTACTGGTGTATGTTTTTTATCATAAATATATGCTGGAGCTAAATATTTTCCTCTGTTGTATCTAGCCTGATAGGTTGTGTCTCCTTGACTAATTTGTCTGTTCCAGTAGTTTAGAGAATCGCGTTCTGTTTGATTGAGTTTAGATTGTAAATTTAAATTCCTAGTGATGGTTAAATCATATCCACCAGAACCAGAAAGTATTAAGAATTCTATGTTTTCAGGATGTTTGGAAACATAATAAGATGCTAACATACCACCAAACGAATGTCCTAAAACAATCCATTGGTTAAAATTAAAATGATTTCGAATAGTTTCTATATCCTTCACCATGAAATCCATAGTCATGGTTTTGGTGCTAACTTCAGAAATGGTAGAATTTTCTGTTCCTCTTTGGTCGTATAAAATGGCAAGGTTGTTTTTGCCTAACTCCTTTGCTAAAGATGTAAAGCTTTTACTATTCATTCCTGGATCACCATTAATTATTAGAATAGGTTCACCTTGACCATAAGTGGTTACATGCAAATTCCCATTTGGAAAAGGAATGTTATATGTTGTTTGTGAAAATGTTGATGTTAATAAGAAACTAAAAAATATGGCAATCACATATTTCATAATCAAGCTTTTTCATAAGTTAAGAATGAAAAGTCGTGTTCGTGTTTTTCATCTTTAGCATGATAGGAATTGCTAATTTCTTTCCAGATGCTTGTGTCTATTTCAGGAAAAAACGTATCTGCTTCAAAAGTTTCATGAACTCTTGTTAGTTCTATTTTATTAGCATAAGGCATGGCTTGTTTATAGATTTCGCCTCCACCAATAACAAAAGGTTGTTTGTCTGACCTCGCAGCATCGAAAGCATCTTCCAGATTATTCACTACAATAACACCACTTGGCACTTTATAGTTGACTTGTCTGGTTATAACAATATGTATTCTGTTTGGTAAGGGTTTTGGAAAACTTTCAAAGGTCTTTCTTCCCATAATAATATGATGCCCATTTGTAAGTTCTTTAAAACGTTTTAAGTCGTCACTTAAATGCCAGATAAGTTGGTTGTCTTTTCCAATGGCATCATTTTCTCCAGCTGCAACAATAAGTGTGATTTCAGATTTTTTAGAAACCTTTATGGACCTTTTTATTTCGGTAGGCAAGGGATGCTCTTTTTCTATTTGTTGTTGTAGTTCTGCAATGCGTTTTTTTTGTTTTGCAACCATACTATTAAGCTGCTTTTCTTCCCAGTTTTTACTTAATAATTTAGAAGTTACAAAGACATTAAACACATGATAAATGAAGATAAACAACCAAGCTAGAATGGCAAATACAAACCAATTGATTCCAAAAAGCTTTACATCTTTTCCAATGTTAAGAACTAAGTTGGCTACAATAAAAAAAACAGCACCTATTAAAAAAATAACAAAGTGCGCATACAAACGTTTCTTTTGCTTGATGCGTTTTTGAGCTGTCTTTATTAACTCTAATTGCTCTTTATCTATTTCTGGTTTGTCTTTTTTCTTTCCGAACATAATGCGTTATTATAATATGTAAAGTTAGCATATTTCTAAGGATCTTTAGAAATAGATGGTCATTAAAATCTCCATTTTTGTGTCTACAGGTTCTCCATTTTTATAACCAGGCTCCTTGAATTTTGGCATTCGTTTTAAAATATTTATAGCTTCGGCTGCCATTTCTTTTTTATGAGCCTTAGCTGTTATTTTCTCTGCTTTTCCTTTTTTATTTATAGTAAAACTTACTAGGAACTGTGTTGACTTCTCTAAAGGGAAAAGCTTGTCTGCCAATTCGTAATTGACACTTACTTTTATGTAATCTACAACTTTATTGGTAGTACATTCTTTTAAAGCTTCGTAGCTTATAGTTTCATCGCAGTTTTTGTAGACTGGGAATTTATCGGTTTTTTCTGATTTAAGGTTGGTGATTTTGAACTTTATTGGTAAATAATATGGGACTCTTACAGATTTTCCATCTACATATCCTGGTTTCAATTTAGGGAGTAAATTAACTGTTCGAATAGCTTCGGTTTCTAATTCAGGATACGGAGCTTTGGCAACAATGTTTTCTATTTCACCACTTGTAGATATTTTAAAGAACACAGAAATTTTTACTGTTGTATCATCTGGTAAATTTAATTTATCTGCCACTCTTACATTAAAATTTTTAGAAATGTGACTATTCATTCTTTCATTAAAACACTCTTTTAAAGCCTGATTCCCCATATTTTCATCACAACCTTTATAGATTGGAACACGTTCTACTAAAGCAAATGACACATCTTCTGAATCGTTAGTGTTTTCAGAAATTTTTGTTTCTTGAGAAAAAGCAAATAAACTAGTTGCATAAAAAAGAAGTATCAAGTTGTATTTCATGTACTGGGTTTTTATTAATTACAATGAAAAGGTTTTTTTTTATGATATTCAGTAAGTTAATGTTATCTATCGAGATGATAGTAAAAAAGGAAGAAAGCATTTATTGAATTTTATTTAGTAAAGTACAATATTTAAACAGCAACAACACCTTTAATGTGTGGATGTGGATTGTAGTCTACTAATGTAAAATCTTCAAATTTAAAATCGAAAACATCTTTCACCTCAGGGTTCATTAGCATTTTTGGTAGAGGCCTTGGATCTCTAGATAATTGTAATTCTAACTGTTCTTGATGGTTGTTATAAATATGTGCATCGCCAAAGGTGTGAATAAACTCACCAGCTTGGTAGCCACAAACTTGTGCCATCATCATGGTTAACAACGCATAAGAAGCAATATTAAAAGGTACTCCTAAAAAGATATCTGCACTACGTTGGTATAATTGACAAGATAGTTTTCCGTCTGCTACATAAAACTGAAAAAAAGCATGGCAAGGAGGAAGAGCTGCTTTACCATTACTTACATTTTCAGAAAAAGATTTTGAAGTATCTGGTAAAACTGAAGGATTCCAAGCAGAAACTAACATACGTCTGCTATTTGGGTTTTTCTTTAAGGTATCAACAATATCTTTAATCTGATCCACTTCGTCGCTATTCCAGTTTCTCCATTGATGTCCATAAACAGGTCCTAAGTCGCCATTCTCGTCAGCCCAATCGTTCCAGATGCGAACGCCATTTTCTGTTAGATAGTCAATATTTGTATCACCTTTTAAAAACCAAAGCAATTCGTATACTATAGATTTTAAGTGAAGCTTTTTGGTTGTTACCATTGGAAAACCTTCACTTAAATCAAATCTCATTTGATAGCCAAAAACACTTTTTGTTCCTGTTCCTGTTCTGTCTCCTTTTTCATTTCCGTTCTCTAAAACGTGCTTAACTAGGTCGTGATATTGTTTCATGTTCACTTCCCACGAAAGTGGGAATCTTGTTTTAATTCAACTAAAATTTTTAAAAAATAAAAATAGAAAAAAGCTTCAAATCTAAATGATAGAAGCTCGATTTAATATTAAAAGTTATTAACTAATTATTTTGCTTACAGATAGTGATTATTTATCTGTGGCGAATCGCCACTAGCCGATAATCATTCCGGCAATAGTAGCTGAAATTAAAGAAGCTATTGTTCCACCAATTAGGGCTTTTATGCCAAATTCAGACAACACTTTACGTTGTCCAGGTGCAAGAGAGCCAATGCCACCAATTTGTATACCTATTGAAGCAAAGTTAGCAAAACCACAAAGCATGTAAGTTGCCATAATAATGGACTTATTATAATTTAAATGCATTTCATTGGCTACATTTTTTAAGTCTGCTAGTTGAATGTATCCAACAAATTCGCTAGCTGCTAATTTGATACCAAGTAGTTGTCCCATCATCATAATATCTTCGCTAGCAACACCAGTAAGCCACATTAAAGGAGCGAAAATAGTTCCTAGTATGGCTTCAAGAGAAAGAGCAGGATATGGTGTATTTGCAGACATCCAAGTATTGATGGTTGAAAAATCTCCAATCCAACCTAGAATTCCATTTATCATTGCAATAAGTGCTACAAAAACTAAAAGCATAGCTCCTACATTTACTGCTAATTTTAGGCCTTCAGTAGTTCCATTAGCTATAGCATCTAATATGTTTGAGCCTATTTTTTCAGAAGACACTTCAATTTCCGTATTAATTTTTTCAGTTTGAGGATATAGTATTTTTGAAATAACAATTGCTCCAGGTGCAGCCATTACAGACGCAGCTAATAAGTGTTTTGCATATACAAGTCTTAAAGCAGGATCATCTCCACCAAGAAAACCAATATATGCTGCAAGAACAGCTCCAGCAACGGTCGCCATACCTCCAATCATAACTAAAAGCATTTCGCTTTTAGTCATTTTTTCCAGATAAGCTTTTATTAAAAGAGGCGCTTCTGTTTGACCTAAAAAGATATTTCCAGCAACACTTAAACTTTCAGCTCCAGATATCTTTAATAGCTTCGTTAACAGCATAGCCATTAATTTTACTGCTTTTTGAATGAGGCCTAAATAGAATAGAACCGATGTTAAAGCTGAAAAGAATATGATGGTTGGTAAAACTTGAAATGCAAAAATAAATCCGAAAGTATCCATGTCAACAACAAGGCCTTCGAATAAGAATTTGCTTCCAGCTCTCGTGAAATCTAGAATACTGATGAAAACCTGACCAATAGATTCGAATCCAGTTTGAATAAAAGGTACTTTTAAAACACCAATAGCAATTATTAGTTGAAAGGCTAAACCAATTCCAACGGTTTTCCAATTAATGGCTCCTCTATTTGAGCTAAATAGAAAAGCTATAAATATTAAGGATACCATTCCTAAAACACCTCTCCAAAGGCTGTTAAATGAAAAGCCTTGACTTGGTATAATAGTATCTTCGTTTGTTTGAATAATGGTTGATGTTGCTTCAGTATCAGTATGTGCCTTAAGCCTATAACGTATTTTGTTTCCTGTAAATACTAATGTTGAATCTGTGAGTTCTGTAATTTTATAACGCCTTATGGTATCGTTTGGTTGATTGTAGTAGAAAACCAAAAGATTATTTTGATGCATATAATCTCCAGAGGCCTGAAGATTTTTAGATTGGATATTATATTTAAAATCTCCATTATCTAAATGAAATACATCTGAATTTGATATATCATGAAGAGATACATTGCTTTCATTTTCAATTGACTGAAACAGCCATTTTTTTTCAATGCTTTGTGCTGAACTAATTGAAATTCCAAGAAAAATAGCAAAAAGTGCTAGCAAAAATTGTTTCATTTGTAATTGTTAGGTTTGTTATCTTTTAGAGATTTCATCACGAATTTTTGCTGCTTTTTCATAATCTTCATTTGCAACAGCTTCTTTAAGTAAGTTGTGTAATTCGTCTAGAGTTTTACTTTTGTATACCTCTTTAGGAGTTCCAGATTCTAACTCTTCAGCAATAAAATCATCAACTAAAACACTGTCATCTTCGTCTTCATTATCTTTTTTAGGATTTACTTTTAAATAAATTCCAGCTTTGTCTAAGATATTTTTATAAGTAAAAATAGGAGCGTTAAAGCGAAGTGCTAAAGCAATAGCATCACTCGTTCTAGCATCAATAATTTCTTCAATTTTATCTCTTTCGCAAATTAAACTGGAGTAGAAAACACCATCAACCAGTTTGTGAATAATCACTTGTTTGACTACAATATCAAACCGGTCTGCAAAGTTTTTAAATAAATCGTGAGTTAAAGGTCTTGGAGGTCTTATTTCTTTTTCAAGTGCAATGGCAATAGATTGTGCTTCGAAAGCACCAATAACAATGGGTAATTTACGGTCGCCATCCACTTCGTTTAAAATAAGTGCATACGCACCATTTTGGGTTTGGCTGTAAGATATTCCTTTGATATTAAGACGTACTAAACTCATAAATTTTAAAAATCAAAGAACTGTTTAAATTAGGACTTTACCAACTGCTTAAAAGCATATTTAATGATTTTGTTATTTTAATTTACAAAATCAGAGCTGTTATTGATAGTAAAAAAGTAATTTAAACAGTTCTTTATAACTATACAAGTTAAAAAAAATATTTATTGTTGTGCTTTAAAAGCTTTTAATTTTTCTATTAATTTAGGAACAACTTCAAAAGCATCGCCAACTATTCCGTAGTCTGCAGCTTTAAAGAAAGGCGCTTCAGGATCTGTATTGATAACTACTTTTACTTTGCTTGCATTTATTCCTGCTAAATGCTGAATAGCACCAGAAATACCAATGGCAATATATAAGTTAGAAGCTACTGGTTTTCCAGTTTGACCTACGTGTTCGCTATGTGGTCTCCAACCCAAATCACTTACTGGCTTAGAGCAAGCTGTAGCTGCACCTAAAACATCTGCTAATTCTTCAATCATTCCCCAGTTTTCAGGGCCTTTAAGTCCACGACCACCAGAAACAACTATTTCTGCATCTGCAATAGTAATTTTTCCAGATACTTTATCAACCGATTCTACTTTCACACCAATTTCAGGGATTGAAGGAGAGAAATCTTCAGCTGTTGCACTAGCAGAACTTTCTTTCACACCAAAAGCGTTTTTAGAAACGGCTACTAATTTAACATCTGTATTGATAGTTGTTAAGTTAAAAGCTTTATTAGTAAAAGCAGTTCGTTTTACTGTAAAAGGAGACGTACTTGAAGGTGCTTCTACAACATTAGATGCAAAACCTGCATTTAAATCTATTGCCAAAAGTGGAGCTAAATATTTGCTGTCTGCACTAGAACTAACGATAACAACTTTTGATGCTTCATTGTTCGCAGCTTGTGCAATAACATTTGCATAAGACTTCGCGTTAAATGATTCTAATTGTTCATTGCCTACTTTTAAAACTTTATCTACACCATGATTTCCTAAAACAGATGTGTCTCCTGCGTTAAAAGTTATAGCTGTTACAGTTGTTCCCATTTGGTCTGCAACTGCTTTAGCGTAAGATGCAACTTCTAAAGCTGTTTTTTTAAATTTTCCTTGTTCGGATTCTGTATATACTAAAACTGACATATTTTTTATAATTAAAATTCCAAAAACTAAATTCCAAAATGAACATTGGAATTTGGAAGTTGAAAACTGAGATTTATATTACTTTAGCTTCGATATGAAGTAAGTTTACTAATTCGTCTACATTATCTGCATCTACTAACTTCACAGCACCTCTTGGAGCTGGTTTTTCAAATTTCACAGAACTCGTTTCAGAATTTGCATCCACTGGTTCAATAACATTTAAAGGTTTTTGACGAGCCATCATAATACCTCTCATATTTGGAATACGTAAATCACTTTCTTCTACCAATCCTTTTTGTCCACCAATTACAAGTGGAAGTGAAGTTGAAACAGTTTCTTTTCCACCATCAATTTCTCTGGAAGCAGTTGCATTTGTTCCTTCAACTTCTAAGCTAATACAATTGTTTACAAAATTGGCATTTAGCAAACCTGCTAACATTCCAGGAACCATACCACCATTATAATCAATAGATTCGCGACCAGCAATTACTAAGTCGTAACCACCATCTTGAACTACTTTTGCTAATTGTTTTGCAACTAGAAATCCATCAGTAGCAGCAGTATTTACTCTTATAGCTCCATCTGCTCCAATGGCTAAAGCTTTACGTAACGTTGGTTCAGTTTCTGGACCTCCAACGTTAACAACATGGACACTAGCACCTTGTTTTTCTTTAAACCACATGGCACGTGTTAAACCAAATTCATCATTCGGGTTGATAACAAATTGCACACCATTTGTATCGAATTTGGTATCTCCTTCAGTAAAATTAATTTTTGAAGTCGTATCAGGTACATGACTAATACATACTAATATTTTCATATTGTTATTATTTAAATATGTGTAATTGTTTTGAGGTTACAAAGTTAATTATTTTATTCAGAATATTTACTATGCACGCATAATAAATGTTTATTTAATTATTAAAAAAGAGAAACATTAATAACCTATAAATTATACCCAATAAAATTATATTAATTTCTTACCAATAATTATTACTTTTGCCTTTCGTATTAAAGTTATAAAAATGAAAACGATTCAATTTAGAGAAGCTATATGTGAAGCCATGAGCGAAGAAATGCGCAGAGATGAAAGCATTTATTTAATGGGAGAGGAAGTAGCTGAATATAATGGAGCTTACAAAGCATCTAAAGGCATGCTTGACGAATTTGGTTCTAAACGTGTTATTGATACACCAATTGCTGAACTTGGTTTTGCAGGTATAGCCATTGGTTCTACTATGACAGGAAACAGACCTATTGTGGAGTATATGACCTTTAACTTTTCGTTAGTTGGAATCGATCAGATTATTAATAATGCAGCAAAAATCAGACAAATGTCTGGAGGGCAATTTAAATGTCCAATAGTTTTTCGCGGACCAACAGCTTCAGCAGGACAGTTAGCTGCAACTCACTCTCAAGCTTTTGAAAGTTGGTTTGCTAATACGCCTGGTTTAAAAGTAATAGTACCTTCGAATGTTTACGATGCTAAAGGACTTTTAAAATCTGCTATTCGTGACGACGATCCTGTTATTTTTATGGAAAGTGAGCAAATGTATGGCGATAAAGGCGAAGTACCAGAAGGTGAATATACCATCCCAATTGGTGTGGCAGAAATTAAACGAGAAGGTACAGATGTCACTATCGTTTCATTTGGAAAAATTATTAAAGAAGCTTATAAAGCTGCTGCTGAATTAGAAAAAGAAGGGGTTTCTTGCGAGATTATCGATCTTAGAACAGTTCGTCCTTTAGATAAAGAAGCGATTTTAACTTCAGTAAAAAAAACAAACAGATTGGTTATTCTTGAAGAAGCTTGGCCTTTTGGAAATGTGTCAACAGAAATAACATATATTATTCAAGCAGAAGCATTCGATTATTTAGATGCGCCAATTATAAAAATAAATACAGCAGATACACCTGCACCATACTCTCCAGTGTTATTAGAAGAGTGGTTGCCAAATAGTAACGATGTGGTAAAAGCTGTTAAAAAAGTAATGTATAAATAGAATTTTTTTTAGATTAAATTGACTTCATTGGCAATATTGTTGATGAAGTTTTTTGTTATTATGAAGTTTAAGTTATTAGGTATATTTTTTTTCTTTGGCATTGGCTTTTTGTTTTCTCAAACAAAAGTTAGTGGTCATGTATATGATGAAAATAATGAACCAGTTGCTTATGCCAATATCATTTTTAAAAATTCGTCTGAAGGAACCATAACAGACGAGAACGGTAGGTTTTATTTAGAATCTTCAAATACATGGGATGCCTTAACAGTTTCCTTTATTGGTTATGAAACCATAGAATACCCTTTAGATAAAAAAGTTAATTACAATTTAAGTTTTACAATTCAAGAAGCAGCCTCAGCCTTAAATGAAGTTCTTATTATTGCTGGAAAACAATCTAAAAAAGCTGAAGAAAACCCTGCTATAGCTATCATGCAGAAGATTTGGAATAACAAGCGGAGTAATGGACTTAAACAGTTTAAGCAATATGCTTACGATAGATACGAAAAAGTAGAGTTTGATATAAACACTATAGATAGTGCACTAATTAAAAGCAACTTGTTTAAAGGTATGGAGTTTGTATTCGAGCAAGTCGATACGTCTAAAGTAACGGGAAAAACCTACTTGCCCATTTTTGTAAATGAAGAAGTAGCAAAGGTTTATGGAGATAATATACTTAAAAAGGAAAAGATTGAATTAAAAGGAAATAAAAACTCAGGTTTTAGTAACAATCAAACTATTATAGACTTTATAAAAGATTTATATTCTGAATATGATGTCTATGATAACTATTTGAAATTCTTTGATAAGAGTTTTGTGAGCCCTATTTCTACAACAGGAATCAATACATACAATTATGTTCTTTCAGATAGTGCATATATAGATAATAAGTGGTGTTATAATATTATATACTATCCAAGACGTAAAAACGAATTAACTTTTAAAGGAGATTTTTGGGTTGCAGATACAACCTATGCTATTAAGGATATTAATATGCAAGCCTCGAAAAGTGCAAATATAAACTGGATTAAAGATATTTATATTGAGCAAGAATTTGAGGTCTTAAACGATTCGGTTTTTTTAGTGAAGCGCGATTATTTTATGTCTGATTTCACCTTTAATAAAAAGGAGAAGTCACGAGGTGTTTATGGAAAGCGTACCACACTGTACGATAATTATGTTTTTAATCAGGTAAAAGAAGATAAGTTTTATAAAGATGAAGTTTTCGATTATAATAAAGACGCTTACAATCGTGAAGATGCATTTTGGGATGAAAACAGAATGGAAGCCTTAAGTAAAGATGAAAAAGGCGTTTATAAAATGCTGGATACACTTAAAACAGTTGGTAAATTTAAAAGGCTTTATAATTTAGGAAGCATTTTGGCATCAGGATATATTGAAATAGATAGATGGAATATAGATTATGGGCCTATTTTTTCAACATTTGGATATAACGATGTTGAAGGATTGAGGTTAAGAGCTGGAGGAAGAACTTATTATGGGCCTAACGATTTATGGAGAATACAAGGGTTTTTAGCATATGGATTAAAAGATGATAAATTTAAATATGGTTTTTCGGCTAAATGGTTGTTAAACAAAAAAAATCGACTCATTATTTCAGCAGGACATAGACGAGATATTGAACAAATTGGAGCGAGTTTAACTACTTCTACAGATGTGTTAGGTAGAAGTTTGGCCTCTAATGCACTCTTTACCACAGCACCAAACGATAAACTTTCCAATATTAAGTTAACGGCTTTAGCAATAGAAATGGAGCCAACAAAAAATGTTTTACTTAGAGTAGGAGGAGACTATAGAATTTTGTCTTCTGCTTCAGATGCCTTTAGTTTAGATTATTTGGATCCAGATTCTCCAACAGGAATTTCTTCCGATTTAAAACAATTTGAGAGCACGTTTGCAGTGTCTTATTTTCCTGGAAGAAAAATGACTGGTCATGGAGTAGAACGTAGAAATGCAAACGATACGTATGCATCTATATTTGCGCAGTTTAGTTTAGGAGATAAGAATATTTTTAATAGCGATTTTAATTACACAAAAGTGCAATTTTCTTATATCCAACCATGGCAGTTAGGTGGTTTTGGAAGGCTTAAATCTACTTTCGAAGCTGGTAAAACATTTGGAACTGTACCACTTGGCTTGTTAAGTATTGTGCCTGGAAATCAATCTTATTTTTCTGTATATAAATCGTTTTCACAATTAAATTACTACGAATTTGTTACAGACACTTATGTAGCTATGCACTTGGAGCATAATTTTAATGGTCGCTTATTTTCAAGAATTCCCTTATTAAGAAAGTTAAACTGGCGTGAAATAGTTGGGTTTCGAGCAGTTTGGGGAGATTTAGCGCAAAAAAATATTGATATAAGTGCACCATCGAACATTCCTTTATTTGCGCCAACCGATGAAATATACTACGAATACAGCTTTGGTATAGCAAACATCTTTAGAGTCTTTAGAATAGATTTTAATTTTAGAGGTAATTACTTCGATAATCCAGGAGCTAGAGATTTTGGCATTACTGGTAGTTTCGGATTTCTGTTTTAATTCTTTTTATTTTCTTTAAATTTATCAAATTCAGAAGCTGTCTCTACTTTAGGAAAACTATTGTTTTTAGTATCTGTATCTGCAAACTCGAAATTTGGATCTAGATTTACCTCCTTAACTTCCTTATTTTTAATAAATGTTTTAGTTATTTCGTATTCATTTAAACGCCAAACTTCAGCAGGTAATTTGTCTATTTCTTTTGAGTCGTCTGTATAAACCCATTCTATTGTTACAGGCATCACCAAGCCTCCAATATTTTTGATGCTTAATTCGTAAATATTTTTACCAGATAACTGTTTTCTAACCTCAGGCTCATCGAGTCTAGATAAAAAACCACCATAACTATTCTCTGAAGTAGAAGTCATAGTAATTACTTCTGGGCCTCCTGAAAAATCTGTTGATGTTTTTTTTGTGCTTTCACCTTCTATTTTAAAAGTGGTTTGTTTGTGTTGGTCTTCAATATTCAAATCGTCTTCATATACTTTAAACCATTTAACATTAGAAAGTTCCATATCCACTTTATCTGTTGTAAAAAACCAACCTCTAAAAAACCAATCTAAATCTGTAGCTGTTGCATTTTCAAGGGTTCTAAATAAATCTGCAGGGTTTGGGTGTTTGTATTTCCAACGGTTAGCATACTCTTTAAAAGCTTGGTCAAACAACTCAGGCCCAATAATAGACTCTCTTAGCATTTGTAAACCTACGGTTGGTTTTTGGTAAAAATTAGCTCCAAATTGCATGAGTAATTCATTGTCTGAAGTAGTCATTATTGGTCTTAAAATATTTTGGTCACCACTCATAAATTTTACAATATCTTTTGGTGTTGTGCTATGAAATTCAGGGTATTTTTCTGCAACAGTTCTTTGGTGTAAGTACGTGTTTAAGCCTTCGTCCATCCACATCCATTTTCTTTCGTCCGAACTAACTATCATAGGAAACCAATTGTGTCCTACTTCATGAATAATAGTTCCAATCATACCAGCTTTTGCAGCATCACTTATTTTGCCTTTTTTTGGCCTTCCACCATTAAAACTTATCATTGGGTATTCTATGCCAATATTCGATGTATTTACTGAAATGGCAACAGGATAAGGATACTCGAAAGTGGCTTCAGAATACACTTCTAATGCAGCTACAATAGCTTTTGTAGATTCTTCACTCCAAACAGGCAAGCCTTCTTTTGGGTAGTAAGACATAGCCATTGTAATGTGATCTGAAAACTGGTGTGCTTGTGCGTCCCAAATAAATTTACGCGATGAGGCAAAAGCAAAATCACGTACATTTTTAGCATGAAATTTCCATGTTTTTAATTTGGTTGCGTTGGTTTTTTCATTTTGAGTAGCTTCTTCAGGAGTTATAATCATTATAGGTTTGCTAAACGATTGTTTGGCTTCATCCATTCTTTTTCTTTGCTCTTTCGTTAGAACTACATCTGAATTTTGTAATTCGCCAGTAGATGCCACAATATGATCTTCAGGAACTGTAATTTCTACGTCATAATCTCCAAATTCTAAAGCAAATTCTCCCAATCTGTTAAACTGTTTATTTTGCCAACCTTCGGTATCATTATAAACAGCCATTCTTGGAAACCAATGGCCAAGCAAATAAACAGTGTTGTCGTCTTCTGGAAAGTATTCGTAACCTTCTCTGGATAATAAAAACATACTTCTATCTGTAATCGGGTATGACCAAGCTAAAGAAAAACTTAAAGTTGAGCCAGATTTTAAAGGTTGGTTAAGCATGACTTTCATCATGGTGTTGTTAACATAAGACGTCATGTCTTTACCAGACCCATCTTTAATATTTTTTATGGTATACCCAGAAGGGAAATCTACAGCTCTTGTAAGAAATTGCATTTGTCTGGTGCTAATTGAATCTGAAACACCACCAAAAACATCGCCAAAATCTTCATTACCTTTTTTATTAACGTTTTGTTCAAGCTGAATCCAGATATAATTCAAATCGTCAGGGGAATTATTATAATACGTAATGGTTTCTTCTCCAGAAAGCACATTGTTTTTTTCGTCTAATGACACTTTTATTTTATAATCTGCTCGCTGTTGCCAATAAGCTTTTCCAGGAGCTCCACTTGCAGTTCTGTAGGTGTTAGGTGGAGGGATCAAATTGTCAATAGGTTCAAATTTTCCTTGCCATGGTTGGGTTTGAGATTGTAAGGTTGAAAAACTAAAAAGGGTTACAAGAAGGATTAATAAGTGTTTCATG
>DFBO01000145.1:18237-23248 GCA_002366675.1 Flavobacteriaceae bacterium UBA3078
AGGCTTTAATTCCTTTTTAAACGAAGTTAATCCAAAAAACAACAAACTCAAATCCATTTTTGTTGCCCAAACCCAAACACTTACTTACCTTTGCAGTCCTTTTTAAAAGGATGAAAATGAATTTATAATGAGACTCCCATGTTCATGGGAGAAAAACAAGTTTTATGACAAGTAAAGGAACATTAACGTTCGATGTATTGATTGAAATACCAAAAGGAAGTAGAAATAAATACGAATACGATTTCGATTTAAAGAAAATACGTTTCGACAGAATGTTGTTTTCATCTATGATGTACCCAGCAGATTATGGGTTTATTCCTGAAACTTTAGCTTTAGATGGAGATCCATTAGATGTTTTGGTATTAGGAGGAGAACCAACTTTTCCAATGTGTGTGGTTGAAGTGAAACCAATAGGTGTATTCCACATGGCTGATGAAAAAGGGCCAGACGAGAAAGTGATTTGTGTGCCAGTTTCAGATCCTATTTGGAATAACCTAAACGATTTATCTGATATGAATCCACATCAAATTAAAGAAATAGAGCATTTCTTTCAGGTGTATAAAGACTTAGAAAAAAAGAGAGTTGATGTTGGTGGTTGGGGAAATGCTGATGAAGCCTACGATATTCTTAATAAATGTGTAAATCGTTATGAAAATAGCGAGCATAAAACCAATGGAGATTTTACAATTTAAACAAAGTATTTATCTTATATATAAGGAGTCCTTTTACAATAGATGTAGAAGGGCTTTTTAATGTTAACGTATTTTGTTACATTTGCGCTGCTAAAAACTAAAATAAACAAAAAATAATATGGAATCAATGATGATTTATATGCCAATTGCAATGGCACTTTTAGGATTAATTTACATGGTAGTAAAGAAATCTTGGGTAATGAAACAAGATGCTGGAGATGGAAAGATGAAAGAAATTTCAGATCATATCTACGAAGGAGCTCTTGCTTTTTTAAATGCTGAATACAGATTATTAGCAATCTTTGTGGTAATTGTAAGTATAGCTTTAGCAGCTGTATCTTTTATAGTACCAACAACACACTGGTTAATAGTAGTCGCTTTTATTTTTGGAGCTTTCTTTTCTGCATTTGCAGGAAATATTGGTATGAAAATAGCAACGAAAACAAATGTTAGAACAACACAAGCAGCTAGAACAAGTTTGCCAAATGCACTAAAAATATCTTTTGGTGGTGGAACTGTTATGGGACTTGGAGTTGCTGGTTTAGCAGTATTAGGTCTAACAGCGTTCTTTATATTTTTCTTTTGGTTCTTTATGGGAAGTGAATGGACTAACACAATGGACATGACTATTGTATTAGAAACATTAGCTGGTTTCTCATTAGGAGCTGAATCTATTGCTCTATTTGCAAGAGTAGGTGGAGGGATTTACACGAAGGCTGCCGATGTTGGAGCTGATCTAGTTGGTAAAGTTGAAGCAGGTATACCTGAAGATGATCCAAGAAATCCTGCAACTATTGCAGATAACGTTGGAGATAATGTTGGTGATGTTGCCGGAATGGGAGCAGATTTATTTGGTTCTTATGTAGCAACAGTATTAGCTGCAATGGTTCTAGGAAACTATGTGATTAAAGATATGGGTGGAATGATTGACGATGCCTTTGGAGGTATTGGACCAATCTTATTACCAATGTCAATTGCTGGTGCAGGAATTATTATTTCTATCATCGGAACCATGTTAGTGAAAATAAAAAGTAACGATGCAAAAGAATCTCAAGTAATGGGAGCTTTAAATATTGGTAACTGGACATCTATTGCTTTAGTTGCAATCTCATGTTTTGGTTTAGTTACTTGGATGTTACCTGAAACAATGAAAATGAATTTCTTTGGTGAAGGTCTTCAAGAAATCTCTTCAATGAGAGTGTTCTATGCAACTTTAGTAGGACTAATTGTTGGAGCTGTTATTTCTTCGGTAACTGAATATTACACAGGATTAGGTAAAAAACCGATTTTAAATATTGTACAACAATCTAGTACAGGAGCAGGAACAAATATTATTGCTGGTTTAGCAACTGGTATGATTTCTACATTCCCTTCTGTATTATTATTTGCTGGAGCTATTTGGGCATCTTATGCATTTGCAGGATTTTATGGAGTTGCTTTAGCTGCTTCTGCTATGATGGCAACAACTGCTATGCAATTAGCTATTGATGCTTTCGGACCAATTTCTGATAATGCTGGTGGAATTGCCGAAATGAGCGAACAAGAACCAATCGTAAGAGAACGTACAGATATATTAGATTCAGTTGGTAATACAACTGCTGCAACAGGAAAAGGATTTGCTATTGCATCTGCTGCATTAACATCTTTAGCATTATTTGCTGCGTATGTAACATTTACAGGAATTGATGGAATTAACATTTTTAAAGCACCTGTTTTAGCCATGTTATTTGTTGGTGGAATGGTACCAGTAGTGTTTTCTGCTTTAGCAATGAATGCTGTAGGTAAAGCTGCAATGGAAATGGTTGAAGAAGTTCGTCGTCAGTTTAGAGATATTCCTGGAATTATGGAAGGTACTGGGAAACCAGAATACGATAAATGTGTTGCAATTTCAACGCAAGCGTCTTTAAAAGAAATGATGTTGCCAGGTTTATTAACTATTGGTTTTCCTTTAGTTATTGCTTTTGTTCCAATGATTTTTGGAATGGATAATATGGCAATTGCTGAAATGTTAGGTGGTTATATGGCTGGTGTTACAGTTTCTGGTGTACTTTGGGCTATTTTCCAAAACAATGCTGGTGGAGCTTGGGATAATGCTAAGAAATCTTTTGAAGCAGGCGTAGAGATTAATGGTGAAATGACATTCAAAGGTTCAGAAGCTCATAAAGCTGCTGTAACTGGAGATACTGTTGGAGATCCTTTTAAAGATACATCTGGGCCATCTATGAATATTTTAATTAAATTAACTTGTTTAATAGGATTAGTAATTGCGCCAATTTTAGGAGGACACGCTGTTGAAGAAGGTGTTGCTTTAAATGAAACTGTACTTTCTACTGAAATGATAAAAAAGGTTTATGTTGAGATGGAAGTTGAAAGCGATGATATAGCTAAAGCTGTTGTAAATACAACTACAATTAAAGATGGTGAATCAACTGTCGATGAAAGGGTTATTTCTGGTTCTTTAGAAGAAGTAAAAGCTAAAGTTGAAGAATTAAAAAAAGGAGCTTCATCTTTAAAAGTTAACTCTAATAGAGCTGAATTTAAAGAAGAATTTTCAGAAGAGATAGTAAAATAAATCAGTTATAAATAATTGAAATAAAAAAACCACGCTTTTAGCGTGGTTTTTTTATGGTGTATGTTTTATGTTTATTAGAATAAGCCGTTAATTTCAGCATCTATCTTATTTATAATGCTTCCTAAATCTTCTGGATTAGCAACAAAATCTAAATTATCTACGTCTATAATTAATAGATTTCCTTTGTCGTAACCATGTATCCAAGCCTCGTATCGTTCGTTTAATCGGCTTAAATAATCAATACTAATAGAATTTTCGTAATCACGACCACGCTTATGTATTTGTGATACTAGATTAGAAATAGAGCTACGTAAATAAATTAATAAATCTGGTCCTTGAACAAAAGATTCCATGAGGTCGAAAAGTGATCTGTAATTTTCAAAATCTCTATTGGTCATTAATCCCATAGCATGAAGGTTTGGAGCAAAAATATGCGCATCTTCATAAATTGTTCTATCTTGAATAATGTCTTTGCCACTCTCACGAATTTGTGAAACTTGACGAAATCTACTGTTTAAAAAGTAAACTTGTAAGTTAAAACTCCAACGTTCCATTTGGTTGTAAAAATCATCTAGGTAAGGGTTGTCTACCACATCTTCTAATTGAGATTCCCATCTGTAATGTTTAGCAAGTAATTTAGTAAGTGTGGTTTTACCAGCGCCAATGTTTCCGGCTATTGCTACGTGCATAAGTAATTTATTTATTTAGTTGGAATTTGTGTAAAAATTTTGAATCGTAAATATACACAGTTTCATTGGTTACTAAAAACTGTTTTGTTAACAATTCAGGAGTTTTAATTAATTGATAAACTTCATCGGTTTCGTTATAAAAATAAAGATTAGTATTTTTTAATAAATAAACCCTACTGTTATTCTCAATAATTGATGTAAAGCCATCATTCAATACCTTATAGACTAAACTACCAAAGTAATTGTATTTATATAAATACTTTTCAGTTAAAAGCCAGCTATAATTATAATTACTCTTTAAATCTAATGCTTTAGATTGTATTGGTAAAGTAGTAGCTCTTGTTTTTTTAGTTTTGTAATCGAATAATTCTACTTGTTGAATATCTTGATTGAAAATCCATAAGGCATTGTCGTTGGCAGTTGAAACAAAAGAGACATTTTTGTAATTTTCTAAAATACTAAAATCCATTTTTATTATTTCTGCTAATCGATTATCAAGAATAATGGCTGTATTAAAATCTTCGTAAAAAATGGAGATTTTTAAAGGGTTGAAACTGTTTGCAGAACTAATTTTCCCAAACTGTACATTGCTGTAAGAATATTTGTTCTTCTCTTCAACTTTATAAAGCGTGTTGTTTTTTATATAATAAACTGTACCAAAATTATCAAGACCAACAATGGTTTCAGCTTCTATGGGTGTTTTATTTAATAGAGTAGTTTCAATTGGTTCTTGACCAAATAGGCTAAAAGAAATAAAAAATAAAATGTAAATATGTGTTTTCATTCTGAATTGAAAAGTACAAAATTCAAATCAGATATCAGCAGATTAATTTATATCCAAATCCACGAACATTAATTATTTGTACTGAAGCGTCCTTATTTAGTTTTTTTCTAAGTTTAGAAATAAAGACATCCATGCTTCTTGCATTAAAAAAATCATCATTTCCCCATAATTTATTTAAGACAATGGAACGATCTAAAACTTGGTTTTTGTTTTTAATTAAATGAAAAAGTAATTGTGTTTCTCTATGAGTTAATAGGATTGGGCTTTCTTGAAT
>DFBO01000107.1 GCA_002366675.1 Flavobacteriaceae bacterium UBA3078
TGAATTGGAAGCTATTTTAAAGACATTGGTAATTAATTAAAATCGCACTACAACATATCCTTTATTAGTTTTTCTATAATGTTTACCATTCCAAGCGTAATAACGTTGCCCTTTTAGGTCAACTTTTAACTCCCTTAATCATTTGATTTTAGGGAGTTTATTTTTTATAAGGCGTGTTAAAGACAAGTGGATAGTAGTAATTGAACTCTTTTTTAAAAGGGTCTTTGGAGTGTCTTTAATTCTTTAATTTAGCTTTGTGTAAAAGGGTATTATTATTATTATGTTTTTGAGTATTTTTCATTTTGGATCATATAAGGATGTTTTATTTACCCTTAATTTTAGATTAGTCATTTTTTTACTGGGATTTAAAAATGATTGAACACTTTATAACCGACCTCTACCTTGACCTTTTATTAAAATAAAAAAACACTTACTTACACAGCAAAACCTATTAATATTTAAAATTATTAAGTGAAATTAAATGTTAATAAAAAGTACGGAAAAACCGTACTTTTTATACGGTTTTCCCGTACTTTTTATTGTAAAAATATTACTACTTTTCACTTCTAATATTCTCACCCCCTAAGATTAATGTGAGAAAAAACTTAAAAATTTATAAACTATGAAAAAGTATTTAAAAAAAATTCTATTACTAACTATGATTATGCAATTGTTGTTTACCTTCAACAGTTGCTCGGAAGATAGTTTAACTGAAGAGATAATTATTGAAGAAGGATTGATGTTGAAAGATAGCCCAGTAGTTGATAAGCTTATAGAAATGGGCTATAAACGTGAACGTATAGTTGAACTTGATGCTTTTTATATTGTTCAAGGAGATTTAATGTTTTCTAAAAACATTAAGGATTATGGAAGAAAAAATATTCAAAGTAGACATGCAAGTACTAACAATTTAGTTTCTCAAACAAATGTTACAACTATGACAGTTTATGTTGATTCTTCAATTCCCACTTCTGGTGATGATAATTGGAGAAACGCTATAATTTCGGCTCTTAACGATTGGAATAGTAATTCTGAATCTAAAGCTTATTTTATACTTTCATATAGTACAAATTCAAATATTATTATTAAAAGTGATAGTGATAATCCGTTACCAAATAATACAATTGCTTCTGCTGGATTTCCTGTTGGTGGCCAACCATATAATACAATCTTAATTAATTTAGATTTTAATTCTAATTCTAACATTACAGAAGGAAGCAAGAGGTATAACATGGTTCATGAATTAGGACATTGTATTGGTTTTCGCCATACGAATTGGGATATTAATAACGAAGGGACAGCAGGTGTAGGAGCGAATTTAATTCCTGGAACACCTGAACAAGATCCAAATTCTGTTATGAATGGCGGTACTGCTCTCTTTAGTTGGAATGGTTTTTCAGTTTTTGATATTATTTCTTTAGAATATTTATATCCTAGTCCACCTCCACCACCACACGAATATGAGACAATTTCTTATTATGGAGAAAGATTTGGAAGAAATAGTGCTAAATCTGCTTGTGATTCTCAAAATAAAACTATGTTATATTACTTTCAAAGAAATAGTGTTTATGGGTTAACGGTTGGAGATACTATTTATACTAACACCTATTTAACTACTTTTAATGGGAATAATAAATGGTTTAAGATTGGTCCAAATTCTTTTAAAATTAATTCTAACGGATTGATTGTTGCAAAAGATACTTGCGGAAGGGTAGAAGTTCCAATGTAAATTATTTTTAATGTAAAAGCAACATCAAGATTGTTAAATTAAGTCTTGTCGTTGCTTTTTCATTTTTTCCTTCTTAATACTTATCTAGAATACATAGTAAAACATGTCTATAAATACTGTATTTTAGTGGATTTCTGTTAGTGGAATAATGTAAACACAAAAATAAATTTTAATTGAAAGGCTTCTGAGATATTTATCTTTGTTAAAATAAGATTTTAAAATCCGCTCCTATTTAAAAAAATCAAACCCAATGAATATTAGGGTTGATTTCCATTTATATAATTGAATTAAAAAATCAATAGATGTTTTACTTTGACTTTGATTCACTTTCTTATCAAATTGATTATCATAATGTTAATAATGAAATAATAACGAAAAATGGAAGGTTTACGAAGTTTAGTTTCGTAAATTAAGGATAGAATGAGATTTTATCAAGAGTTGAATAAAATAAAAACTCCCGTTTTATTTGTTTTTATCTTAGAATTTCACGGAGCTTTTTTAATATTCATGTGTTTAAATCACATTTTTGAAGTTCCGAAAAACTTCATTTTTATTGTATATCTAACAATCTAATTTTGAGATCGTTTTTTTAACCAGTTTTGTTGCTTCCTTAATTTTAGTTCCTTTATTTTTGGCAAAATTATCCCTTATTTTATCTTTCTATAAGCATTCTAAATATCTTTTTTTACCTCCGAAATAATCAATGGGTTTTTCATGTTGAATGCCATCAAATTCTAATTTTCTATTTGTCAAAGGGTTAATACAATCATTAAAAAAACATCTCCAATAAAAATGAATTTTTTCATTTTCTAAATATTTAAATTTTTTTATTTTGTAGTCAAGGCAAATACTTTCTTGAAATAAATGATTATTTAAATAATTAGGGATTTCATTTGAACAATTTTTACAAGTTTCGACTAAAGATTCTATTTCCTGAACTTTGTCTTTTTTCTTATTATTCTCTATTACTGAAAGGTCATGATTTATGCCTTTTCCAGTGAAAAATATTTTTTCATTTTTTGAATTAAACTATCATATATTAAAATTTCGCTATTTAACTCTTTGATTTGGGTTTTAAGAATTTCAATAGTTTCTAAGTTGCCTTTAAAAGTTATAGTAGCATAACGAACTGCTTTTGTGTTGGTATTAATAACAACGACTTTATGTGAGCTGGGTATTTTTTTATCAAAACTACTTTTGTGGGAGCTATTCTTGAAGTAGTAACACAAGAATTAAATGAAAAAGCAATTACAATTAAGGCGATAAAGAAAAGTCTCATAACTATAAGTTTTTAGGTTTAGTTATAAGACTTTTTATATGATAAAGGTTTAATACTTTATTTTTCCATTTTAGCCCAACTATCTCGTAATGGCACAGTTCTATTAAAAACTAATTTAGTTGAGGTTGTATCTTTATCTACACAAAAATATCCTAAACGCTGAAACTGAAATCTATCTAAATTTTTAGCTATTTTTAAACTTGGTTCAACAAAAGCATTAATAACAGTTAAAGAATTTGGATTTATAAACTCTTTAAAATCTTTGCCTTTATGTCCATCAGGTGCTTCATCAGTAAATAATCGATCGTACACTCTAACCTCAGCATTTATAGCGTGTTTAACAGAAACCCAATGCAACGTACCTTTTACTTTACGTTTGCTAGCTTCTGAGCCACTTCCACTTAATGAATCTTCATCATAAGTACAGTGAATTTCAGTTATGGCACCATTTTCATCTTTAACACAATTTTCAGCTTTAATAATATAAGCGTTTTTTAAACGTACTTCTTTTCCTAATTTTAAGCGAAAGAATTTTTTATTGGCTTCTTCTCTAAAATCTTCTTTTTCAATATATATTTCACGAGAAAAAGGTACTTTTCTACTACCAAAACCATCTTTGTAATCGTTATAATTGGCGTCTAAAAATTCTTCTTTTCCTTCAGGATAATTAGTGATTATCACTTTTACAGAATCTAAAACAGCCATAACTCTTGGTGCTGTTTTGTTTAAATCGTCTTTTATACAATGTTCCAATAACGCAACGTCAGTTACATTATCACGTTTTGAAATTACAGCAGTTTCACTAAAATTCTTTATAGATTCAGGGGTGTAACCTCTTCTTCGTAAACCTGAAATTGTTGGCATACGCGGGTCATCCCAACCATTTACAACTTCTTCTTC
>DFBO01000098.1:0-3805 GCA_002366675.1 Flavobacteriaceae bacterium UBA3078
CTGAAGATGCCTTAACCATTTTAAGTCAAAATAAAACTGGTGGCATAAATGTTATTGATTTAGCCAACATCAATTCTTGTTCATTTATAGCGACCCAAGATTTAGGTCGTGTTTATAACAATGGTACTTTTGAAATAATTGGAAGGTTTGATAATTCTGATATTCGAGGCTGTAATTTAATGGCTTTGTAAGTTTAAAAAATATATAGCGACTAAATTTTAGTTCTGAAAAAGAAAAATTAACTTTAATTAGTTAAAAACAAAAACGCCTGATTTTTATATCAGGCGTTTTCTTATTAAAGAACTTTAATAATATATGTGTTTTTCTTTCCTTTATTAAGGATTATGTATTTGTTGTTGATTAGATCATCAGGGCTTAACTGGTAGTTTTCACCAACTTTTTCTTTATTTACAGATACAGCATTTTCTTTTAATGCTCTTCTAGATTCACTATTGGATGCCAAGAAATTTGTTTTAGCAGATAAAGCAGCTATCATGTCCAACCCTTCTTTTAAATCTGATTGAGAAATTTTGGCTTGAGGCACTCCTTCAAAAACATCTAAAAAAGTAACTTCATCTAAAGTTTTAATATCCTCTTTAAAAGATTTACTAAAAAGTATATTCGATGCTTTTTCAGCATTTTCAAAATCTTCTTTAGAATGAACAAACGTAGTTACTTCTTCTGCTAATCGTTTTTGCAACAAACGTAAATGTGGTGTGTTTTTATGTTCTTCAATAAGGGATTCAATAGTATCTCTTTCTAAAAAAGTAAATATTTTAATATATTTTTCTGCGTCTTCATCACTCGTATTTAACCAAAACTGGTAAAACTTATATACAGAAGTTTTTTCCTTATCTAACCAAATATTTCCACCTTCACTTTTTCCGAATTTAGAACCATCTGCTTTGGTAATTAATGGGCAAGTCATGGCAAAAGCTTTGGCTTCTTCACCTACATTCATTCGTCTTACCAATTCTGTTCCAGTAGTAATATTTCCCCATTGGTCACTTCCTCCCATTTGCAAAGCACAATTGAAGTTTTTATGTAAATGGTAAAAATCGTACCCTTGAATTAATTGATAGGTAAATTCAGTAAAAGACATACCTACATTTCCTTCTTCGCCAGACAAACGCTTTTTAACAGAATCTTTAGCCATCATGTAGTTTACAGTAATTCGTTTTCCTACATCTCTTGCAAAATCGATAAATGAAAAAGATTTCATCCAATCGTAGTTATTTACTAAAATGGGTGCGTTTTTTTCATTTGAATTAAAATTTAAAAAACGGGAAAGTACATTTTTTATACCTTCAACATTAAAATTTAATACCTCTTCTGTAAGTAAATTACGTTCATCGCTTTTTCCAGATGGATCACCAATCATTCCAGTTGCTCCACCAACTAAAGCTATAGGTTTATGACCAGCTTTCTCAAGGTGAACTAATAGAATAATAGGCACCAAGCTACCAATGTGTAACGAATCTGAAGTAGGATCAAACCCTACATAACCAGTTGTCATTTCTTTATTTAACTGTTCTTCTGTTCCTGGCATGATATCGTGTACCATTCCTCTCCAACGTAGTTCATCAACAAATGTATTGGTCATTATTTTTAATTTTATCAATTAATTTGGACAAAGATAAAAATCAAAGAATAATTACTCTCTCTTTATGAATAATTCTTTACTTTAGTTTTATGATATTAGTTACTGGTGGTACAGGATTAGTTGGTTCGCATTTATTATACCAACTTACTAAAGAAAATAAATCTGTAAAAGCAATTTACAGAAATGAAAAAAAACTGGCTATTGTAAAAAAGGTGTTTTCTTATTATACTGACAATCCAAATATATTATTTAATAAGATTGAATGGATCCAAGCAGATTTACTAGATATTCCACAACTTACTCAAGCTTTTAAAGGAATCTCTTTTGTATATCATTGTGCTGCATTTGTTTCCTTTGAACCTAACAAATACTGGCTATTAAGAAAAACAAATATTGAAGGAACTGCCAATATTGTTAATCTGAGTATCGATAACAAAATTAAAAAAATGTGTTATGTTAGTTCTGTAGCCACCCTAGGCAGCACAAATAATAAAGACAGAATAGATGAAGAAACGCTTTGGAATCCTGAAGCCGATAATGCTGTTTATGGTATTACAAAATATGGAGCCGAGATGGAAGTTTGGCGTGGGACACAAGAAGGGTTAGATGCAGTTATTGTTAATCCAGGTGTAATAATTGGCCCAGGAATTTGGAAATATGGAAGTGGAAATATTTTTAAAAAAGTTGCTAATGGTTTACAATATTATACAGATGGAACTGTTGGTTACATAGATGTTTTTGATGTTGTCAATATTATGATTCAATTATTAGAAAGTAATATAAAAAATAAACGTTTTGTTCTAGTTTCTGAAAATTGGACTTACAAATACTTTATAGATTGTATTGCAAATGCATTAAAAGTAAAACCTCCTTCTAAAAAAGCAGGGGTAATAATATTAGGAATTGGATGGCGATTAGATTGGTTATATTGTAAATTAACTGGGAAACGCAGAAGTTTAAGCAAACAGTTATCAAATACTTTAATGTCTAAATCCATTTATGATAATAGTAAAATAAAACGTCATTTAAATATAGAGTTCAAACCAATAAATGTAAGTATAAAGGAGGTTTCTGAAATCTATTTAAAAGAAAACTAACAATTAATCTTTATTTCTTTTAGGCTCAATGTCTTCAGTTAAAAATCCTTTATTTTTACGTTTAGATCTTTTAATTGAATCTTGCTTCCTCTTTTCTTCTGCTTCTTCTTCAACTAGCGTATTATAATTTTCCCTAAGCTTATTAAGGCTATCTGTTACCTTTTTAATAATATCTTGATATTCATCAAGGTTGTATGTATAGTAAGCATTACTCTCAACAAATTGTAAACTGTTTATATTATGTTTCTTGTAAACGTAACTTTCTGGCATAATACCATTGTTTTCAATTTTTGATTTATTTATGCCTTTTGCTGATGATAATAAGGACATATCTATTAACACATTAACCATCTTTTCTTTTGAAATTAAATTCTCCGGTTTATCTGGCTTTTTAGTGCCTGAGCAAGACATAAAAAAACAAATAAATGCTATATAGAATACGCTTTTTCTCATCTATTAAAGGTTAATCGTTTGGCATACTTTTTTTCACTTATTTTAGAATTTTCATAAACTAAGTGTCCGTTTAATATAGTGTGTGTGACTCTCGATTTAAATGTTGTGCCTTCGAAAGGCGACCATCCACATTTATAAAGTATGTTTTGTTTATTAACTGACCAAGGTTTGTTTAAATTGACAATAACCAAATCGGCAAAATACCCTTCCTTTATATATCCACGCTTTTCAATCTGAAATAAGATAGCTGGATTATGACACATTTTTTCAACCAACTTTTCTAAAGAAATTTTTCCTTTATGGTGTGCTTCAAGCATGGCTACTAAAGCATGTTGAACAAGTGGTCCACCAGAAGGTGCTTTTGTATAAACTTGATTCTTTTCTTCTTTGGTATGTGGCGCATGATCTGTAGCTAAAACATCTATTCTACCATCCAGAAAAGCATTCCAGAGCTCATCTCTATCTTTTGCTTTTTTTACTGCAGGATTCCATTTAATTAATGTTCCTTTTGTATCGTAATCTTCTTCACTAAACCATAAATGATGTACGCAAACTTCGGATGTAATTTTTTTATCTTTTAAAGGAATCTTATTTGTGAATAGTTTTGTTTCAATTCCTGTTGAGAGATGAAACACATGTAGCCTTGCTCCTG
>DFBO01000098.1:3858-7616 GCA_002366675.1 Flavobacteriaceae bacterium UBA3078
TGAAATTTTACTGGAATATCATCTCCATATTCCTTTTTATAAGCTTCTAAGTTTGCTTGAATGGTTGCTTCGTCTTCACAATGAACAGAAATAATCATATCTGTACTTGAAAATATTTTTTCTAAAACTTCAGGATTATCTACAAGCATATTTCCAGTTGAAGAACCTAAAAATAATTTTAAGCCTGCAACTTCTTTAGTGTTTACTTTTAAAATTTCATCAAGATTATCGTTTGTTCCTCCAAACATAAACGAGTAGTTGGCAAAAGAGGTTTCCGATGCTCTTTTAAATTTATCGTCTAATGCATCGATTGTTGTTGTTTGAGGGTTGGTATTTGGCATCTCTATATAAGATGTAATTCCTCCAGCAATAGCAGCTTTAGATTCAGACTCAATATTTGCTTTATGTGTAAGACCAGGCTCTCTAAAATGCACCTGGTCATCAATAACTCCAGGCATCACATAGTTACCCTCTGCATCAATTATTTGAACACTTGAAGACTTTGCACTTATAGAGCTTGAAATTTCTTTTATATAGCCATTCTCTACAAGAATATCTCCTTCAATAATCTTCCCTTCATTAACTATTCTTGCATTTTTTATAAGTAGTATACTCATTTTATTTTCTATTGAAAAAACTCTTTAATTTCATTTTAATTACTCCAAAAATAGCTTCGGAAATTATACCACTGCTCATTTTAGATTTTCCTTTCTTTCTATCAGTAAAAATTACAGGGACTTCTACTATCTTAAACCTTTTTAAATAAGCTTTAAATTTCATTTCAATTTGAAAGGCATACCCAACAAACTCAATGGCATCTAAATTTATAGTTTCTAAAACACGTCTTTTATAACATACAAAGCCAGCAGTTGTGTCTTCTATTTCCATTCTGGTTATAAACCTGACATATTTTGAGGCAAAATAAGAAAGTAAAATTCTGCTCATTGGCCAGTTTACCACATTTACTCCATCAATATATCTAGATCCAATAGCAACATCTGCTCCATCTAAATAACATGCATTATACAATTTAATTAAATCGTTTGGATTATGAGAAAAATCAGCATCCATTTCGAAAATATATCCATAATCTTTTTCTAAACACCATTTAAAAGCGTCAATATAAGCAGAGCCTAAACCCGTTTTCTTCTGACGTTTTAACAAGAATAATTTTTCAGGATATTCTTGTTGTAATTCTTTAACTTTTAAAGCTGTTAAATCTGGAGAATTATCATCAACTACTAGAATATGAAACTCTTTATTTTGAGAAAATACAGCCTTAATTATTGATTCTATATTCTCAATTTCATTATAGGTTGGAATAATGACAATGGTATCCTTCATTAAATGCATTTAATTTTAACAAATGTAAACTATTTAAAAGAGATTGTTTTTTAAATATTCCTTAAAAAATATGAAATTAGTATCATTTTTTATGATAATTTTACATCATGTTACGTCCAGAAACTTCTAATGACTTATTTATTATCTTATTGCTAATTAGCATTGTTTTTATAGCTGTGGCAAAATTATTTTTTGAAAAAAGATTTAATCATTTTTCAACTGTTTTAATAAATTCTAGTTATTTAAAAGTGTTTTCTAGAGACCAGAAGTTTTTTGATTTATTTGATGGATTGTTGTTTTTAAACTTAATTTTCTCAATTTCTATTTTCAGTTTTATTAGTTACAATTCCTTAATAAGCCCAGAAGATACTTCAGACTTATATATATTTAATTTAATAATAGGAGTTGGCATCTTTATTTTAATTAAAGTTCTTATAGAAAGACTTATTGGAAGCCTTTTTACAGTAGATAATTTAATAGACAAGTATCTGTTTCAAAAAACCAGTTATAAAAATTTTTTAGGTCTTGTATTAACACCTATTAATATTATTCTACTTTTTAGTATTACTCCTAATAGAACTGTAATAATTTGTGTAATTATTTTATTGATCATTATTAATTGTATTGGTTTGCTAACTTCTTTTAAATCAAATCTTAATTTAATAAAAAGAGAATTTTTCTATTTTATTTTATATCTTTGCGCTCTTGAAATTGGGCCTTACCTTATTTTGTATAAGGTCTTTTTAGAAAATAAAGTTTAAAACATTCTTAGCTTATGAAAGTGAAAACAATTTTAGTGTCTCAACCAGAACCTAAAATAGAAAATTCGCCTTACTTTGATCTTCAAGAGAAGCAAAAAGTTAAAATAGACTTTAGACCATTTATTCATGTTGAGGGAGTTGATGCTAAAGAAATTAGATTACAGAAAGTAGATTTAAATACTTTTACTGCCATTGTTTTGACCAGTAGAAATGCTGTTGACCATTTTTTTAGAGTTGCAGATGAGATGCGTTTTAAGGTTCCAGATTCTATGAAATATTTTTGTCAATCTGAAGCTGTCGCATATTATCTTCAAAAATATGTAGTATATAGAAAACGTAAAATTTACGTTGGAAAAAGAAATTTTTCAGAACTATCACCTTTAATTAAAAAATATAAAGACGAGACATTTTTACTACCTACAACAGATAAACTAAAGCCTGAAGTGCCAAAAATATTAAATGATTTAAATGTTAACTGGAAAAAAGCTGTTTTTTATAGAACAGTAATTAGTGATTTATCTGATTTGGCTAATGTGTATTATGATATTTTAGTATTTTTTAGTCCTTCTGGAATAGATTCTTTATTTCATAATTTTCCAGATTTCAAACAAAATGAGACACGCATAGCTGTTTTTGGAAACACAACCATTAAGGCTGCTGAGTCTAAAGGATTGAGAGTTGATATTGCAGCTCCTGCACCTGAAACACCTTCAATGACTATGGCTCTTGAAAAATATATTGTAAAAATTAATAAAAAGAAATAACACTAATTTAAATCCTAAATAAAAAAAGTGCAACTAAAATTAGTTGCACTTTTTTTATGAGATTATTTTATAATCTATTTGATTATTAATTTTTTAGTATCAACTTGATTGTCTGAACTAAATCTAGCTAAATATACTCCAGAAACTAATCTTGAAACATCTACCATATTATCTCCTTGCGATAACGTTTTAGTTAATATAATTTTTCCAGTGATATTATAAATATTAATTACAGAGTTATTTGTTTTAGCATCTACATACAATGTGTTGCTAGTTGGATTTGGATACATACTAAACGATAATTCATTAACTTGATCCAATGAAAGTGAATTACATTCACCTACTGTCGCTACGAAATTACTATTTGCATCTATAATCCATGATGAAAGATTTGGCTCAGTTGTAAGGTCAACATAAAGACATTCTAATCCAGGATTAAAATCTCCTATAAATGAAGTTACATTAGCATTATTTCCATTACGCATATCTAAAAATGTCAACCCATTGTTTTTAACATCAACAATAGTAATAGCATTATTCAGACTTAAATCTAAAGTAGTTAGGTCGCAATTTCTAACATCCAAATCTTGTAAAGCAGTATTAGTTGTAACATTTAAGGAGGCTAGACTAGCTGAACCAAAATCCATTTCAGCTACTAAAACCAAACCAGTTACATCTATTGTTGTCAAATTAGCACAACTTCTAGCACGAATACGGTTTAAGTTTGGGCTATTAGTAAAATCTATAGAAATCATTAGGTTCCCGTTAACATTTACTTGATCCATTAAAACAAATGCATCTATACCTGTGAAATCTGAAATACCTTCGTAAGCGACATTTAATTCACCTGTATGTCCAGCTGCTTCTGAAGTTAATATTTGCCCATCTA
>DFBO01000098.1:7623-8021 GCA_002366675.1 Flavobacteriaceae bacterium UBA3078
TCTTATTTGATATTAGGAGCTCCTGCAAGAATTTCTTCATTAGCATATTCTTCAAATTTCTTAAAATTGTCTCTAAAAGATTCAGATAATTTATAAGCTGCTTTATAATAACCTTCATCATCATTCCATGTTTTTCTAGAGCTTAAAACTTCTTCTGGCACACCTGGACAAGTTCTTGGTTGCTTTAAACCAAAGACAGAATGTGTTGTATATGTTTCTGGAGACACCTCATCTAAATCACCATTAAGCGCAGCAGAAATCATTGCTCTTGTATATTTAAGTTTAATACGGCTACCAACACCATAAGGACCACCTGTCCAACCTGTATTAATTAACCATACATTAACGCCAGACTCTTTCATTTTTGCGCTTAACATTTCAGCATACTTTGTAGGATG
>DFBO01000098.1:8089-27944 GCA_002366675.1 Flavobacteriaceae bacterium UBA3078
GTATATCCTGAGATGAAATGATATGCAGCTTGTCCAGGACTTAATCTAGAAATTGGAGGCAATACACCAAAAGCATCAGCCGTTAAGAAAAAGATGTTTTTAGGATTTTCGCCAATAGATGGCACTTGTATATTATTAATATGCTCAATTGGGTAACTAACACGTGTATTTTGTGTAATTGATGTATCTTCAAACATCACTTCACCATTTTCATCTAAAATCACATTCTCAAGAATTGCTCCTGGTTTAATAGCGTTATAGATGTCTGGTTCGTTCTCTTCTGAAAGGTTAATCACTTTTGCATAGCAACCTCCTTCAAAATTAAACACAGTATTTTCGTTTGTCCAACCATGCTCATCATCTCCAATTAATTTACGTTCAGGATCGGCAGATAATGTTGTTTTCCCTGTTCCAGAAAGACCAAAGAAAATGGCTGTATCACCTTTTTCACCAACATTCGCACTACAGTGCATTGGTAAAGTGTTTTTGAAAACTGGTAAAATAAAGTTCAATGCAGAGAAAATACCTTTTTTAATTTCTCCAGTATATCCTGTCCCACCAATTAAAGCTATTTTTCTTGTGAAATCTAAAATAGCAAAGTTGTGTTGTCTTGTTCCATCTACTTCTGGATCTGCCATAAATCCAGGCGCATTGATAATAGTCCATTCTGGCGTGAAATTCTTTAACTCAGCTTCAGTTGGTCTTAAAAACATATTAGAAGCAAACATGTTACTCCAAGGATATTCGTTTATAACTCGAATATTTAGTTTGTACTTATCGTCTGCACAAGCATAACTATCTCTTACAAAAACTTCTTTTTCAGACAAATAAGCAGTTACTTTATTATATAATTTCTGAAATTTATCAGATTCAAACGGGATATTTATATTTCCCCACCAAATACGATCTTCAGTAATACTATCTTTTACAATAAATCTATCTTTAGGAGATCTTCCAGTGAATTCTCCAGTATTAACAGCTAAAGCTCCTGAAGATGCTTCAACACCTTGGCCTTTTTCTATGGTTATATTGTGTAGTTTTTTTGGGGATAATTGATATTGTACTTTGGCATTTTTTATTCCGTAAGGTTCTAACGAAATTTTATTGGATGCTTGGGTATGTTCTACCATAATTATTTTGAGTTGTTTTAAAGTACAAAATTAAAATTTTATTTTAAAGTAAGCACCTCTTTTATGAATTATCAGTCTTGAGTTTTAAAAAGTTTATTAACAATATAATCCATGCAATGATTAATAATAATCCTCCAATTGGTGTAATAAATCCAATCTTTTTAAAATCAAAACTTGTAAGGCTATTAGCAGCTAAGCAATAAATTGAAAAAGAAAAAAACATGACACCAAAAAGCACCAAATAAAAGATACTCTTTTTAGACTTTGCAGTTATATACTTAGTGTTACCAACAAATAACAATAAAATAGCATGATACATCTGATATCTAACTCCAGTTTCAAAAGTACGTAGTGATTCTACTGATATTAATTCTTTTAAACTATGAGCTGCAAACGCACCAAGAACAACACTTAAAACACCTAAAACTGCTGCTGATATTAATATTTTTTTGTTCATATAAAATTACTTTTTGAGTTTTTAATACCCTTTGTATTTAGTACTTTCGTAATAACAAAAATACTCAACAAATCTCATTATGCGAAAGATTTTAGTAATTGGTGCAGGAAAATCTGCATCATACCTCATAAAATATTTATTAAACAAATCAGAACAAGAAGAACTGCTTGTTATAGTTGGTGATGTTAATTTTTCTAATGCCAAAAAATTAATTGATGGTCATGAGAATGCACAAGCTATTATGCTTGATGTTTTCGATAAGAAATCTCGACAAAATGCCATTCAGAATTCAGATATAGTAATCTCCATGTTGCCAGCTAGATTTCATGTAGAAGTTGCTAAAGACTGTATTAGTTTTAATAAAAATATGGTTACTGCATCCTATATAAGTGAAGATATGCAGAAACTTGATAAAGCTGCTACAGAAAAAGGATTGGTTTTCATGAATGAAATTGGTGTAGATCCAGGAATAGACCACATGAGTGCCATGCAAGTTATAGATAGAATTCGTGATAAAGGTGGCCAAATTATTTTATTCGAATCTTTCACTGGAGGCTTAGTAGCTCCTGAAAGTGATAATAATTTATGGAATTATAAATTTACTTGGAATCCAAGAAATGTGGTAGTTGCTGGTCAAGGTGGAGCTGCTAAATTCTTACAAGAAGGCACATATAAATACATCCCTTATAACAGACTTTTTAGAAGAACTGAATTTTTAGATGTAGAAGGTTATGGACGCTTTGAAGCCTATGCTAACAGAGATTCATTAAAATATCAATCTGCTTATGGACTAAATAGCACTAAAACTCTTTATCGAGGAACCATGCGTCGTGTTGGTTTTTCTAGAGCTTGGAATATGTTTGTTCAACTTGGAATGACTGACGATGAATATACAATAGACGATAGTGAAAACATGAGCTATCGTGATTTTGTGAATGCTTTTTTACCTTATAACCCAACTGATTCTGTAGAGATTAAATTTAGACATGCTTTAAAAATTGATCAGGACGATATTGTTTGGGACAAGCTTCTAGAGATAGACTTATTCAGCAATAAAAAAATGGTTAATCTTAAAAATGCAACTCCTGCAAAAATACTTCAGAAGATTTTAGAAGAGAGCTGGACATTAGATGAAGATGAAAAAGACATGATAGTTATGTATCATAAATTTGGGTACGAACTTGATGGTAAAAAATATCAGATTGATGCTACAATGGTTACTCTTGGCGAAGACAAAGTTTATACTGCCATGTCCAAAACAGTTGGTTTACCTGTTGCGATAGCTACTCTTGCCATTTTAAATGAAAAAATAACCACACCTGGAGTACAAATGCCAATAACAAAGGAAGTCTATAAACCTATTTTAAAAGAATTAGAAGACTATGGTATTGTATTTAATGAAACTGAAGTGCCTTATTTAGGTTATAACCCATTGAATTTATAAACTAACTTTTTGAAAATTGTCAATCAAAATATTGAAATAGATGGTATCGATAAAGAGATTCTTCGAGCCTTAATGAGTGATGCTAGAACACCTGTCTTAGAGATTTCAAGAAAGATAGGCATCTCTGGAGCTGCCATACATCAACGTTTAAGAAAACTTGAAAAGTCTGGTGTTATTTCAGGCTCTAAGTTTATTATTAATCCCAAAGTTTTAGGTTATAAAACCATGGCTTTTATTGGGATTTATCTTGATAAAGCTATGAGCAATCCTGAAGCAGTAAAGCAGCTTCAAAAAATACCAGAAGTATTGGAGTGTCATTACACAACAGGGAACTGGAGTGTTTTTATAAAAATACTTTGTAAAGACAACGAGCATTTAATGCACCTATTAAATAAAGAAATTCAATCAATAAAAGGTGTTTCGAGAACAGAAACCTTTATTTCATTAAACCAGCAAATAGACAGACAGATAGAATTATAAAAAAGCTCCTGAAAATTCAGGAGCTTTTAATTTATAAATCCGTTTTAAGCATTAGTCTCTAGACATAAAAATACTCAAGATGTACCAGAACAATAACATTAACGATGCAAACAAACCTAATGCTGCTGGAATATAATCTTCTGTACTATATTTGTTAACTAAGTTAGAAGTTTGATATATAATAGAACCACCTGCCAATAAACACATACCAACTGAAAACCAAAGCCCTAAATTAAAACCAAATAAAGTTCCAGCTATTATTAATCCTATAGCAATAAAAAATCCAATGGTTAAGCCTGTTTTTAAAAATGAAAAGTCTTTTTTAGTAACAAATACTACAGCAGACAATCCAGTAAACAAAGCTAATGTAACAATGGCTGCTTGATTTAAAATCTCTGGCCCAGAATCCATATAATATGCTGCAATATATATTAGAGGCACAAAAATAAATGCTTCTGCTAAAATATAGAGCCCATAAGCTAAATACTGCATGTTTTTATCTGGCGATTTTAAAGTCATTTTTTCAGCATAATTAGTTACAAACATAAATCCTCCTAACATAATCAGCCATCTATAACCTTCCGTCATGGACAATGCAAAATCAACTATTGTTTCACTTTGAAGTAATAAGTATTCGAATAAAATAAATACCAAAACACCTCCTGCTACGTGTGTATATGTCTTTTTATAAAATGCTACTCTATCAGTTTCAGAAAGTGTACTTAATAATACTTTTGAATCTGAAGGTTGTATAGGGTTTTTAGAATGATTTTCCATGAGCTAGTTTTTAGTTTGTTAAATGTAGTAAAAAAAATAAACCGAACACTTTATAAAAAGTGCTCGGTTTAAAAATATGTATTTAATTATTAATCTCTACTTACACCAAAAACTTGCAAAGCCCAATATAAAAGTGATGCTAAAGCACCAATTGCTGCCACTAAATAAGTTCTTGCTGCCCATTTTAGTGCATCTTCAGAACCTTTGTATTCTTCAGGAGTCACCATGTTTTTTGCTTTTAACCAAGCTAAGGCTCTATTACTCGCATCGTATTCAACAGGAAGCGTAATAAAACTAAATACGGTTGCTAATCCCATGAAGATGACTCCAGATACTGCTACGTACCAACCTAAGCCTATTCCTGCAGCTCCACCTAACACCAAGCCTCCAATAATTAACCATTGAGACATGCCAGAAGTTACACTAACAACAGGAACCAAAGAAGATCTCATTTGTAACCATTGATAAGCTTGTGCATGTTGTACAGCATGACCACATTCATGTGCTGCTACTGCTGCTGCTGCTGCATTGCGCTGACTATAAACAGATTCACTTAAATTAACTGTTTTGTTTTTTGGGTTGTAATGGTCTGTTAGTTTTCCAGGAGTTGAAATAACCTCAACATCTGTAATACCATTATCTGCCAACATTTTTTCTGCTATTTCTTTACCACTCATACCATTTTGTAATTGCACTTTCGAGTAAAAAGCAAATTTCTTTTTAAGCTTATTGCTTACCAGCCAACTTACAAGTCCAATAGCTCCAATTAATATATAATATCCAATCATTTTTATTTTATTTATTAGTGTAAAATTACATGATATATAGCAAATTCTATACCAAATATTCGTTAAGAAATTTTGTCTTAACCTATCTGTCAATACATCATAGATTCATTCGTCATTTATAAAGATTGCCACGTCTTTTCACTCCTCGCAATGACAAAAAAATTATTGTTTTACTAGGTGTGCTTTTTGTACTGCAAAAATGGGATACGAAATAACCTCTGTTACATCTTCTCCTTCTGTTCCAGTAGTTACTTTCTTGGTTTTATTGGTAACCGTAATCTCAAAATCCATAGAATTTTTATGGAATCTCTCTGTAGTTGTTAAAATATTATCCTGCACTTCAAACATGCTATAAATAGTATTATCAATAAGTTTAGCATCTAATAAAATACCATTGTTTTCGTCAACAATATAGTCACCTTTTGTAGCATCTTTTTCAAGAAGATTGTACTTGCGATCTTGGCGTTTCCCATTCATAATATAGACCAACATGTATTGATACTTCCCAATAGAATCTGTTTTATTTAAATGAAATTCCATTTGAATGGTTTGTCTGCCACTTGAGTTTACAATTTGTAAATCGCCTTTATAAATACCATAAAAATCTTGTGGAAACTGTAAGGAATCGTTTTGGGCGTATGTTGAATAGCTTGCCAATGTAAGCAATAGTATGAAAATGGTTTTCATGCAGTATGTTTGCTCTAAAATACAAAATAAAATTTTTTTATGTCATTCTAAGCATCGTGAAGAATCGAAATTTAAATAGATTCATCGTTTCACTCTGAATGACACTAACCTACAATATTCACAATCTTTCCAGGAACAACAATCACTTTCTTAGGTTCACGACCTTGTAATTGTTCTTTGGTTTTTTCGTGAACCATAACTGCTGCTTCAATATCTTCTTTACTCATATCTAATGGTAACTCTAATGTGAAACGCATCTTACCATTGAATGAAATTGGATAATTTTTAGAACTCTCTACTAAATGACTCGCATCAAACTTAGGAAAAGGTTCTGTTGAAATAGATTCGTTATGACCAAACTGACTATATAATTCCTCAGCTATATGTGGTGCATAAGGAGATAATAAAATCAATAATGGTTCTAAAACTTCTTTACTTGTACATTTTTGAGTTGTTAGCTCGTTAACAGCAATCATAAAAGTAGAGACAGAGGTATTAAAAGAGAAATTCTCTATATCTTCTTCTACTTTTTTAATGGTTTTATGAAGCGTCTTTAAATTGTCTTTTGTTGGTTCAGCATCATTAACATTAAGTCCATTTTCTCCAACATACAATTTCCATAATTTCTTAAGAAACCCATGAACACCTGTAATTCCGGATGTATTCCAAGGTTTGTATTGTTCTAAAGGTCCAAGAAACATTTCGTAGAGACGTAAACTGTCTGCGCCATATTGCTCGCAAATACTATCTGGATTTACCACATTGTATTTAGATTTGGACATTTTTTCAACTTCACGACCTACTTTATAAACACCATTATCTCCTTCAATCATCTCTCCATTTTCATCAATAAAAATCGCGTCACAAAAATCTTTTCTCCAATTCTTAAAGTCACTAATAGATAATTCATTAGAAGAATTAACTAATGATACATCTGCATGAATTGAATTCACATTCATATTTATTTCAAAATCATCAATATTTGATATAATCTCCTGAATTTTTTTTGAAGTGTTAAATTCACTTTGATTAATGAATACTTTTTTAATAAGTTTTTTATCATTAAAAATGGTTGTTGGAACTATAATTAATTTGGATAATAAATTAATTATCTCTGTGTTATTTTCACTCTTGGATAAACACTCAAAATTTAAAACACTATAAACAAAAGCACTCGTACCCAAAATCATTCCTTGGTTAATCAGCTTTTTAAAAGGTTCTTCCACATTAACAAAACCTCTATCTCTCATAAACTTCACCCAAAAACGTGAGTACAATAAATGTCCTGTGGCATGTTCGCTTCCTCCAATATATAAATCGACATTATCCCAGTATTTAAGCGCTTCTTCGCTTGCAAAATCTTGGTCGTTATGCGCATCCATGTATCTAAAGAAATACCAAGAACTTCCTGCCCAACCAGGCATGGTGTTTAGTTCTAGAGGATATATTCCGTTGTGAGATTCTTCGCTTTGCTCTGAATGACAAAGTGTGTTTGAAACAACTTTATTGTTTTTTGTATCCCAAGCCCAAACATCTGCACGACCTAAAGGTGGTTCTCCAGTTTCGGTTGGTAAATATTTTTCTACTTCAGGCAAACGGATTGGTAAATGTGCTTTATCAATCATTTGTGGTTTGCCATTCACATAATACACAGGAAATGGTTCTCCCCAATATCTTTGTCTTGAAAACACAGCATCACGTAATCTGTAATTGGTTTTTCCTTCGCCTTGACCTAATTGTTCTAATTCATAAATAGCACGTTTAGTCGCTTTTTTGTAGTTCATTCCGTTTAGGAAGTCACTATTGGCTATTACTGTATTGTCTTTATCAGCATGAGCTTCTTCAGAAATATCAACCCCTTCAAAAATATTAGGAATTGGAATATTAAAATGCTTTGCAAAATCGTAATCACGTTGGTCACCACAAGGAACAGACATAACAGCTCCTGTTCCATAACCAGCTAACACATAATCGCCAATCCAGATTGGAATAGGTTCTTTGGTAAATGGATGTTCTGCATAAGCACCTGTAAACACACCAGAAATGGTTTTTACATCTGCCATTCTATCTCGTTCGCTACGTTTTGCAGTTGCTTGAATATAAGCTTCAACTTCTGCTTTTTGTTCTGGAGTAGCGATTTTTGATACCAATTCATGTTCTGGAGCTAAAGTCATAAAACTTACTCCGAAAATGGTGTCAGGTCTAGTAGTAAATACGTCTATTTTATGAGATTCTTCGCTTTGCTCTGAATGATACTCTTTTTCATTACCAACAGATTGCTTCGTTCCACTTGCAATGACGTTAAAAGTAACTGATGCTCCAACAGATTTTCCAATCCAGTTACGCTGACTTTCCTTTAAAGAATCTGTCCAATCGATGGTGTCTAAGCCTTGTAACAACCTTTCAGCATAAGCAGAAATTCGCATAGACCATTGCGTCATTTTTTTTCTAACAACAGGATGGCCACCACGTTCTGAAACTCCGTTTACTATTTCATCGTTAGCTAAAACAGTTCCTAATGCTGGACACCAGTTTACTTCGGTTTCAGCTAAATAGGTTAATCTGTATTGTAATAATATGTCTTGTTGTTTTTTAGATGAAAAACTATTCCATTGTTCTGCTGTAAAATCTTCGATATTATCATCGCAAACAGCATTCACATTAGCATTTCCTTCCGAAGAAAATTTCGAAATTAATATTTCAATAGTTTCAGCTTTATTAGAATCTTTATTATACCAAGATTCAAATAGTTGGATGAAAATCCACTGTGTCCATTTGTAATAACTTGGGTCACTTGTACGCACTTCGCGAGACCAATCGAATGAAAACCCGATTTGGTCTAACTGACGTCTATATGTTTTAATATTTTCTTCAGTAGTTAATGCTGGATGCTGACCAGTTTGAATGGCATATTGCTCTGCAGGCAATCCAAAACTATCATATCCTTGAGGATGCAACACATTAAAGCCCTTATGACGTTTATAACGAGCATAAATATCGCTAGCAATATAACCTAGTGGATGTCCAACATGCAGTCCTGCACCACTTGGGTAAGGAAACATATCCAGTACATAATATTTAGGCTTATCGCTATTGTTTGAAGCTTGAAACGTTTTATTTTCAGCCCAATATTTTTGCCATTTGGCTTCTATCTCGTTGAAATGATATTGCATTTATTTTGTCTTTTTACCTTTTTCAACCTTTCGACTGCGCTCAAGGAGACAACAAATCAAAAACAAAAAAAGTAACTTAAATTAATATTTAAAAAAACGCACTAATTACTTTTTCCTAATGCCTTTTCCCTTATTTAATGCGCAAATTTAAACTTATTATAAGAATATTGAAAGTTTAAACGTTGTAAACCACAACAGAACAGAATTCTTTTATATTTTTACATCATTAACAAAACATTTATGAGTTCATCTTTTGATAAACACCAAAAACGCAGATTGATATCTTCTTATTTTTCAGTGGTTTTAAGTATTGCTTTAGTCTTATTCTTATTAGGCCTTTTAGGCTTATTAGTTTTGAATGCCAAGAAAGTTTCCGATCATTTTAAAGAACAGGTTGTTGTGACTATTTATTTAAAAGAAGCTGCTAAAGAAGTAGAAATTAAACAACTTGAAAAAAGTTTGGCCATGTCTGATTATGTGAAAACAACAGAATATGTATCTAAAGAACAAGCTGCAGAATCTATGAAAGCTGAAAATGGCGAAGATTTTATGGAGTTTCTAGGTTATAATCCGTTGCAAAACTCAATCGATGTGCATTTGAAAGCAGATTTTGTAACCTCTGAACATCTAGAATCTATAAAAGATGAAGCCCTCTCTAAAAACTTTGTTGATGAAGTACGTTATGATAATGACTTAGTGACTTTAATGAACAATAACGTGAAAAAAATTAGTTTTTGGGTTTTAGTTATTAGTGGTATTTTTACTGTAATTGCTGTATTATTAATTAACAGCTCGATAAGATTATCTGTTTATTCAAAACGATTCACAATAAAAACCATGCAAATGGTTGGAGCAACAAAACATTTTATTAGAAAACCGTTTGTCTGGAAAAGTGTTCGCTTAGGTGTTATTGGTGCTATTGTAGCTTTAATTGGTATGGCTGTTGTTTTATATTATTTAAACCAAACATTCCCAGAACTCAATTTACTACAGAGTCCGATTTTGATTGCTATTTTATTTATTACCGTTTTTATTTTAGGAATCGTTATCACTTGGATAAGCACATTTATTGCTACACAGCGTTTCTTGAATTTAAAAACAGATCAATTATATTATTAGAATTTTATAACCTCTTTAACGTTCTTTTTTAAATAAATCCGTTAATTTGTATCAATATTTATATAAGATTATGGGAGAACAAAAGCGTAGGGAAGAATCGAAAAGCGACTTCATCTTCGGAAAAAAAAACTATAAGTTCATGCTTATTGGATTAGGTTTTATTGCTTTAGGTTTTATTTTAATGTCTGGTGGTGGAAGCGACGATCCAAATGTGTTTAATCCAGATATTTTTAGTTTCAGACGTATAAGGTTAGCTCCTACATTAGTACTTATTGGGTTTGGAATTCAGGTTTATGCCATTTTATTAAACCCTAATAAAAGTTCTAATTCAGAAAAATAAATAACAAATACCTCTTACTTTTTCCTTTTGGTTATCCAATTTTGATATTTTTGCCTTATGGATATTATTGATTCTATTATTTTAGGTGTTATTCAAGGACTTACTGAATTTTTACCTGTTTCTTCTAGTGGACACTTAGAACTTGGTAAAGCCATTCTAGGTGACAAGTCAATCCCTAAGGAAAGTTTATTATTTACAGTTGTACTTCATTTTGCTACAGCCTTAAGTACCATGGTCATTTTTAGAAAAGACATATGGTTATTATTAAAAGGAATCTTAAAATTTGAATGGAATGAAGATTTGCAATTTGTCTCAAAAATTGCCTTATCTATGATTCCTGCCATTATTGTTGGATTGTTTTTTGAAAAAGAGTTAGAGCAATTATTTAATGGCAATATCATGCTAGTTGGGTTTATGCTTCTTGTAACTGCTATTTTATTATTCTTTGCAGATAAAGCCAAAAACACCTATAAAAAAGTAAGCTTTGGAAATGCTTTAATAATTGGTATTTCTCAAGCCATTGCTATGCTTCCAGGCATTTCAAGATCTGGAGCAACTATTTCAACCTCTGTTTTATTAGGCAACGACAAAACTCGAGCTGCACGCTTTTCTTTCTTAATGGTTGTGCCTTTAATTTTCGGAAAAATTGCTAAAGACGTTTTAAGTGGCGATTTAACCTACGAGAGCTCTAATTTCATATCCTTAAGCATGGGATTTATTGCTGCGTTTATAGCAGGATTATTTGCTTGTACATGGATGATTAGTTTAGTTAAGAAAAGTAAACTAAAGTATTTTGCTATTTACTGTGTTGTTGTTGGATTGATAGCTATTATATACGCATCATTAAACTAATATGAAAACTGCTGAGGATTATCTTTCTGGTCAGGTTTTATTAATTGATAAACCACTACAATGGACGTCGTTTCAAGCTGTGAATAAACTTCGTTGGGAGATTAGGCATGCCTTCAACATTAAAAAAATAAAAGTTGGTCATGCTGGCACATTAGATCCTTTAGCAACAGGCTTACTAGTTATTTGCACAGGAAAAATGACTAAACAAATAGATACGTTTCAAGGGCAAATAAAAGAATATACTGGAACCTTGGTTTTAGGAAGCACAACACCTTCATTCGATTTAGAAACTGAAATAAACGAAACATTTCCTACAGACCATATTACAAAAGAAGCAATACACGAAGCTACTAAGCAATTTGTTGGCGAGATTGATCAATATCCTCCTATTTTTTCAGCGATTAAAAAAGATGGTAAACGTTTGTATGAATTTGCGAGAGCTGGTGAAGATGTAGAAATAAAATCTAGAAAGATTACCATTTCTGAATTTGAAATTACACGAATTGAGAACAATCATATTGATTTTAGAGTGGTTTGCAGCAAAGGGACTTATATTCGTTCTTTGGCTAACGATTTTGGAAAAGCTCTAAATTCTGGCTCGCATTTATCAGCTTTAAGAAGAACCAAAATTGGCGATTTTCATGTTGAAAATGCTTTAACTCCTGAAGCCTTTATAAAATGCTTAACAACTAAATAAAGCTATTTTACGTATATTAGAGTAATAGCTTTAGTATTTTTTACCCAACATATTGCTTTTGAATTTAACGAACAAACATAAATCTCTCTTAATTACCTTATTGGTTTCAGGAACTATCGTGCTTTCTTTATTCAGTTTTCATATAAAAAAACAGAATGAGTTAATGTCTGAAAGCTACTATTTATTAGAACCTGACGAACCAAAGACTCCAGAAGAACTTGAAGCTGAAAAATTAGCAGAAGCTGAAGAACAGCAAAGTTCTGAGACAAATAAAGCTTTTAACGAAACTCAAGAATACAAAAAATTCGCTCAAGCATATCAACCTATAGCACCTCCAAAAGATTATGTTCCAAAACCTTCAGAAAATAGGTCGGAAATAGAGGCTTCAGATTCTGGTTCAACAGAGAGTTTTTCAGAAATTGATGACGATGTCTTATCTTCTTATAGTAGTGTGAACGATGTTTTAAATAAAAGGATGTCTAGTAGTAATGCTCAGTCTGTGAATAAAAAAAGTAGTATGCATTATTCTTTGGTTAACAGAACGCATGAATTTTTACCAACTCCCATTTACTTATGTGAAGAAGGAGGTAAAATAATAATTAATATTACTGTAAACGCAACAGGACTTGTAAAAGATGCTTATGTTAATGCAACTTCTAGGTCTAAAAATGATTGTTTAAAAGACCATGCTTTAGATTATGCTAAAGATGCAAGATTTAATGCTGATGCTTCGAAAACATCACAAATTGGTACGATAACGTTTTATTTTGAAAGTAAAAACTAAACTGAAACTGTTAGCAGATTCTTTAAATCATTAATAATATTCTGTCCTTTATTTTTATTATACCAAAGCTGTAAATCTTGCTTAAATTCTGGCGTTAATTTGCCATGTTTTGTTTTATAATCTATAACCAGTTTTGTTGCTTCACTTGGCCTTGGACCATAGGTGTTTACTACATTATTTGTAGCCTCATCAATAATAATCAATTTAGGAATTGCTTTTCCTCCATTGGTTAGAAACAAGTTCATTAATGCCTCATTCTCATCACGAAGGACTAGTTTAAGATTAATATTTTCGTTTAATTCTGCTAATTTATTCAGCACAGGAAGGACATGTGCAGCGTCTCCACACCAACTTTCGGTAATAACCAACCAAGTTTGTTTATTGTTCAAACTAGAAAACTCTTCTTTCATGTTGTCTGAAACTTTAACGGTTTTATCCCATCGTTTCATACGTTGATCATTCAACTTGGTATAATTAACCATATCGTCGCTTTTATCTTTTCCAGTGGTTGATTCATTTTCAACCAACTTATTCGTTAGCTCTCTATATGTTTTGTAAGACATGCTCTTATCGACACTATCCTTAATTATCTGTACCATTTTATTAAATTTATTCAGTAAAAATAAGTTGTTAATCTTATTTGAATTATGATTTTTATCATATCTATGTCTATCTTTATAATAGAAACTTACAATTTATAATACTTATGGAAAAACACAAATGTGGTTGGTGTGTTGGAGACCCTTTATATGAAGCTTATCATGATGAAGAATGGGGAGTTCCAGTAACAGATGATGATACGTTATTTGAATTTCTAATTCTAGAAACTTTTCAAGCTGGTTTAAGTTGGATTACTATTTTACGTAAACGCGAGAATTTTAGAAAAGCTTTTGATAATTTCGATTACAAGAAAATTGCTAATTACAAGCAAGAAAAAATTGATAGTCTCCTGAATGATGCTGGAATTATTAGAAATAAATTGAAAGTAAACTCAGCAGTTACCAACGCCAAATTATTTATGGAAATCCAAAAAGAATTTGGAAGTTTTAGCAACTACATCTGGGCTTTTGTTGATGGAAAACCTATAAAAAGCAAACATAAAAATTATAAAGATGCACCTGCAACAACTGCAATTTCTGACGCATTGAGTAAAGACTTAAAAAAACGAGGCTTTAAGTTTGTTGGCTCAACTGTTATGTATGCATACATGCAAGCCACAGGCATGGTAAACGACCATGAAGTTGGTTGTTTTAGGTATGAAGAAGTTTAATCCATTTTTTTTTCTTCAACTTCAACATGCTCAATAACTTTTTGATCTTTCGGATTATAAGGAATTTTGTCTAAAATATGCTCTATTGTTTCAACTCTTGCTTTGGTTTTTCTATTTGCCTTTATAACAATCCAAGGAGCTATTTTAGTACTTGTTTCAGCAAACATCTTATCTTTATAAAACGTATAATCATCCCATAATTCTAATGCCCTTTGGTCTACAGCACTATATTTCCATTTTTTAATTGGACTTGATTTAATATCTTCAAAACGTTTTTCTTGCTCGTCTTTAGAAATCGAAAAATAAAATTTTATGAGTATGATTCCAGACTCCGTTAACATACGTTCAAATTGATTGACTTGACTCATGAAAATAGTATACTCTTCTTGCGTGCAAAAACCATTTACTGGTTCTACAATAGCTCTGTTATACCAACTTCTATCAAAGAAAACCATTTTACCTTCTCTAGGCAATTTGTTTATATAACGCTGAAAATACCATTGCCCTTTTTCTTCAATAGACGGTTTTGGTAAAGCGACCACTTTAAATTCTCTTGGGTTTAAGTGTTCTGTAGTTCTTCTAATAGCGCCACCTTTTCCTGCTGCATCTCTACCTTCAAAAAGAATAACAACCTTCTTGTTATTATCTGCTATCCAATTTTGTAATTTAATAAGTTCTTCTTGTAAATCTTTTAGACGAGATTCATAATTTAAAGTTTTAAGAACTTTAGAAATTGTAATTGATTCTTCGGTTAAGAATTGCTTTAAACCTTTTTTAGAATTTAGCTTTTTTAAATCTTTTGGAGTTAATTTATCTTTCATAATTTATGAATCAATTTGTTTAACAAGTCTATGATAGCGTTGAACAACATTTGGATCTGGGAATAATGTAATTCCAGAATTCCCTTTATTATCATAATTAAATTTTGAAAGCACATAACGCATACTTTCTAGTCTTGCTTCCTTTTTAAGATTAGTTTTTATAATAATCCAAGGACTAAAAGTTGTATGTGTTTTACTAAACATCTGCTCTTTATAATAGGTGTAACTATCCCATCGTTTTTGACCTTCTTGATCGACAGGACTAAATTTCCATCTTTTTAGAGGATTATTTAATCTAGAATCAAACCTTGCTACTTGTTCTTCTTTTGAGATTGAAAACCAGAATTTAACAAGATCTACGCCATCTTCATAAAGCATGTGTTCAAATTCTGTTACTTGAGCCATAAATTTATTGTATTCTTCCTCATTACAAAAGTCCATAACTGGTTCTACAACAGCTCGATTATACCAACTTCTATCAAAAAACACGATTTCACCTGGATTTGGTAATTCTTTAATATAACGTCTAAAATACCATTGTCCTTTTTCTACTTCGGTTGGTTTTGCTAATGCAACAACTCGCATAGAACGTGGATTTAAATGTTCTATAAAACGTCTTATGGCACTCCCTTTTCCAGCTGCATCTCTACCTTCAAAAATAATGGCTACTCGCTTGTTATGTTTTGCAACCCATTGTTGTAAATCAACTAATTCTCCTTGAAGTTTAATTAGCTCTTTTTCATAATCTATAGTGTATAGAATATTATTAATGCGCTCTTGAGGTTCTTTCTCTTTAAGAACTTCCAAAAACTCATCCTTATTTTTACACTTTTTAAAGTCTCTTAATGTTAACATATTTTTATTTTAAAACACTAATTTCCGAATAATAAACCATAATAAATATGACTTTTGTTAGTCTAAAAAATTTAGAAAGTCTTTTCTAGAAATATCTTCAGCTCCTAAACTTGCCAGGTGATTGGTATACACTTGACAATCTATCAACTTATAATCTGTGTTTTGAATAAAGGTAATAAAACCAACTTTACTGGCATTACTAATTTTTGTAAACATACTTTCTCCACAAAACACACCATTGTTTAAATCAACTCCGTAAAAACCAGCTACCAGTATATTGTCTTGCCAAACCTCAATAGATTTAGCCAAACCTTGTTCATGCAAATTTATATAAGCATCTATCATACTATTGGTAATCCAAGTACCTTGTTGACCATCTCTTTTGGTTTTGGCACATTCGTTTATAACGGATTTAAAATCTTTGTTAATTGTTACCTGAAAATCGCTATTCTTCAAAACCTGTTTCATGCTTTTTGAAATTTTTAAATTCGCAGGGAAAAGCACAAATCTAGGATCTGGAGACCACCACAAAATTGGCTGATCTTTTTCAAACCAAGGAAAAATACCACTTTTATAGGCTAGAACAAGGCGATCTACAGAAAGGTCGCCACCAAAAGCTAGTAAACCATCAGTATCTGCTTGATGGACATCTGGGAAGATAATTTCTGGTGTTAAATAAGATATCATATTTGATTGAAATAAAAAACCTCAATGTTTTCACATTGAGGTTAAATATATGAGATTTTTAATAATCCCTTTTACAACTACCTAAAACGGTAAATCGTCATGATCTTCTTTGTTTAATCCATTTGCTGGCTCAAAAGCTTCAGCAGTTGGCATTGGTGGCATTTCTGGGTTAGAAGCATCTTGTTGTGCTGCTTCAATTCTCCATCCTTGAATCGAGTTAAAATATTTTACTTCTCCTTGAGGATTTGTCCACTCTCTTCCACGTAAATTAATGCTTACCTTTACTTGTTGTCCTGCTTGGTAATTATTTAATAAATCTGTTTTATCTTGAACAAACTCAATCATGATATGCTGTGGATACTGCTCTTCTGTTGTAACAACCACTTCTCTCTTTCTAAATCCGTTACTTCCGAATGTTTGTGTTTCTCCAATAACTTTAATTCTTCCTTGTACTTCCATTTTAATATAATTTAATTTTAATGTTACCTGATTTACAGGAATAATTTATTTATGATAATAATATTTTCCAGGCGCTTTGTATGTCGCCAAAACTTAAATAATTATGAGCCAATTTATGCTTTTCTCTATGTGAAGCATTAGCAATATCTGGATAACGTTCGCTAACAGATTTAATAAACTTAAGGGTTTCTTCTTCTGTAGGCAAAGCTTCCACATTAGCTAACATGCCTAGATCATTTCCGGTTAAAATCATACTATTTCTAACCTCTTTAGGGAAACCATCAACGCCAATTCCTAAAGTAGAAAGTGGTTTTGGCAATTCAAAAAACCCACTTCTTGCACGACTATAATAATTGCCTCCAGCTCGAGCAACTAAATCTAGTTTTTCTTGATTAATAAAGCCTTCATCGTCTAAAATCTCATTTTCTAAATGCAATTTTACAACTTCACATATCACTAAATTTCCAGCTCCTCCTTCGGTTCCTAAAGCAACAATTTCGTTTACCTTACATTCCAGTTGCACTGGAGATTCAGCCACTCTAAAAGGCTTAACAAGATCCGATTCTAACATGGTTAAACCAGCTTTGTCAAATTCATTAACACCTTCTGGGTATTCTGTACTACTTAATGACGCTTGATGAACCATATCGTAATTAACCACATTTATTACAACCTCTTTGGTTGTTATTACATTTTCTAAAGTATGCTTTGTTGTGTTATTTCTAACACGACGAGCTGGCGAAAATATAAGAATTGGTGGATTAGCACTAAAAACATTAAAAAAGCTAAAAGGAGATAGGTTTGGGTTTCCGTTTGCGTCAATAGTACTTGCAAATGCAATTGGTCTTGGTGCTACTGCACTAAGCAAATAAGCATGCAATTTTGCTACAGACAATTCTTTTGGTTCGAATGATGTCATTTATCTTTTTTACTTTGCACAAATGTAACCAATCTGTTATTCAACAAAAAATGATTTGTTTGCTTGTAACACAATATTATTAACAGATTTTACATTATATTTCAAAATAAAAAATATGTTTTATGCTTTTTTCTAAACACAGAAATCTAACTAGATGGATTATTGTTATTGCTTCATTTGGTATTATTTCGCTTATTTTATGGAATACCTATGTGTTTTTTCAGAAATTTAAAATAGAAGAACAATCTAAAATGGATATTTGGGCTGCTGCTCATCAAGAAATAAATTCCAATCCATTAGATGAAAATGTAAACCCTCTTGTTGATAAAGTGTTCACTTCAGAAATTACAAACCCCATGTTTGTTTATAATAATGGAAGTGTCTTACTCTCTAATAATATAGATGAAAATAAAGTTAATAATACAACTTATATCAATAAATTAGTAAAACAATACACTCAGGAAAACGAGCCCATTGTTATTTCTTATGAAGATAATGAAACTAAAGAAACCATTATATATGGCACTTTATATTATGGAAATTCTGAAGTTTTAAACAAATTAAAATATTATCCTTTAGCCTTATTATTAATTATCTTTTTGTTTGGTGCTGTTGCATATTTCTTCTATCGAAGCTCAAAAATTGCTACCCAAAATAAATTGTGGTCTGGAATGGCAAAAGAAACAGCTCATCAAATTGGCACACCATTATCTTCTTTAATAGGCTGGACAGAAATATTAAAATCTGAAAATGTTAATCCTGAATATATTATTGAAATTGAAAAAGATATTACTAGACTTCAAACTATTACTGAACGCTTTAGTAAAATAGGTTCTCTTCCGGTTTTAGAAAAGGCAGACATTGTAAAAGAAACAATTGATTCTTACGACTATTTAAAAGCAAGAAGCTCGAAACTAATTGATTTTGAGTTAATTGCTCCTTCTGAAGAAATTTATGTAAATTTAAATAAGCAACTATTTAGTTGGACTATTGAAAACTTGGTTAAAAATGCTATTGATGCCATGAAAGGTAAAGGGAAAATTATTATTGATATTTCTCAACTTGAAAACACTGTAAATATAAATGTAAGTGATACTGGAAAAGGGCTTCCAAAGAAACAGTTTCAAACAATTTTTGAAACTGGCTATACAACTAAAAAAAGAGGTTGGGGATTAGGGCTTTCTCTTGCAAAAAGAATCATTGAAGAATTCCATGGAGGACAAATTAAAGTATTAAAATCTGAAATAGATAAAGGTACAACCATGCAAATTTCAATGAAATCAATTTAAATTATGGAAGATAAATTTATTACCATTAAAGAGGTTGAACTTAATAACAATTGTCCAGAATGCTATAATAACAGTGGTTTACATTTAACTTTTAAACAGAAATTTGTAGAAACCAAGTTTTATAAATCTATAACTAATGAAACAACACATCAATTAGAGTGTTATAAATGTAATACTAGCATTTATCCTGTAAGCTGGACAGAAGATATTGAACGTGTCTTTAATTATCACCAAAAAGCTTTTACTCCTAAAACTCCTTCAACCAAGTTAAAAAAGTCTGCTTGGTTTCTTATTATAGGACTTTTAATTATAATTCTTATTTTGATTGGTGTCGTAATTTTTCCGAAACTATAAAAAAGATTTTATAGCCTTTACTGTGTCTTCGAATTCTTCAGAAGACAACGATTCTTTATTTACAAAACGTGCGTCTTCCATAGAGTTTAGGGGAATTAAATGCACGTGCACATGTGGCACTTCTAAACCAATAACAGAAACACCAACACGTTTACAAGGAATTGCTTTTTCTATAGCAATAGCTACTTTTCTTGAAAAAGACATGAGGTCTAAATAGGTTTTCTCGTCTAATTCAAAAATTTTATTGACTTCTTTCTTCGGAATACAAAGTGTATGTCCTTTAGCATTTGGATTAATATCCAAAAAAGCCAAAAACTCTTCAGTTTCGGCTATTTTATAAGAAGGTATTTCTCCTGAAATTATTTTTGAAAAAATTGAAGCCATAAGATTAATCGATATACTTGTAAAGATAAAAAGATTCCTTCTTTACAGGAATCTTTTAGCAATAATTTAATTAAGCCCTAAAAGCTTGC
>DFBO01000098.1:27972-29173 GCA_002366675.1 Flavobacteriaceae bacterium UBA3078
TGAATTTCAGCTACATCGCCAACAGATTTACCAAGTAATCCTTTTCCAATAGGAGAATTAACAGAAATTTTTGCTGAAGCCAAATCTGCTTCACCATCTGCAACCAAAGTATAAAGCATTTCCATACCATTGGTTTGATTCTTTATTTTCACTTTAGACAATACCAATGCTTTCGAATTATCTAATTGAGATTCATCAATAAGTCGAGCGCCAGCAAGTTGTCCTTCTAATTTCGAAATACGCATTTCTAGCATGCCTTGAGCTTCTTTTGCAGCATCATATTCTGCATTTTCACTTAAATCTCCTTTATCTCTAGCTTCAGCAATTGCTTGCGATGCTCTTGGACGTTCAATATCTTTTAGTTGTCTTAATTCGTCTCTCAATTTTTTTAAACCTTCCTCAGTGTAATAAGATACTTTACTCATAACTTCATCGTTTATATATTATAAATATCCCGAAACATCCAACTGTTATGCCTTGGAAGAATTCGGGAAAAACGCAAAAAATCTCGTTCCCACGAGATTGCGATACAAATATACAAAATATTTAACTGTGTTTACTTTTTGTTGTAAATTGTAGCCGAAAATTAAAATGAAAAATGAATCGAATTTTATCTATTATTTTATTAGTTTTTTTAGTTATGTCTTGTAATAAGAGCGACGACGATGGCAATAATAACAATCAAAATATTCCAAATATCACTTTCGATACTGGAAACTTAGTAAACACAAATTTGCCACAATACAGTAGTTTACAGTTTGATGGTAATTTTGTGATTTTAAACAACAACTATGGCATTAATGGCGTTGTTTTGTTTCATCCTGGTGGTGATAATTACAGTGCCTTTGAACTAAGCGACCCAAACCATTCCTTAAGAGGTTGTTCTACTTTAAGTGTAGAAGGAATTATTGCTACATGCGATTGTGATGATGGAAATAGTTATGAAATATTAAATGGTATAGGAAGAACTGGAACAACTGGAAATTATGCATTAAAACGCTATTTTGTAGAAGTAAATGGGAATATTATTCGCGTTTATAATAACTAAAAAAAACTCTTTTTAGATTCCTCACTTTGTCTGGAATAACAATAAATAAAAAGACCACTCTAAAGAGAGTGGTCTTTTTTGTATTAAAATTTCAATGTTAATCCTAGTAAAAAATTTGTAGTTGCTTGTGGATAATAACCAGTTCCTTCAATA
>DFBO01000252.1:0-10736 GCA_002366675.1 Flavobacteriaceae bacterium UBA3078
GTCTGGAGCTGGAATCTCGCCCCGAGGATGGATGGGCAGAGGTACCACCCCGTTTGCACATGGAAGGCGTGGACCTGGTTCGGGTTTGCATTTTTGTTAAATTCGGGAACCAACATATCGTGACGAATTCCACTTCCTATAAACGATTTCTTCACTTTTGGATGGCTATCTACTGCTTGGTATAATTCGGTTAATGGTTTGTGAGAGGTATCCAGATTACTACAAATCACTGGCGAAATACAACTAGGCGCAACACACTTATCGCAGATGGATTGTATTTTCCCTTTCATTTTATACATGTTGGCACTTGGCCCTCCAATATCAGACAAATAGCCTTTAAAATCTGGCATATTCGCCACAGTATCGACTTCACGCAATACAGATTCCTGACTACGAGAGGCTATAAATTTTCCTTGGTGTGCAGAAATCGTACAAAAACTACAACCACCAAAACATCCTCTATGAATGTTAATAGAAAACTTTATCATTTCAAACGCAGAAATTGGTCCACGCTTATTATATTTTGGATGTGGTAAACGTGTGTAAGGCAACTCGAAAGACGCATCAATTTCATCTTCGGTCATGGTTGGATAAGGCGGATTAATCATCAAGGTCTTATCGCCTATTTTCTGAAAAATGCGTCGAGCAGCTAATTTATTAGATTCCTGCTCTATGACTTTAAAGTTAGAAGCGAATTTCTTTTTATCGCTTAAACAGACTTCATGTGACACGATTTCTACATCTTCCCAATTACTGTTTTTAGGAACTTTCGCATCGTTATTTAATAACACTGCAGTTTGCTTTATGGTTGTTATACTAGAAAACGGAACACCTTTTTGTAACAAGCGTACAATTTCACGAAGTGGTTGCTCTCCCATGCCATACACCAACAAATCTGCTTTAGAGGTCTCTAAAATAGATGGCATTAGTTTATCGCTCCAATAATCGTAATGCGTAACACGACGTAGGGAAGCTTCAATTCCTCCAATTAAAACTGGAACATCTGGCCATTTGTCTTTTAAAATTTTAGAATATACTGATGTTGCATAATCGGGTCGAAACCCAATATCTCCATTTGGTGTGTATGCATCTTTATCACGACGTTTCTTATTTGCATTATAATTGCTAATCATTGGATCCATACAACCTCCTGTAACGCCAAAAAATAATTTTGGTGAGCCAAGTTTTACAAAATCCTGAAGATTATCATTCACGTTTGGTTGCGGAACAATAGCAACTCGCAAGCCATAACTTTCTAAAATACGACCAATGACTGCAGGACCAAACGACGGATGATCTACATAAGCATCACCACTAAATAGTATCACATCTAGTTCGTCCCAACCACGTATTTTAACCTCTTTATTTGTGGTAGGTAACCAATTTGAAAGTCTTAACTCTTCTTGCATAACTTTGCAAAAATACTTAAAAAAAAACCGGTTATGCGCGAAAGCACTCTACAAATCAATCGCCTTTAAACTCTCAACACGATTCCTCTCTAAGAAATCATCGATGGTTTTAAATATTAATAAAAGCTTTTATATTAAAAATCCCTTTAGATGATAATTTAGATATTGGTGATAATTTGTTGGAGGCGTAATAATAAAGAATCATGGAAGGAGCATATTATAAAACCAAAGAAACTGCTGAAGAGTACATTCGTTTAGCAAAAGATGTTTCTGGCAAACAGCTCATTGAAAAACTAAAACAAGTTTTACCACCTGATTCAGTTTTACTTGAAATTGGTTCTGGCCCTGGAACCGATTGGAAGATTTTAAACGATACTTATCATACTATAGGTTCAGACAATTCGATTGCCTTTTTAAATCATTTAAAAAAAGAAAATCCAAAGGGTAAATTTCTCAAGTTAGATGCAAGCACTTTAAAAACAGATAAAAAATTTGATGGCATATACTCCAACAAGGTGCTTCATCATTTAACAGATATCGAATTAACAGAATCCATTAAAAGACAATACAAGATTTTAAATTCTAATGGCATTATTTGCCACTCATTTTGAAAAGGAGAAGGTTCTGAAATTTTTAAAGGTCTTTTCGTGAATTATCATAATAAAGATTACCTAAAAAAGGCATATAACTCCTATTTCGAAATGCTTTCAATTGAAAATTATAAAGAGTTTAAGGATAACGATTCTCTTTTGTTAATTGGAAAGAAAATATAACACAATATATACTATAGGTCTTCTCTAAAAAACACGCTCTTTTTTAAATCAAATAATTAGTTAAAAAGATATAAACAAAGTTATCAAAAATATCTCACTGCACTATTTGGTAATCAAATATATAATCGTAAATTTGCAAACTCTTTTTAAGAGAGGAATGTTTAATTAGAAAAAATAATAAGTGTGGACACATTAAGCTACAAAACAATTTCAGCCAACAAAGCTACTGTTAATAAAGAGTGGGTTTTAGTTGACGCTGAAGGTCAAAGCCTAGGTCGTTTATGCTCTAAAGTTGCAAAACTTTTAAGAGGTAAACATAAGCCTAACTTCACACCACACGTTGATTGTGGAGATAACGTAATTGTTATCAATGCAGAAAAAATCAACTTAACAGGAAACAAGTGGAACGATAAAACTTACATTCGTCACACAGGTTACCCAGGTGGTCAAAGAAGTTTAACTGCTACAGAATTGTTTGGAAAAGATCCAGCAAGATTAGTAGAAAAATCAGTAAAAGGAATGTTACCTAAAAACAAATTAGGTGCAGATTTATTCCGTAATTTAAATGTTGTTGTTGGTTCAGCTCATACGCATGAAGCTCAAAAACCAAAAACAATTAACCTAGAAGAATTCAAATAACATGGAAGTAATTCACAAAATTGGTCGTAGAAAGACGGCTGTTGCTCGTGTGTATGTTGCAAAAGGAAAAGGTAACATCACGATTAATAAAAAAGACATGACGGATTATTTTCCTACTGCTACATTGCAGTACAAAGTAAACCAACCTTTAGTTATGACTAACAATGATGGCAACTTTGATATTACAGTAAATGTATTTGGAGGAGGTATTACAGGTCAAGCAGAAGCAATCCGTTTAGGTTTATCACGCGTTATGTGTGAGTTAGACCCTGAAAACAGATTAATTCTTAAACCAGAAGGTTTATTAACAAGAGATCCAAGAATGGTTGAACGTAAGAAATTCGGTCAGAAGAAAGCTCGTAAGAAATTTCAATTCTCTAAACGTTAATATCCTCAGCTTGATTGAGAATCTTATGAATAGAATCTCAATCTTGTTGAAAATTAAAATAAAAAATTAAACTAGTTATTGTTGTCCTAGTCCAAAAGACAGGATTTAGTTTAGCATCTAAATGGTTAAGGCGAATTGAAAAACGACCACTTAATCATTGCTAATTCAACAGAACGTAAACTATTAAAAAATGGCAGTAGAAGTAAAAGACTTACTTGAAGCAGGTGTACACTTTGGTCACCTAACACGTAAATGGGATCCAAATATGGCTCCTTACGTATATATGGAGCGCAATGGCATCCATATTATTAACCTTTACAAAACAGCAGCTAAAATGGACGAAGCTGGAGCAGCACTTGCTAAAATTGCAGCTTCTGGACGTAAAATTTTATTTGTTGCTACAAAAAAACAAGCTAAAGATATTGTAGCTGAAAAAGCTGGTAACATCAACATGCCTTACATCACAGAAAGATGGCCAGGTGGAATGTTAACTAACTTCGTAACTATTAGAAAAGCCGTTAAAAAAATGGCTACTATCGATAGAATGAAGAAAGATGGTACTTTCATGTCTCTTTCTAAAAAAGAACGTTTACAAGTAGACCGTCAACGTGCTAAATTAGAAAAGAACTTAGGTTCAATTAGCGACATGACTCGTTTACCTGCAGCATTATTTATTGTAGATATTAAACGTGAACACATTGCAATTGCAGAAGCTCAAAAATTAAACATTCCAATCTTTGCTATGGTAGACACCAACTCTGACCCTCGTCAGGTTGATTACGTTATACCTTCAAACGATGATGCTTCAAAATCAATAAGCAAAATTTTAACTCACGTTACTGATGCAATCGCAAATGGATTAGCAGAACGTAAAGCAGAAAAAGAAGCAACTACTAAAGAAGCTGCTCCTAAAACTGAAAAGAAATCTACTCCTAAAGCTGAAAAAGAAGCAACTAAAGATGCTACTCCTAAAGCTGAGAAGAAATCTGCTCCTAAAAAGAAAGTAGCAGTTAAAGAAGAGGAAGAATAAATTTAAAACAACCTTTAATTAAGTCGTTTATTCTTTTCTAAATAGAAATTTGTTTAAACGACTTTTTTTAATATTAAAATTATATGGAAGCTATGGTAAAAGTAACAGCAGCAGAAGTAAATAAATTAAGACAAGCAACAGGTGCAGGAATGATGGATTGCAAAAAAGCTTTAGTTGAGGCTGAAGGAAATTTTGACAAAGCCATTGAAGTATTACGTAAAAAAGGACAAAAAGTAGCAGAAAAAAGAGCTGACAGAGATTCTTCTGAAGGTGCTGCTGTCGCTAAACTAAACGATAATAACACAGTAGGTGTTGCTATTGTTTTAGGATGTGAAACTGATTTTGTTGGTAAAAACGAAAAATTTGTTGCATTAGCAAACGACCTTGCTGAAAAAGCAATCAATTTCAACACTAAAGAAGACTTTTTAGCTTCTGATTTTGGCGGCATGACGGTTGCAGAAAAATTAATAGAACAAACTGGTGTTATTGGTGAGAAATTAGACATCACAGCTTTTGAAAAATTAGAAGCTGCTTATGTTGGATTTTATGTACATATCAATAAAATTGCTGCTCTAGTAGGATTATCTTCGAAAGTTGATAATGCAGAAGCTTTAGTAAAAGATGTTTCTATGCAAGTAGCATCTATGGGAGCTACAACACTTTCTTACAAAGATTTTGATCCAGCTTTTATTGCTTCAGAAACTGAAGCTAGAATTGCTGTTATTGAAAAAGACAATATCGAATTAGGACGTTTAGGTAAGACCTTAAAAAATGTACCAAGTTACATTTCTATGGCACAATTAACTCCAGAAGTATTAGCTAAAGCTGAAGATGATGCTAAAGCAGAATTAAAAGCTGAAGGAAAACCTGAACAAATTTGGGATAAAATTCTTCCAGGAAAAATGGATCGTTTTATTTCTGATAATACGACTCTTGACCAAGAGCAATGTTTATTAGATCAAAACTTTATTAAAGACGAGAAATTAAGCGTTGCTAAATATGTAGCATCTTATGGAGATGTTTCTATTACAGGATTTAAACGTGTTTCTGTAGGATAATTTAAACATTTTGTCCTTCTTGAGTTCTCTTTTAGAGTCTCTAACAAATACAATAACAAACCACTATTCTTTTTTAAGATGTAGTGGTTTTTTTATTTGTGAAATTCTACTTTTGTAAATGAGTTTAATCATTATATTTGCAAAACCCAAAGTTTCCACGAATGTGGGAATCTCTTAATCGTTTAGACACAACTCATGAAATGAGCTAAATTTAATGAATCTATTTGTGGATAGATTTTGAATAGCGAATTACATTTGACTATTAAAAACAATAGATAAAAACAAATGAAATACAAAAGAATTCTCTTAAAATTATCTGGTGAAGCATTAATGGGTAATCGTCAATATGGTATTGACCCAAATCGCTTAGCAGAATACGCATCAGATATTAGATCTATTACTGATAAAGGCGTAGAAGTAGCCATCGTCATTGGAGGTGGAAATATCTTTAGAGGTGTTTCTGGCGCTAGTAAAGGTATGGATCGTGTTCAAGGTGATTATATGGGAATGCTAGCAACAGTTATAAACGGCTTAGCTTTACAAGGTGCACTTGAAGATGCTGAAGTCCCTACACGTCTACAAACTGCCATTAAAATCAACGAAGTTGCAGAACCATTTATTCGCAGAAAAGCCATGAGACATCTTGAAAAAGGACGTGTCGTTATTTTTGGAGGTGGAACTGGAAATCCTTATTTCACAACAGACTCTGCTGCAGTTTTAAGAGCCATAGAAATTGAAGCAGATGTTATTTTAAAAGGCACACGTGTTGATGGAATTTATAATGCAGACCCAGAAAAAGATAAAAAAGCCATAAAATTCGACCATATTTCTTTTGAAGATGTGTTAAGTAAAGGATTGAAAGTTATGGACACCACAGCTTTTACTCTTAGTCAAGAAAACGAATTGCCAATTATTGTTTTCGATATGAATAAAAAAGGAAACCTTTTAAAGGTTGTTTCTGGTGAAAATATTGGAACAAAAGTTAATTTATAATTCTTATTTTTAGCTTTTGGCTTATTTTTTGAAATAACTTTATAAAAAATTAAATTTTATAAGATGAACGAAGACATTCAATTTATACTAGACACAACAAAAGAATCTATGGATGCAGCCTTAAAGCATCTTGAGAAACAATTAGTTAATATTAGAGCAGGAAAAGCAAGTCCATCAATGTTAGGTAGTGTTATGGTTGATTATTACGGATCACAAACACCATTAAGTCAAGTTGCTAACGTAAATACACCTGATGGTAGAACGATTACAGTACAACCTTGGGAAAAAAACATGCTTCAAGAAATAGAGCGAGGAATTATGTATGCCAACTTAGGCTTTAATCCAATGAATAATGGAGATACCATAATTATTAATGTTCCTCCTTTAACTGAAGAACGTAGACGCGATTTAGCTAAACAGGCAAAAACCGAAGCAGAAGATGCAAAAATTGGTGTTCGTTCTGCAAGGAAAGATGCGAATGATGAGATAAAAAAAGCTGATGTTTCTGAAGACCTTCAAAAGAATGCAGAAATAGATGTTCAAAAAATGACAGATACTTATGTTACTAAAATAGACACTATTTTAGATAACAAAGAAAAAGAAATCATGACAGTATAAATTTAAAAGCGACTTATTAAAGTCGCTTTTTTTTGCTTCTTCAATTCATTAAAGCCCAACTTCTTCCTGTTTAATATTTCATAATTCATATAAAGAAATATTTTTGCGCAACATTATAGTAAAATCTTTCAGCTAATACATTGGTTTTCCCTAACTTTGCGCCTGTTTTATTAATGTATGTTTAAACTATTTACAAAAGGATTCTGGGATGTTATAGCTCGAGTGATTTTAAGAAATAAAATCGCCATACTTCTTGCTGTTATTATAGTTACTGGTTTATTTAGCACGCAGTGGGATAACATGCGTTTTACATATACTGAGGCGAACCTATTACCAGACGACCACGAAGTTAATGTAGTCTACAACGATTTTTTGAAAATTTTTGGTGAAGAAGGCAATCTAATTGTGCTTGGAGTTAAAGACACGACTCTTTTTTCGGTTGAAAAAATGAACGCTTGGAATAAACTCTCTGAATCATTTAAAAAGTTAGAAGAAGTTGAAGCTGTAGTATCCATTAAAGATCTTCAGAAATTAGTAAAAGACTCAGAAAACGAAAAATTTAAACTAGAACCTTTTATTCGGGATTCAATTCAAAGTAAAACGCAATTAGATACACTTCAACAAGATCTCTTTAAAAAATATCCGTTTTACGACAACTTCCTTTTTAATAAAAACACAAAAACCATTCGAACAGCTATCTATCTTAGAAAAGATATAGTTAATACTTCTGCACGAAAAGATTTTGTATTTAATGAATTATTACCAAAAATTGAAGCGTTTGAAACAGCCACCAATTTAGATGTTAGAATTTCTGGCATGCCTTATGTTAGAACGTTAAATGCACAAAACATTGTTGATGAAATTGGTAAATTTATTGCCTTAGCATTAGGTGTTACATCTTTAATTTTCTTTTTCTTTTTTAGATCTTTTAGAGCTACTTTTATTTCGCTATTAGTTGTGTGTATAGGTGTCATGTGGACATTTGGCATTATAGGTTTATTAAATTACGAGATAACAGTTTTAACGGCTTTAATTCCACCTCTTATAATAGTTATTGGTATTCCTAACTGTATTTTCTTAATTAATAAATACCAACACGAAGTTAAGTTGCATGGTAACAAAGTAAAATCATTACAACGTGTTATTACCAAAATTGGTAATGCAACTTTAATGACTAATGTAACTACAGCATCCGGTTTTGCGACATTTATACTAACTGAAAGTCAGCTTTTAAAAGAATTTGGTTTAGTAGCTTCGTTAAGCATTTTAGCAATTTTTATTTTATGTTTACTGATTATTCCTATTCTTTACACGTTTTTACCTTATCCAAAAGAAAGACATTTAGAACACTTAAATAAGCGTTGGATTGGTGGTTTTGTAGATTGGATGGAACGTATGGTAAAACAAAGACGTATTACTATTTACATCACTTCTATTGTTCTGCTAATAGTTAGTATGATTGGTATTTATCAGATAAAAATTTCTGGTAGTCTAATTGAAGACATGTCTAAAGAATCAGAATTTTTTCAAGATATTCGTTTTTTTGAAGAGGAGTTTAATGGCATCATGCCTGTTGAAATTTTGGTCGATACCAAGCGTAAAAAAGGTGTTATGAAATTAGCAACTTTAAAACGCATGAATGAGTTGGAAGAAGTTATTATAGAAACTCCAGAATTATCTAGACCAATTTCAGTTGTGAGCTTGGTTAAGTATTCTAAGCAGGCTTATTATAATGGAAATCCTAAATACTATCAATTACCAACATCTCAAGAAAACAGCTTTATTTTAAGCTATGCGAAAAATTCAACTTCAAACATAAACTTACTAAACAATTTTGTTGATAGTACTGGTCAATACGCACGTATTACTACGTTCATGAAAGATATTGGTACAGATAAAATGGAACGTATTGAAGATAATCTTCAGAACAAAATAAATAAAGTTTTTCCTGAAGATAAGTATCATGTAACCATTACTGGAAAAGCACTTGTGTTTCAAAAAGGCACAAAATATCTGGTTAAAAATCTAGCTATTTCTTTATCTCTAGCTATCTTTTTAATCTCTTTATTTATGGCTTACATGTTTAGGTCTTTTAGAATGATTGTAGTTTCATTAGTCCCTAACTTATTGCCATTAGTTATTACAGCAGGCTTAATGGGATATTTAGGTGTTCCAATAAAACCTTCAACGATTCTAGTTTTTAGTATTGCTTTTGGAATTTCTGTGGATGACACCATTCATTTTCTGGCAAAATACAGACAAGAACTACAAGCAAACCATTGGAAAATAAGAAAATCTGTATATGCTGCACTTCGTGAAACTGGAGTGAGTATGTTCTATACATCTATAGTATTATTCTTTGGTTTTTCGGTTTTTACTGTGTCAAGTTTTGGAGGCACTGTTGCCCTTGGCGCATTAGTTTCTGCCACGTTATTGTTTGCTATGCTGTCTAACTTATTATTGTTACCATCTTTATTATTATCGTTAGAAAGAAGCATAGCTAACAAACAAGTATTAAAAGAACCTTCCATAAATATCATTCCAGAAGAAGATGGTATAGAGGAAGAAACTGAAAACGATATAAAAAACTTAAATTAAAAATTATAGCAAAGATTTATCTTTGCACTCAAAATATTTTAAAATGACATCGAGCACAATAGCAAACTTACTTTCTAAGGAGAACACCTTACAGGACATAGAAATAAAAGGATGGGTTAGAACATTTAGAGCCAACCGTTTTATAGCTTTAAACGATGGTTCTACCATAAATAATATACAATGTGTTGTTGATTTTGAAAATACAGATGAGGCCATTTTAAAACGCATTACTACAGGTGCTTCAGTAGCTATTAAAGGTGTGTTAGCAGAAAGTCAAGGAAAAGGACAGAGTGTAGAGATTAAGGTGTCTTCAATCGAAATTTTAGGAGATTCAGATCCCGAAACATATCCTATACAACCTAAGAAACATTCTTTCGAATTTCTTCGTGAAAATGCGCACTTAAGAACCAGAACAAACACCTTTAGTGCTGTTATGCGTTTACGCTCTACGTTATCTTTTGCCATTCATAAATATTTTAATGACAATGGATTCTATTACATGCACACACCAATCATTACTGGAAGTGATGCTGAAGGAGCTGGAGAAATGTTTCGAGTGAGCAATTTAGATGCTAAAAATCCTCCTTTAGATGACGATGGACACGTCAATTTTAAAGAAGATTTTTTTGGAAAGGAAACTAACTTAACTGTTTCTGGACAATTAGAAGCTGAAACTTATGCTATGTCTCTTGGTAAAGTATACACCTTTGGACCAACTTTTAGAGCAGAAAACTCAAATACATCTAGACATTTATCTGAATTCTGGATGATTGAACCAGAAGTGGCTTTTATGGATTTAGCAGGGAATATGGACTTAGCTGAAGATTTTATGAAATCGGTTTTAAGTTACATTCTTGAACATAATCGTGAAGATTTAGAGTTTCTAGAAAAGAGATTACTTGACGAAGAAAAAACCAAACCACAAGCCGAACGTAGCGACATGAGTTTGATTGAGAAAATTAAATTTGTTGTAGACAACAACTTTAAACGAGTAAGCTATACAGAAGCCATTGATATTCTTAAAAATAGTAAACCAAATAAGAAGAAGAAATTCAAATATGTTATTAATGAATGGGGAGCCGATTTACAAAGTGAACATGAACGTTATTTAGTTGAAAAACACTTTAACTGTCCTGTTATTTTATTCGACTATCCTGCAAACATTAAAGCGTTTTACATGCGCTTAAACGATGATGGTAAAACCGTTCGTGCTATGGATATCTTATTTCC
>DFBO01000252.1:10838-11649 GCA_002366675.1 Flavobacteriaceae bacterium UBA3078
ATTCGCGACGTGATTCCATTTCCTAGAACACCGCAAAATGCTGAATTCTAAAAAATTGTCAATTAGATAGAACTCTTTGTCATTCAGAGTGAAACGAAGAACCTAAGCTCTTTAGTTATTCCTTTTAAATTGAATGAATCTCTAACAAAGAATAATAATTTAACAAAACAATCTATAACCATGATTATATAGATTGTTTTTTTTATTTTTATCTGAAATGCCATTAACATAAAGTTACAAGCCAATTGTTATGTTAAAAGCGCATTGCATCTGACCACTGAAAAACAATAAATATTAACAGATGAATCCAACTCAGAATAATGCTTAAACAATTTTTACAGTTTAAATTATCTCAAAAGTTATCGCCTCAACAAATCCAATTGATGAAGTTGATACAATTGCCTACGCAAGCATTTGAACAGCGTTTAAAGCAAGAATTAGAAGAAAATCCTGCACTAGAAAGTGGTAAAGAACAGTTAGAAGATTTAGATGATGATTTTGATAATTCAAACGATTTTGAAGATGATAACGATTCTATAAATGCAGACGATATTAACGTGGACGATTATCTAAGCGATGATGATGTGCCTGATTATAGAACTCAAGCCAATAATTACAGCAGTGACGATGAAGAAAAGACCATGCCTTATGCTGCTGGAATATCGTTTACACAACACTTAATAAATCAGTTAAACACCTTTAGATTAACTGATGATGAATTTGATATTGCTGAATTTTTAGTTGGAAGCATCGACGAGAGTGGTTATATACGTCGTTCTTTAAGCGATATTATGGATGATTTGGCTTTTAC
>DFBO01000063.1 GCA_002366675.1 Flavobacteriaceae bacterium UBA3078
GCAACAATGTATAGTAGTAAGATTTGCAATCAACCGATAAATATAAATATAATAAGCATGGAAGGCATAAGAAAGGCTGGCTGCCATCGCTACCATATGGCTCAGCTGTTGCGTCATGGGACACCCCCCTCCCCCCCATTTGATGACTCCCGAACTTTATCCCTACTCATTTTTTTCACTCCGTTCACAAAAATATTTGTCCACGGCCATCCTTACTATAGATGCCATCGACGAGCCAAGCCTTTGTCCTTCATTCTTCAATTTGTTGTATTGCCCTTGAGTTACTGATATGGTAGTCATTTTCATATTATTCACATATAGTAATTTATAAATGATTATATATATGCTATGCATATGTGTATGCTTATACCCCATACGATTTAGCATGACAAATAAAGGCATTAAAAAAAGGAAATATTTTTTGAATTGCTCATATGAAGACCTTATAACGAGACCACTTACTATTTCTATATATAAAGTTATAAAAGAAAAAGGGGAGCTAACCACTACCCAGGCATACAATGAAGTCCGTGAAATGGGTCATGATGAAGTCAAAAATACCGTATTGAAATATCTCAATACAATGTCGGAATATAACTTGTTATATAAAGATCAGGGGGTTGCAAATCTTTGCTACTGGTCCCTTGGAAGTCACGCTCTACGCAATGAAGAATTATTGAAGGTGGGTGACTCACATATCATACAAGATACATCCCCTTATGACTTGTATTGCGACGTCCCCGGTTTTCATCTATACGGGTTTCCAAGAACTTATTTTGAAAAATATTATGATTACACAGACGAGATTGATTTTAGTGCAAATGAAATTGAAAAACACCTGAAAACAATACGGAAGATTAGATACGATCTAAGCCGAATGCATATAGGAGAAAAAATCAGTGAATGGGGAAAACATCATAATGACCCATTGGATAAACCGATGTTTTTTTGCCTATTGACCTCTGCATTAATGAGTTTTTGTGATAGAAATTATACTAAAAAAAAAATTAGGGTAAAACGCCAGGATGGCACATTTGAAATTAGGGAGGAATTTGCTCTACCAGAATGGTTAGTAAAAACAGGAGGAAAGTATGAAATTCGCTGCAATATGGAATTAGCAACTGTCCTTCAAAAACTTTTTTTTCCTGATAAGAAAATCGGAGAAATCATGAATACAACAAAAAATTATACTTACCATTTATCCACATTATTTCTCTGTTATGAATTATTAGATGATTTCATGATGTCAGTGTATCCCCTGTTTTTAGTTGCTCATTACGATGTCTTGGGTGAAATCTCTGTATCTAACTATATTTCACGTATCCTAAGCAAATCCGGCGAACTAGAAAGCGACATTACCCCAAAAATTATTGATGATAAAGTGATAAGAGATAGAAAGAAAAAGGAGATGAGGTCAAAGCGTGGAGAATATGGTTTTTTTTGTCTCCTTAAAGATATTCTTGATGATGTCGGTGATAAAAAAAAGTAATTACTTATCTATAAAATAAAAACATTAAAGACAATTATATCCATTGCGCTAAAACTTAAAAAGAAGATCTTTCTGCCCTCAAGGCATTATAAGATGCAGGGTTATTACTTTATGAGACGGAGGAAAATTGATGTCTATCCAAAGAAGATCTATCGAGGAAAAACTGACTTTGCAGGATCTGGAACAGTTCCTGTGGAAGTCCGCTGATATAGTAAGGGAGCCAATTAAGTTATCCGAATATAAGGATTATATCCTATAAATATTATTTTCAAATTAATTGGCCATTTTGAGGATTAAATACAAATTATATTAAATAAATTAGAGAATAACATTCTTTACCATAATTCGAAATATTTAATGGAAAAACATAGATTTTAATGCATCAATAATATCAATAAATTCATTTAAATTTGCTATAGCAGCCAATGCTGCTAAACCACCTGTAACAAAATTGATATAAGAAAATATATTAATATATTTTTTAATAAAATCTCCGTGTATAATTTCTATTTCATTGTCTTTTTTTTGGATAATATCAGACTCTTGTTGCCTAAATTTATTCATTTCATCCGTATCTTCAAAACTTTTCTCATCCAGCCCAGTGGAAGCACCGTAGGCTAATTTTTCAAAAGTTCCCGCAAAATTTTTTGAATATTTTCGTGAATATAAACCCAAAATAACATACATTATAGACAAACCAGCCCAAAATATTGTATAAAATATCATTTTTTATTAATAACTATTTTTATATTTAAAAATTAATAAAATTTTATATTACAAAAGTAATTTATACTTTCTATTCATTAAAATTTTTAGGAGGGCTATTTAAAATTATTAAATCCCATATGATGACCGAAGAAAAGATTACTAAAAGAGAAAAAATCAAATCTGCTGCTATAAAAATACTTAAATCCAATCCTGAAGGTGTTCGCTATGCAGATCTAGTAAGAGAGGTACATAGTCACCATCCAGCTATCCCTGTCAATACCATTCATGGGACGGTATGGAATTTAGACCAACAAATCCCAAATGAGATTTATAAACCGGCGCGAGGACTTTTTCGTCATACTTATTTCAGAGAAAAAGAGATTCGAGAAGAACAAAAAATTAATAAAAAAACAGGAAAAATTGTGGAGGAGGAATTTTATCAACCTTTTGCGGTCTGGTTAAAAGAAAATGAAGATTGCGACAAAGCAATACCGCTTGGTGGAAACAAATTCAGAGATAAATGGGGTACGCCCGATGTTATAGGAAAAAGAGAATCACTCAGGAGTGATATGATCTCTTTTCCTACAGAAATAACATCAGCTGAAATAAAAACGGATTCCCGAGATCTAATTACAGCATTCGGCCAGGCTTGCGCCTATAGATTATTCAGCCACAGATGTTATATTGTTGTTCCTAAACAATCGTCTGTCGATGATATTTCACGACTTGATACCTTATGCATAATTTTTGGCATTGGCCTAATCTTATTTGATAATACAGATGTATATAACCCAAAATTTGAAATTAGAGTCAGACCCACAAAATACGATCCCGATATGTTTTATGTTAACAAATATATGAAATTAATCGAAAAAGAGCTATTTAGATAAAAAAACAATTCAATTAGAAACGAAATATGGTTTAAGATTTTAAGGATCATAGTAACTAAAATAGAAACATATTTTTAAGGATGCGAAGTTATTAATTAAATTGAATGGTCGATGAAAATAGAGTGGAGATAAAAAGTGAATCACAAACAAGAAAAAAACTCATTGATCCAGAATTAAAAAAAAGAGGATGGCTAAAAAAATATGTTCAAGAGGAAGTTAACTCTGTAAAATCTGATTTTATTACCAAAAATTTTGTATTTTATGATGGGAATATAGAAAAAAATGTTGATAGATTTATTGATTATGTTTTATTAGATGAGGATAGATCAGTTCTGGCAATCATTGAAGCTAAACGCTTTTCCAAGGATGAAAAAAATGGCAGAATACAGGCACGAACCTATGCAAAAGATATTGAGAAGCAGATAAACAGGAAGATACCGATTTTTCTTACAAATGGCCGTGTTTGGCTTTTTATAGACGAGTTTGGCATTGAAACCAAGGTTAGCGGACCTTTCTCTCAGGAAGATCTTTCCCGTAGAGCAGACTTGTTTATCAAAAGAAGAAATCCTAGTTCAGTAAAAATTGAACCTCGAATAATAGATCGTCCACGCAGTATTCAGATAGTTCGTGAATTGAGTGAACATTTTTCCAAAGGTCATAAAAAAGCACTCATTCATATGGCCACAGGAACAGGTAAAACAAGAGTTGCAATGGCCATAATAAGTGTTCTGATCAATGCAAATATTGTCCGTAATGTCTTGTTTTTAGTGGATAGGATTGCGCTTGCTAATCAAGCAAAAGCTAATGGTTTTAAACAGTTTTTTACTGAACCAGTTGTTGATCTTCGCCAGGGGTTTTCCACTACTGGGAGGTTGTATGTTTCAACAATTCAAACCATGATGGGTGGAAAACCAAAAAGGTTATTTGAACGGTTTAGCCCAGGGTTTTTTGATTTAATTGTGTTTGATGAAGCACATCGTTCCATTTATGATAAGAATAATCTTCTTTTCCAGTATTTTGATGCTATTAAGGTTGGTTTGACTGCTACACCACGGGAGCATGAATCAAAAAATACCTATGATTTATTTGGTTGCGAACCGGGAAAACCGACTGTTGAATATTCATATGATGAAGCGATTGTTGATACTGTTCTTGTTCCATATAAGGCCATTGAGGTAAACACAAAGAATCTTGCATTGGGTATAAAAGGTGCAGAACTCCCCAAGGGTTTGAAAGATGAATTACGACGACAAGAACTTGATCCAGAAGTAACAGAGTTTACCGGTTCTCAATTTGACCATGTTTTTATGGATGATAAAACAAATGAACTTATCATCCGAGAATTCATATATATGTGTTATAAATCCAATGAGGGAAAACCCTGCAAATCTATTTTTTTCTGTGCCAGTCAACGTCATGCCAAGCATATGAAAAAAATTTTTGGCAAGGTCTTTCCCCTATTGAGTAATGAAGTTCAGGTTATTACTTCTGATATGGATCGTGCGGAAGATGAGGTTAGACGTTTTCAATTGGAATCCGAACCCCGGGTTGCTCTTTCTGTAGGGATGTTGGATACTGGTGTTGATATTCCAGAGATTTGTAATCTTGTTTTTGTGAAACCTGTGTTTTCCCATACTCGTTTTTGGCAGATGTTTGGTCGTGGAACTCGTAATCTTAACGCATGTAAGCATCCAGAATGGTTACCGGATCGTGAGAAGAAGAATTTTCAAATATTTGATTTTTTAATTGGTGGCCATTCTAACATTGAATATCATTCGTTTAATGTATCACCGGAGAAACCCTCTGTAAAGGATGTTATTACCCAGATATTTGAAAATAGAGTTAAACTTCTTGAAAAATCTCTAAATGATGAACAAAAAACTCTAATTTCAAAAAAAATACTTGACACTATCAACAATCTTGATCATGAATCATTTATTGTTAGAGAAAAACTTCCAATGATTCAGAAAATAAAGGATGCATCATTTGATCTTGATAGACATACTGGGGATTTACTAAATGAGATTTCCCCTTTGATGATAACCAGTCAAGGTGAGAATGTCAACATTTCCTCTTTTATATTACAGGTTGAGAAATTATTTGGTTATATCCTTGATAGAAGACAGGAGCAGATAGATAAGATTGGTATATATGTTCAGGGACTGTGTGAAAATATTCTTCGTCGAGATAGCCTCTCTGAAATAAGTGATAATAGAGATAATATTTTAAGTGTTTTACAGGGGAAATTTTGGGAAGATTTAACCTTTGAAGATGTTGAGTTTTTGGTAAGAGAGATGGCTCCATTGATGAGATATTATGAGCCGGATCCACGTAAGATTATTCAGATTGATGCACCTGATCTTGTCCTTACGAAGAAACAGTTTGAAAAAGAGATTAAGGAAGATGCTGAATTGAAAGAATTTCTTGAAAAGAATCCACTTATAAAGAAAATTAAGGATGGTGATGGTATAACTGCTCATGAGTTGTTGGAACTTGAATTACAGTTATCATCGTTAAGACCAAGTCTTATCATTGAGAATGTGCAGAAGTATCAAAAGGTTGATTTTTTACAGTTTCTGAGGGATATAATTGGGTTGTCTTTTGAGTATGATCCAAAGATAATGATTGAACGACGATTTGATGAGTTCATACTTGAGAAATCACATTATAGTTCTAAACAGTTAGAGTTTTTACGGTTATTGAAAAAAGTGTTTGCTGAAAGAAAGCACATTGAAATCATTGATTTAGCAAATCCCCCTCTTGCTAATGAGCATCCTCTTGATTATTTCCAGATAGATGATTTGAAGATTATTATCAAGAAATGTAATGAAATCAAAATGAAATAAAATGGTCAACAAAGGTTTACATAAAAATTTATAAACACAAAAAATAATCACCTTTTATGGAATATCGTTCAGTATCAACAAAGTTACCTGCAAATGAATTAACTTTATTCAAGTCCTATTGTGAACGAAAGGGAGTCACACCTGCTTCTTTAATTCGACATTTAATTCTAAATGAACTTAATTTTAGAGTTCCTCACACTATCGCAGGAAGAAATATAATAAAATATAAAAAAGAGGAGGATTCATTTTCCTGGGGTATTAAACTCGATACAGAAGATGATCTTGATATTCTACGTAATATTTCTCCATCATATCTTGAAAATTTAAATAATACAATATCTCAAAAACTTGAGGAAAGAAACGTATTTGTTAACAAGAAAAAACGAGATTCTATTCCCGTCCCAAGTGGTATTTTTAGGAGGGGAAAAAATGAATATTCCAAATGATTGGAATGAAATGAGATTATGTGATGTATTAGACACATTAGAAAATGGTAGTCGTCCAAAGGGCGGTATAAATGATTTAGATGAAGATATTCCTAGTTTAGGTGGTGAGCATTTAAACTCAATTGGAGGGTTCAATTTTATTAGTATTAAATATATATCAATTGATTTTTATGAGTCTTTAAAACGAGGAAAGATAAATAATGGAGACGTTTTAGTAGTTAAAGATGGGGCAACAACTGGAAAAACATCTTTTGTAAATGAAGATTTCCCATTTGAAAAATCAGCAGTTAACGAACATGTATTTATTTTAAGAGGAAAAAAAGATTTAATTCATCAGAAATATCTATTTTATCATCTTTTCTCTCCTACAGGTCAAAGACAGATTGCGGCGAATTTCCATGGCGCCGCTGTCGGTGGTATAAATACTCAATTCATCAAGAATTACAATTTAGTTCTTCCACCGTTTGAAACCCAAAAGAAAATTGTATCTTTACTTGATAAAATAGAAAAGTTGAAAGAATATCGAAAACAATCGCATAAATTGACAATTGATTATCTTGATAGCGCTTTTTTAAAATTGTTTGGTGACCCTGTTAAAAATGAAAAAAATTGGAAATTAGCAAAGTTAAAAGATATATGTAAACTTATTACTGTTGGGATTGTCGTAAAACCTGCGAGTTATTATGTTTCAGATGGCGTTCCTGCTCTGAGGGGATTAAATGTAAGAAAAAATAGAATAATAATGGATGATCTTGTATATATATCGGAAGAAAATAATAATACCATTTTATCAAAATCAAAAATTAAATATCGTGATGTTTTAATTGTAAGAAGCGGATATCCAGGAACGGCCTGCATTGTTCCAAAAGAATTAGATGGAGCAAATTGTATAGATTTAATTATTTTAAGACCAGATGACGATATGGTTAAAAGTGAATATCTCTGTAGTTTCATCAATAATGATAAAATAAAGAATTTAATATTATCTACACAAACTGGATCAGCACAAAAGCACTTTAATATCGGAGCGGTTAAAAAATTAGATATTCTTGTTCCATCTATTGAATCTCAAATTATTTACAGTTCAGTTGTAAAAAATATTAATAAATTAGAAAAAACTCAAAACCAATCAAAAGAAAAAATTGATGATTTTTTTCAAGTTATTTTAAAAAAATCCATGAGTGGTGAAATAAGATGTTAGAAGCAACTTTAAAATCAATAATAAATCAATTGTGGGATAAGTTTTGGAGTGGAGGTATTTCTAATCCTTTACAAGCAATTGAACAGATGTCATATCTTATCTTTATGAAAAGATTGGAAGATGAAGATGTTGCAAGGGAACAAAACGCATTGTTAAGTGGAGAAAAATATGTTTCAATTTTTAAAGAAAATGAGAATTGTAAATGGTCAGATTGGACGAATCTTCCAGCGGATCAAATTCTTTCGCATGTAAGAGATAAAGTTTTTCCTTTTTTAAGATCTCTTGGTGGCAAAGATTCCCTTTATGCTCAGTATATGAAAGATGCCGTTTTTACTATCCCTACTTCTTCCCTCCTAATTGAAGCAGTTAAAATCATCAACAGCATGCATATCAAGGAACAAAACCGTGATGCAAAGGGAGATCTCTATGAATATCTTCTATCTGAATTAAAAACCGCTGGCAAGAATGGCCAGTTCAGAACACCACGACATATCATAAAAATGATAACCAATTTAGTTAATCCAAAGGTTGGAGATAGTATCTGTGATCCTGCCTGTGGAACCGCAGGATTTCTTGTTTCCACTTTTGAGCATATACTGAAAGCAAATACATCAAAAGATTTCATAAAATCCGATAATCAAGGAAACGAATATAATTTTAAAGGAGATAAACTAAATAAACAACAATGGGAAATTCTACGTGAGGAGAGTTTTTATGGGTTTGATTTTGATCCCACTATGGTTCGTATTTCTCTTATGAATATGATGATGCATGGGATAGAAAAACCAAATATCAAACAAATGAATACTCTTTCTACACGTTATGATGAACAGAATTATTATGATGTTGTTTTAGCAAATCCACCTTTTAAAGGAAGTATTGATGAATCTGAGTTAAGTGGAAATTTCAGGATAAAAACAAAAAAAACCGAGATACTTTTCCTTGAACTTATGTATAATATACTTGCTACTGGTGGACGTTGTGGAGTAATAGTTCCTGATGGTGTTGTATTTAGTAGTTCAAAGGCTCATAAAAATATTAGAAAAAAAATTCTTGAAGAATGTCGTTTAGATGCTGTTATATCCATGCCCTCTGGTGTTTTCAAACCGTATGCCGGCGTTTCAACTGGGGTGTTAATATTCACCAAAGGTGAACCCACCAAGAAAGTCTGGTTCTATGATATGGCCTCTGATGGTTTTAGCCTTGATGATAAGAGAACATACATTGATGGAAAAGGTGATATACCAGACATACTTGAAAAATTTAATATGAGAAATTCTGAATCATTTGATGATAGAAAAGCAAAATGTTTCTTTGTCCCCATAGACGAAATTATTGAAAATGATTATGACTTGAGTATTTCAAAATATAAAGAAATCGAATATGAAGAAATCGAATATGAGAAACCGGAAGTTATCAAACAAAAAATACTGGATTTAGAAAAAGAGATTATCAAAACACTAGAAGAAATACCAGTTATTGAAAAAACATAAAATTAATAATATAATTGTATTCATTTCATATAAAAAATAGGGTAAATGTTAGGAGGATTAAGAATTAAATAAGCATAAACAGTTTAAACACAACTCAATGAAACAAACAGATGTAAGAATAAAAATATTCAACGAAATCTATTATAAATTAAGAAATTTAAAAAGTCATGGAAGATTCAATCTATATTCATTTGTTGAAGCCATAAAAGAAGCAGGAATTGAACTAAATTTTGATGATTTAGGATATATACAAAAAAAATATTTTTCACCAAGAGAATTGAGTACAATTATTAGCCCTTCATTTATCCCAGAATTTATAATATCCTATCTGAAAGACACTTCAATTAAATCAATGTTAGATATATGGCCAGGGATGGGGTCATTGATAATACCTATTAGCCAAAAATTAAAATTGGATAATTTTTTGGCTTTATGCATAAATGAAAAACAACTTAAAATTTCAAAATTATTAGATAGTCATAATCATATAAAATGGAGAATTGGAGACCCATTTTTATTATTGGAGGACATAGGTGATACGTTTGACATAATTCTCGGTATGCCTCCTTGGAGAACAAAACATTCGGAAATAGAATTAGGTATTGATGGCGATATAATTAAAATTCGGGATGAACAGTACAATCTACTCTTACTTAAAGGTGCTTTAAAATTAAGTAAAAAAGGAATCGCATTTTTTATCGTTAGTCCTAGATTCATTTCATATCAGGGTGAAAAATCGGTTTATTCTAATCTTTACAGGTTTGGTTTATATGTTGATGCAATAATATCAATACCCGCTGGTACATTTGCACCCATAACTAATATTCAAACCTACTTATTAATTATTAAAAAAGAAAAACCTCAGAATCTTTTTGTCGGAGAACTTTATCAGGATAAAAAAAATAGACAGACCCTATTAAAAAATTTGAAATTGCGTAAAGAAGGTAAAACTCTACATCTAGGCGCCTTAATTAACCATGAATCTTTCACAAGCTTCAATGCGTTTATTTTAGAAAAAGAAATTGAATCACTTGCACATAAATTTAATTTAAGTGCTGTTGATCTTGCCGCTATCACAACCGAAATTAATTCCCCCAGTTCAAAATTAAAAAACGGTTTTAATAAATATAAAAATTGTGTTTATTTACCTCGTGTCGGCCCTTCCCCAGCTATTGATTCACTGTCTGATTTAAAGATAAAATCCCAGAACTATTGGCAGATAGTTCTTAAACCAGAAACTGGAGATGCAAAATATGTAGCAGATTTTTTAAACACACACCTGGGAAATATGATAAGAAAATCCCTGTCATCTGGATATATAACAACAATAACAAAAAACTCATTATTGAGAACAAAAATATATTTGCCAGATCTAAAAACACAAAAAGGAATAGTTAAGGTTAAATCATTAATTAAAGAACTAGAAAATCAATTAAAAACTTACGAACAGGATTTAACAAAATATCCTAAAAAAATTTCCGACATAGAAGAAAAGATATCTATTCTAAGAGAATATTTCCAATTGGCAAATTTGTCTGACAGCATAACGGGGTTAATAGCGAGAGGGGAAAGTACAAAATTGGAATTTAAATCCACCTTACGAAAAAACTTAAAAACTAAGCAAATCGATAAGAAAATTGAACATAGTGTATTAAAAACAATTGTTGCTTTCCTTAATACAAACGGAGGTATCCTCCTCGTCGGTGTATCAGATGACCATAAAGTAGTGGGTATCGAAATAGATGATTTCCCCAGTATTGATAAATTTCTCCTCCATTTTAAAAATTTGATAAAAGATAAAATTGGGCTTGAATTTATTAATTTAATAACATATAAGCCTGTTCAGTGTGAAGGAAAGCATATATTACGGGTGGATTGTAAAGAAAGTACGAAACCAGTATTTTTAAAAACTTCTCAAAAAAAGGAAGAATTTTATGTAAGATCAGGACCTTCTAGTGACAAATTAGAAGGAAGTCAACTAATAGAATATGTAAAAAGCAGATTTCAAAAAATAAAAAATGTTAAATTAAAAACACGTATTAATACGTATGACTAAGCAAAAACTTACACTTTCAGT
>DFBO01000085.1:0-3331 GCA_002366675.1 Flavobacteriaceae bacterium UBA3078
ACTGCTTTACCAAGTGGAAATTTGATTGTTCCTGTAGTGAAAAATGCTGATACAAAAAATCTAAAATCATTAGCTTCAAATGTAAATGAATTAGCTAATAAAGCACGTGAAAATAAGTTGACAGGAGACGATATAAAAGGGAGCTCATTTACCATATCTAATGTCGGAACTTTTGGGAGTGTCATGGGGACACCAATTATTAATCAGCCAGAAGTGGCCATTTTAGCTCTAGGAATTATTAAGAAAAGACCTGAAGTTATTGAAACTGAAAAAGGCGATGAAATTGCTATTCGAAGTATGATGTACTTGTCTTTATCTTTTGATCATCGAGTAGTTGATGGATTTTTAGGAGGAAGTTTTGTGCGTCGTGTTGCTGATTATTTTGAGCAATTTGATATTAATAGAGAAATATAAATCGTTTTGTCATTCCGAGCTTGTCGAGGAATCTCAACTCAAAAATAAAATAAAATGTCTAATAACATTTCAATTACTAAAGTAGAAAATTCAAAAGTTGAAAACATCGACTTCAACAATATTCCATTAGGAACCACATTTACAGATCACATGTTTATTTGTGATTATGAAAATGGTGTTTGGGTTAATCCTAGAATTGAACCACTAGCGCTTATTCCTACACATCCAGCAGCCATGGCATTACATTATGGGCAAGCGATTTTTGAAGGCATGAAAGCTACTGTAGATACTGATGGAAATCCCATATTATTTAGAGCAAATAAAAATGCAGCACGATTAAATACGAGTGCAGACAGAATGGGAATGCCTCTTTTTCCAGAAGATTTATTTGTAGAAGGTTTGAAACAGTTAGTAGATTTAGAACGAAATTGGATTCCACCAACAGATGGAAGTGCACTTTATTTAAGACCATTTATGTATGCAGACGAGCCATTTATAGGTATGCGTGCTGCAACTCATTATAAGTTTATTATTATGGCATCTCCAGCTGGTCCATTTTTTAGTAAAAGGATTAAATTGTGGGCAGAAAAACAATATATACGTGCAGCTCAAGGAGGAACAGGAGAAGCTAAAGCAGCTGGAAATTATGCAGCAGCAATACGTCCTACAGAATTAGCTAAAGCAAAAGGATACGATCAGGTTTTATGGTTAGATGCTATCGAGCATAAGTACATTCAGGAAGTTGGAACCATGAATATTTTCTTTAAAATTGATGGAAAATTTATTACCCCAAAACGTGATGGGTCTATTTTAGATGGCATTACAAGAATGAGTGTTATGGATGTTTTAAAAGATAAAGGTTATGAAGTTATAGAACGTGCAATTACTATTAATGAGATTATTGAAGCTTCAAAGAATAATACCTTAGAGGAAGCATTTGGAACAGGAACAGCTGTTGGTATTGCCTACATTCAAAATATTGGATTAGAAGATGAAACCATTCATGTATCTAATGAAAGTCCAGTTGGATTAGAAGTAAATAATACTTTAAATGATATTAAAACAGGAAGAGTTAAAGATAAATTCAATTGGATAACTAAGGTTAAAAGAGAGTTAGTTTAATGAATAAAGATATATTAGAAAAAGGGTTTTCAAACTTGTGTACTGCCAAGTCTATGGCTGAATTATATGAGGCTAATTTCAAGCAAGTTTCTAAATATGTACATGCTACATCAAGAGGTCACGAAGCTATTCAAACTGCTTTAGGAATGCAATTATTGCCTCAAGATTATGCATTTCCATATTATAGAGACGATGCTATGTTATTATCGTTTGGCTTGAAACCTTACGAATTAATGTTGCAATTATTAGCAAAAAAAGATGATCCGTTTTCTGGAGGAAGAACTTATTATTGTCATCCAAGTTTAAAGGATGCAGATAAACCAAAAATCCCACATCAATCCTCTGCTACAGGAATGCAAGCCATTCCAGCAACTGGAGTTGCTATGGGAATTCAGTATAAAGAATTACAAAATTTAGACGATAAAACACTAAACGATTTACCACTAGTGGTTTGTTCACTTGGAGACGCATCTGTAACTGAAGGAGAGATTTCTGAAGCTTTCCAAATGGCAGCTTTAAAGCAAATGCCAATTCTATATTTAGTTCAAGATAACGGTTGGGATATTTCAGCAAATGCAGCAGAAACAAGAGCTCAAAATGCTTTTGAATATGCTAAAGGATTTAAAGGATTAGAGTCTATATCTATTGATGGAGCTAATTTTATTGAAAGTTATAAAGCTGTAGAAAAAGTAATAAAAACCATTCGTACAGAAAGAAGACCGTTTTTAGTGCATGCTAAAGTTCCATTATTAAATCATCATACCTCAGGTGTAAGAATGGAATGGTATCGAGATGATTTAGATGAAGCACGTTCTCGTGATCCATATCCAGTTTTAAAACAACAGTTATTGGATAATGGTTTTACCTCAAAAGAAATTCAAAAGATAGAAGATTCTGCAAAAGTAAATGTTGAAAAAGATTTTCAGAAAGCGCTTATGGCAGAAGACCCAAAGCCTGAAGATTTATTTACAAACGATTTTGTGCCAACACCAATTACTGAAGAAAAAGGGATTCGTTCTCCTGAAGGTGCAGATAAAGTTGTCATGGTAGATTGTGCTTTGTTTGCTGTTGAAGAGTTGATGAGAAAACATAAAGAGTGTTTGCTTTATGGACAAGATGTTGGTGGAAGGCTAGGAGGTGTGTTTCGTGAAGCAGCAACATTAGCTCAAAAATTTGGAGACGATCGTGTTTTTAATACACCAATTCAAGAAGCTTTTATTGTAGGTTCAACTGTTGGTATGAGTGCTGTTGGTTTAAAACCTATTGTAGAGGTTCAGTTTGCAGATTATATTTGGCCAGGACTTAATCAGTTATTTACTGAGGTAAGTAGAAGCTGCTATTTGTCTAACGGAAAATGGCCAGTGAGTATGATATTAAGAGTTCCAATTGGAGCTTATGGTAGTGGTGGTCCTTATCATTCATCTTCAGTTGAAAGTGTATTAACGAATGTTCGAGGTATTAAAATAGCATATCCAAGTAATGGTGCAGATTTAAAAGGTTTAATGAAAGCAGCTTATTACGACCCAAATCCAGTAGTAATATTAGAGCATAAAGGATTGTATTGGTCAAAAGTACCTGGAACACTAACTGCAACTTCTGTAGAACCAAGCGAAGATTATGTATTGCCTTTTGGAAAAGCTTGGGTTTTACAAGAAATATGGAAACAGGAAGATGTAGAAACTTTGACTGTCGTAACTTATGGAATGGGAGTTCATTGGGCTTATAATGCAACTAAAGAGATAGCTGACCAAGTAGAAATTATAGATTTAAGAACGTTATTCCCTTTAGATGAAGA
>DFBO01000085.1:3362-12883 GCA_002366675.1 Flavobacteriaceae bacterium UBA3078
CAAGAGCATTGGCTGGAAAAATTCAGGAAGAATGCTTCAAATATCTTGATGCTCCTGTTATGACAATAGGTAGCGAAAATATGCCAGCAATTCCACTTAATAGTACTTTGGAACAAACAATGATTCCTTCAACTGAGAAGGTAAAAGCAAAAATAGAAACTCTATTGGATTATTGAACGATTAAATTTGTATTTAATCCTCTCATAAGAAAGATATTATAAAATATATAAACAGATATTGATAATTTTTGTATATTTATTTTCTAATAATGAACAATAACAATTTATACCATGAAAAAATACATTTCATTTTTAAGCTTTATCGCTTTATTTTTTATCGGAATTCAATTTTCTTCTGCTCAAACTGCAGATAGACAACAAAGCCCTGAGGCTATTGCAAAACAAAAAACGTATCAACTTCATCAACTTGTTAATTTAACAGGAGAACAACAAGGAGATGTTTTTAGAGCTCTAGTAGATGCTGAACAAAATTTAAGTGGCCTAAGTAATAAAAAGGACACAGACATGATTAAGCAAGAAGGTACAAGAACGGTTAATGAAAAGGTTGAAGCTAGTTTAAAAAGTATTTTAACACCTGAACAATATAAAATTTACCAAGAATCTTTAGTGAAGAAGTAAATTCAATATAATAAATAAAAAAAAGCAACTCATTGAGTTGCTTTTTTTTTGTTATTTATTTTCTGTTCCGGGAGGATATTTCTCCATGATTAAAGTAACAAATTCTTTAATACGTTCCTCTTTTTTGTTGGTATTTTGACTTATATATCCAGTACCAACACCTTGCCATACAAGCTCTTTTTTATTAGCGTCTATTAGATCTATATACAAAACCCCTTCTGTAGAAGTAGTAACTGTATTATAACTTCCCCAATAATATGGACTCCAACCCCAACCATAACCATAAGGATAATAACCAGAATTATTTACATTAACTTTTTCTCTAGACTTTGTAAAAATACTTACGAGTAAATCTGGAGTTTCAGATTTTGTAAAGCCTTTGTTTAGCATTTCTGTTTCAATAGCTCTTAAGATTCTACGTTTGTCTAAATCACTAATTTCTGCCTTATCAATTCCTGTTTTATAAAAAGCAAAAGTTTTATATTCAGAAAAATTAGCTTCTTTATCATAATCTGAAGCAACTTTAACAGAAACACATGACATAATACTAACAAAAGTTAAGAATACACCTATATATTTTAAGATACCCTTATAATAATCAATAGTGTGATTTGGTAAGCGATTAATTTTTTTCATAGCTTGAATGTTTTAAGTTAAAACGAGTTGAGCAAACTTTCATTAACTAAGTTCGGAAGAGTCACTTTTAAATTAGGTTCAACTTCCATAGCTCTTTTAATGGCAAAAATTGCTTCATCATTTCTAGCCCAGCTTCGTCTTGAGATGCCATTATTAACATCCCAGAAGAGCATTGATTTTAAGCGTCTTTCTGCGTCTTTAGTACCATCAAGAACCATACCAAATCCACCATTAATAACTTCTCCCCATCCAACGCCACCACCATTGTGTATGCTTACCCAAGTGGCTCCTCTAAAACTATCTCCAATAACATTTTGAATAGCCATATCTGCAGTAAAACGCGAGCCATCATATATATTACTAGTCTCTCTATAAGGTGAATCTGTTCCTGAAACATCATGATGATCTCTACCTAAAACTACATAACCAATTTCTCCTTTTGCAATTGCATTATTAAAGGCTTCAGCAATTTTCATTCGTCCTTCGGCATCTGCATAAAGAATTCTTGCTTGAGAGCCCACTACTAATTTATTTTCTTGTGCACCTTTAATCCATTGAATATTATCAGACATTTGTTGCTGAATCTCAATTGGAGAATTGGTTTTTATTTCCTCTAAAACGTTACAAGCTATAGCATCGGTTTTAGCTAAATCTTCTGATTTTCCAGATGTACAAACCCAACGGAATGGACCAAAACCATAATCAAAACACATTGGACCCATAATATCTTGAACATAACTAGGATAGGCGAAAGTTTCGCCACCCAAATTAGACTCACTCCTGCTGCAATACTTGCCGTCATTATTTTTGTGTACAGTTGCTCCAGCACGTGAGGCTTCTAATAAGAATGCGTTCCCATAGTCGAAAAAATAGGTGCCCTTTTCAGTATGGTTATTAATGGCTTTTGCATGACGACGTAAGGTTTCTTGTACTTTTTCTTTAAATAAACTTGGGTTGTTGGCCATCATTTCGTTCGCATCTTCAAATGAAATACCAACAGGATAATATCCGCCAGCCCAAGGGTTGTGAAGTGAGGTTTGATCACTTCCTAAATCTATAAATATATTTTCAGTATCAAATTTCTCCCAGACATCTACAATATTTCCTAAATAGGCAATGGAAATAGTTTCTTTTTCAGTTTTAGCTTTATTAACTCGAGAGACTAATTCATCTAAATCTGTTATCTTTTCATCTATCCAACCTTGATCTAATCTTACTTGAGTAATCTTTGGATTTACTTCTGCACAAACTGTAATACAACCTGCAATATTTCCGGCCTTAGGTTGTGCGCCACTCATGCCTCCTAAACCAGAAGTAACAAATAAATTACCTGTTGGTTCTTTTTTTATTTTTCTAAATCCATTTAAAACTGTAATGGTTGTTCCGTGAACAATACCTTGTGGACCAATATACATGTAGCTTCCAGCTGTCATTTGTCCATATTGCGTAACACCAAGTGCATTAAATTTTTCCCAATCGTCTGGCTTGGAATAATTAGGAATCATCATGCCATTAGTAACAACAACCCTTGGCGCATCTTTATGAGATGGGAATAAACCCATTGGATGGCCAGAATAAATGACTAATGTTTGATTGTCGTTCATTTCAGCTAAATACTTCATGGTTAATCTGTACTGAGCCCAATTGGAAAAAACTGCTCCATTTCCTCCATAAGTAATTAGTTCATGAGGATGTTGTGCAACTTCATGATCTAAATTATTTTGAATCATAAGCATGATTGCAGCAGCTTGTTTAGAATTTGCTGGATATTCTTCTATCGGTCTTGCATAAATTTTATAATCTGGACGCAGACGATACATGTATATTCTACCATATGTTTCTAACTCGTTTTTAAATTCAGGAATTAGAGTTTCATGATGTTTTTTGTCGAAATAGCGAAGAGCATTTATAATTGCCAACTTTTTTTCCTCTTTCGATAAGATATCTTTTCGTTTTGGAGCATGGTTCACGCTTGGGTCAAAAGTTTTCGTTTGTGGTAGATTTTCCGAAATGCCTTCAAGTATTTGTTCTTGGAATGTCATAAATTCAATGTTCTGTGTTCAGTATTTTTTTTTGTCATTAAAACCATAAGGGCAATGTCTGCATCCACTCTCGCAGCAATAGCCTCTTTTTAGAAGATATTGTTCAGTAAAACAACGATATCCTTCAGGAGTTAGATAGTAATCACCATCTTCTAATGGGATAAATTTCTTCATAATACAAAGATAATGTAAATTGGATTGATTTTTGAATGGTAAATAAACATGATTATATTTTCAAAATATATTGTACCAAAGGGCTATTTAGGAATTACCATTTTTCCTTTTGTGATTTTAAGGCATAATAGTTTAAAACAAGATTCTGCTTTAATTAATCATGAACGGATTCATTTAAAACAACAATTAGAGTTATTGGTGTTGCCATTTTTTATTATCTATAGTTTTGAATTTCTTATTAGATTGTTTCAATATAAATCTTGGCATTTGGCTTATAGAAATATTTCTTTTGAAAGAGAGGCTTATGCAAATGAAAAAGACCTTAATTATTTAAAATCAAGGTCTTTTTGGAATTTTATAAAATATTTATAATTCTATTTCAAGACTACTTTTTGTGTTTTTTGAACTCCATTAGTTAATGTTGCTTTAACAATAAAGGTTCCAGATTCATTATTCAAATTATTAATTGCAATTTCAGATTTAAGGACGTTTTTGTTATTGTATATAGCTCTTCCTAATACATCGTAAACTTCAATACTTTTAATTACCTCTTTTGCAGAAGTAACCTTGATATAATTATTTTTTGGAGCAGATATACTTAAATTTTCAAGCTCGTTATTTTGTTCAATATTTAGTAAATTATCTGTGTAACGCAATACAAAACGGTTATCTATAACACCATTTACAGCATTAAAACTATAAGGCTGCTCACGTAGATTATGAATGATATTCAATTCTAAATCTTCTAGATAAATGTCTTGAGCTCCATCTTCAAACAGACCATCAACACTATGGATAGCAACTGTGTAATTACCTGCAACTGGAATAACAGCACCAATTGGTACTTGGTCTTCAGAATTGAAAGGTAATGGACGACCTTGTATTAGCATACGATCCTCTTCAATTAAAGAAAACAGATTCATAGCATTGTTCTCTATTCCATAAGCATCAAACATTCTATCTTTAGCAAGAGTAGCACCTTCAATATAACCAATTAAACTTGTTGCTGTTTGATTTGTAGGAGAGATGATACTTAACCATATTCTATGACGCTCTATTGAATTATTATTTTCAGATTGTTGTGTTCTGTAAAATTCACCATTGTCATAAGATTTATGCCTCATGCTGTTCACAAAATTCACATCAGTATCAGCTTCACCATGTTTCATCATTACAAAGAAACCTTGACCTGAAGCAATATAACCTCCAAAAGTTCCTGCACCAGATGAAGCTCCTGTATCATTATAAGTTAGATAGTCATTAATATTATAGCTGTATTCATAGTCCCCATAAAAAGGGGGAAGGTTGGTTGTGTTAATCTGTGTGCCATGAGTCCAAATATGTACAGCTCCTTCTATATTAGTGTTTGCATTTAGGAAATCTATAGCGTTTATAGCAGAAGGATAAGGGTTTCCAATTAAATTCCAGTTATCATCGTTTTTAGTTACCATCGTACTTGATGGACCAGTATAATCTCCACCATCATAAGCGCCACTAGAAATAAGCATGTTAATGTTACCATTATTAAAGACACCTCTAAAGTTCGTATTTACAGCTGTGTCTGCAGTAGTATCACTATTACTTGATCCTGCACGAACTATATAACCTTTTCCTATAGTCATATTACCAGAAGCGTAAGCCCAATCTCCAAATCCATTTGTATTTGTTCCAAGTGTAGGAATCCAATGCCATCTTAGATAACTAGGTGTAGAAGAAGAAATTCCACTTAAATCATAACTGTCAACTGGAGAAGACCAATATATATAATCAGTATCTCTTACATTTGCTGAATTCCGTTTTACATCTCCTTCTCCTGAATTATTTACATTATCTATTTGGATTAGACTTGCTTTATTTTTAATTTCAAATGTGCCACCAGATCTAATGTCGGAGAAGTTTACTATAGTTAAAGTACCGTTAGGTTGAATTGTTAATGCTCCTCCATCTTTTACTGTAACATTTCTAGCATCACCATCGGTCGAGCCATTAATAATACTTGTGTAAGTATTTGGTATAATAACACAATTATCTGAAGTTGGCACTCCAGCAGGTTTCCAGTTATTTGGGTCGTTCCAATTGGTAAAGCTATTGTTAGGACCTCTAAAATATTTAGTATTGTTTGATATAGAAACATCTGTAGAAGCACTACATCCATTACTTAATATAGCGGTTGCAGTAAAAGTAAAATTCGTGTTTTCTAATTGTGTAGGCGTTGGTTTTACATAAATTGTAGCCACAGGAGCACTTGTACCTGATATATATGCGTTTGTCGCAGAAGCATCAATGTAAGCATCTGCAGTAATACTCCAATCGAAATTAGTACTTAACGGCTTTTCTCCAAACAATTGAATGTTATCTAATGCCACACCATCTGACCAGAAATTTGAATGATAATAAAACGAAATAACTAAATTAGGTTCATTAATATAAGACGATAAATCTAAACTTAATCGTTCAAATTTTGTTCCTACTCCAACATCTGTATTATAATCTAATCTTTCAGTAGTCCATGTGCTACCTCCATTTCTAGAGACTCTAATGCTTACATAATCTCCAGTAGGGGAACCTGAACTGTCTGTTTCATAGTAATCTGAATAATACATGTCAAATTTTAAAGTAAGATTGAGGTAATCAGTAGAGTTAACACTTGCAGACCTTAATTCATTTTGAAAAGGAATTGGATTACCACCACCATTTCTTGCATTAATATCTGAATTTGACATCACAAATTTATTTGCACCAAAATCTGAAGCAATTGCAGGATACCAAACTAATTTAGTTGGAATATAGGTACTTGTATGTTGTGTCCATTCTGTGCTGGAAATAGGATGGGTATTCGCACTTGTTCCACTTGAGTATTGATTGCTGGTAAAAGAACCTAAACCAGTTCCTTCAAAATCTTCATCTATTAAATAAACAGTTTCTTTATCACCAAAGGCTGTAACTTCAACAACTGTGTCTTCACCACATAGCAAAGGTGTACTAGGTGTGAAATTTAAAGTTGGAATAGGTTTAATGTTTGCAATTATTTCAGTTCTTTTTAATGATTCGCATCCGTTTGTTGCAGTAACCCAATAAGAAGTTGTACTGTTAATATTTGGTGTGGTCCAAGTTCCAGTTGGATTTGTTCCACCAGTAAAAGTTGGAGCAGGAGTTAGAGGACTTCCTCCAGTTTCATTTGCATAAACATTAAAACCTGTAATACCAGTTGACCCTTCAAATTCTAATATAACATTCTGATTTGGACCACAAGCTACACCATCTGTAACATCTGTAATAATATTATCACATTTTGACACTACTTCAAAAATATAATCTTCAGTTTCTCCCCAATATACTATGTTTCCACATGATCCATAAGTAGAACCTCCACCAGATTCACTAGCTCTTATTCTGAGTCTGTAAAATCCAATAGGTTGGGCTGAAGGTATAACAAAACCAAATGTTGAAGATAATATGGTTTGATTATCTGTGTCGTAAATTAAATCTCCAGAATCTGTAAAGTCACCATTTTTATTCCAATCAACCCAAGCTTTAACATGAACAGGGTTTACTGGAATTTCATATTCAGCATAAACATTTACACCTTCACCTTGAGCCTGTTGACTAATATTGGCTAGTGGTAAGCTTGAAAAATCTTGATAACCTCTAGGAGAACTTGAATAAGTAGATGAATTGGTTGTGTTTTTTAGCGTCCCAACAAAGTCTACTCTTCTAATATAGGTGTCAGTTTCATAACCACTTGATACTGAAGGTACGCAATATGAGGCAGCACTAGTCATTATATTTCCTAGCAATGGTAGTGTTATATTATATATTGGGCCACCTGTACAGTTTGTGTTAAATGCATAAATAAAGAAATAGTAACTAGTTACAGGATTTAATCCAGTAGCTGTAAAAGCCGTATTGTTATCGTTATCTATAACCGTTGCACCTAGACTAGTATCACCTATAGTATAGGAAGTACCATTAGATGGAACTGTAGGTGTAGTTCCAGTTGTATTCATTAAGACTAGGTAGTTGTCTGAACCAGGAGCAGCTGCAGCAATAAAACTGCCAGAAAGACTATTTCCAGTAACACTACTAAATGTTAAATTTGTTGGTTGAGTTATTGGTGCGACACATGGTAAAGGTGTTGTTACTATTATGGTATAGTCTTCTGCTTGTCCATAAGTATAAGTAGTTGTACATGGGTCTATTGGATCACCACCATAAGCTTTCATGATTCTCATTACAGTTGAACCAACGGAAGCAGTTAATGGAACATTAATAGTTGTACTTGCTTGATTTCCATCAATTCCTGTTGAATTATAGATAGAACCTATATATGTAGATTCTCCTAGATCTGTAAAATCACCATTTTGGTTCCAGTCAATAAAGGCTCTAAAATGGTCAGTGTATGCTCCTACAGTATTACCTTCAACTGTTATAGTATGGGTTGTGTTTTGTAAAACTGTTGTTGAGATTGTAGCAGTAAAATCTTCAAGATCTGGCGTTCCATTTACGACTTCAGAAGTAGTATTATTAATAGTTGCAAAATTAACATTTGTAATAGGTTCTACATTTGTAACAAAATCTGGTATGCAATAACAAGGTGTTGCAGATGTAGTGAAACTCCATGTGGTTGGGCTTCCAGATGATATGCCACAAGCTGTTCTAGGTACTATTCTCCAATAATACGTTGTATTTGCTGCAAGAGTTACTGCATAAGTAGTAGTAGTTATATTTGCTGTAATAGAACCTGGTAAACTACCTGCTCCAAAATAGACATCGTAACTTGTTGCACCAGTAGCCGTAGTCCAAGTTAAATTTGATACAATTCCTGAACCAGCATAACATATTCCGGTTGCGCTATTTGCTGGACTTAGAGATGTTGCAACTGTTGAAATTGGATTATTTACAATTACAGCTCTACTTCCAGAGCCATTACTCCAACAACCAGTTGTATTGTTTTGTGCTCTTAAATAATATGTGCCAGATGTATTAACTACATAAGTTACTCCACTATTTGTAGTTGATGTGCCATCAGCTATTGTTTGCCAATACCATGTAACACCACTTGGAGGCGAACCTACTCTAGTTAATGTAACACCAGTAGGATTACATTGAGGAGAATCACTATTTGGATTTCCTGGGTCAGCAGGTAAAGGGTTTACAGTAAATGTACCTGCACTTGTTGCAGATCCATTTCCTGTTGTTACTGAAACAGTACCTGTTGTACCTGTTCCAACAGTTACTGTAACTGTTGTAGTCGTATTTCCAGTAATTGCAGCAGTTGAGCCACCAATTGTAACTGATGATGTTGCTGTTAAATTAGTTCCATTAATAATTAATGAAGACCCAACACATCCAGAGTTTGCGCTAAGACTTGTAATAGTTGGAGGTGCTGGAGAATATACACAGATATTACCAGCCATACTTCTATTAGAATTCTTTCTTTGAATTCTAACTTTATATACAACCAATGGAGTTGTTGCATAGGAAATTGTTTCAGCACCACCATTCCCATTATCATCAGCACAAGCTAATGCAGACATAGTTGATGCACAAGGACCAGTAAATAAAGTTAATATAGCATCTCTGGAATTTGGTGTATAAATTATTGTTGTTGTAGAACTTGTAGCTGTAAACCATCCCCATGCATCATCCCTATCAGTGGCATTACAACCTGAAGCTGAATTCCAATAATCAGTACTATTACTACTTCCCCAACTAATATTTGTACAACTAGAGCCAACAGTTAATTCAGAACTAGCTACAGTTGAGCAATCGTTAGATGGAGTCTGACCAAAACTATAGGTAACTGATAGTATTGAAATAAAAAACAAATAAAATTTAAATTTTGAACACAAAACGTGTGTCAATACTGAGAGAGAGTAGGATTGTTTCATATTAGTTTGGGGTCTAATTTTTTGTCTACTTAATAAACATGTATTTGGTTTTAATACAAATTTTATTAATCAATAAGCAAACATAAACAATTAATGTGTTTCAACCAATAAAACATGCGTTTTATCGATGAATTGCATTG
>DFBO01000085.1:12983-14224 GCA_002366675.1 Flavobacteriaceae bacterium UBA3078
GTTAATGTTGCTCGTACAAATAAAACACCATCTGAATTACTAACATCGCTGATAATAATTTCTAAAGCATTAACACTTACATTATTATATAAAACGCGACCTAACACATCATATACAGTAATGCCTTTGATAGGCTCTGTAATTGAAGTTGCTTTAATATAGTTGTTATTTGGTGCAGAAATTTGAATACCAGTATTCATTTCAAACTCTTCAGTACTTAATGCACCATTTGTATAGCGTAATATAAATCTATCATCAAACGTACCTTCTTCAGTATTGAAACTATAAGGAGCTATTCTTAAATCATGAATAATTCCATTATACATATCTTCTAAATAGATGTCTTGTTGTAAGCTATCAAATAAACCATCTAATGTGTTTATTGCAATAGTATAGTTTCCAGCTTCAGCAATATATAGTCCTAATAGAACTGTATCATTCTCATTAAAAGGCAGGCTTCTACCTTGAATAGACATTCTATCTTCTTCAATTAAAGAATAAAAACTTTTGTCAGATCCGGCATTTACATGACCATCAAATATTCGGTCTTTACTATTAGTAGCGCCTTCTATATAACCAACAAGAATAGATGTTGCTAATTCATTAGAATCTATAAGATCTAACCATATGCGATGTTTTTCAATATCTGAAGCTGGTTGAGAAGATTCATTTGTTCTAAAAAACTCACTATTATCAATTGTTTCATTACGCATNNGTGTTATTAAAAGTAATGTTTTCTGATGTTGATGGAGTCGCGTGTAGCATTTCTACAAAGAAAGCTTGTCCAGCAGCTATGTTTCCAAAAGAAGAACCAACAGGATTAGCTCCTGAACCATTGTAACTAATATAATCACTTCCATAATTATATAAAAAATCAGAATAGAAAGGACTACCATTACCGCGACTAGGTGTATTAGCGTGTGTCCAAAAATAAATAGTACCATCAATATGCGGGTTATTAATCGGTTTTATAAATTCAGCATAATCTATGGCTGAAGGATATGGATTTCCTATTAAATTCCAATTATCATCAGAAGAAGTAACTATCCGAGGTGAACCTGGAGTTCCATCATTATAATTAGAACCATTATAAGTTCCACGAGTTATAGGCGTTTTTACAATCCCATTTTGAGGCAGTCCAATAAATTCTGTTGTATTAGCAGGAAGAGGTGGAGTTGGTAGAAGTCCTCTTACTATATAGCCTTTACCTTGAGACATGATACCTGATGCAGGAATCCAAT
>DFBO01000006.1 GCA_002366675.1 Flavobacteriaceae bacterium UBA3078
TAGCTTTTCGTGTTTCGTTTATAGCAGCTTTCATGAAGTTTGTTACCGAAACTCCAGGAATTTCTACTGGATATTGTAACGATAAAAATATGCCTTTATGTGCACGTTCTTCAGCAGACAATTCTTCAATATCTTCGTTATTAAGAAGTATTTCTCCTTCAGTAACTTCATACTCTTCTTTTCCAGCAATTACAGAAGCCAAGGTGCTCTTGCCAGAACCATTTGGGCCCATAATGGCATGAACTTCTCCAGGGTTAACTTCTAAATTAATACCTCTTAAAATAGCTTTGTCTTCAACACCTGCTTGTAGGTTATTTATCTTTAACATATTTAATAATCTTAATAATGTATTATATCTTATTTCTTAGTTTCTGAACTAGCCTTTTTTTCAGTTCCTAATTTTACGACATCTTTTCTATTTGGGTCTGGCTCGCTTACTTTTAAAATTTCTTTTACTTCAATTCTTAACGGCCAACCTTCTTCACCTTCAGGTTTAGGAATAATGTTACCTTTTATTACAACCGGAACCATGTCTGTTGGCTCTATTTTATGTTTTTTAACATATTTGTCTAATTCATGCATTTTTTCATCTATAATAACTCCATAGACTTCATTTTTTGTTTGAAGCACTGCTGCATCTGCATAATAAACAAAATCACCTTCTAGGACTATTAGTCCATCGTCTTTTTTTTCAGTTTTACTATCTTCATTTTCAATAGTTTCAGTTTTAGAATCGTTTTTACAATTAGTAAATGTTGCAACTGTTAAGAGTAAGATTAATAGTTTTTTCATAATAATTTTTAATTAAATATAGTTGAGATGCTTCGACTGTGCTCAGCATGACATTTCATTCTAATAAGTTTATCCAACACTTCCTTCTAAGGAAATTTCTAATAATTTTTGAGCTTCTATGGCAAATTCCATAGGAAGCTTATTTAACACATCTTTACTAAATCCATTAACAATTAAAGCAATGGCTTTTTCGGTGTCTATACCACGTTGGTTACAGTAAAAAATTTGGTCTTCACCAATTTTACTTGTTGTTGCTTCGTGTTCTATTTGAGCCGATTTATTCTTTGCTTCTATATATGGAAATGTATGTGCACCACAATCGTTTCCCATTAGTAAACTATCGCATTGAGAAAAGTTACGAGCATTATCTGCATTAGCATTTATTTTAACTAATCCTCTGTATGAGTTTTGAGATTTTCCTGCTGAAATTCCTTTAGAAATAATAGTTGATTTGGTGTTTTTTCCCAAATGAATCATTTTAGTTCCAGTATCTGCTTGCTGAAAATTATTAGTAACAGCAATGGAATAAAATTCGCCTACCGAGTTATCTCCTTTTAAAATGCAACTTGGATATTTCCAAGTAATAGCCGAACCAGTCTCTACTTGTGTCCAAGAAATTTTAGCATTTTTTTCGCAAATACCACGTTTAGTTACAAAATTGTAAACACCACCTTTACCTTCAGCATTTCCTGGATACCAGTTTTGTACTGTCGAATATTTTATTTCGGCACCATCAAGTGCAATGAGTTCAACAACAGCTGCATGCAATTGATTTTCGTCTCTGCTAGGAGCAGTACAACCTTCTAAGTAGCTCACATAACTTTCTTCATCTGCTATTAAGAGTGTACGTTCAAATTGTCCTGTTCCAGCTTGATTGATTCTAAAATAGGTTGATAATTCCATTGGGCAACGAACACCTTTTGGAATGTAACAAAAAGACCCATCACTAAATACAGCCGAATTTAAAGCAGCATAAAAGTTGTCTTTTTGTGGAACTACAGTTCCAATATATTTTTTTACTAACTCTGGATGTTCACGAATTGCTTCGCTAATAGAGCAGAAAATAATGCCTTTTTCATTTAAAGTTTTCTTGAAAGTTGTAGCCACTGAAACCGAGTCTACAACCACATCCATAGCAACACCAGCAAGCTTTTTTTGTTCATCTAAAGAGATACCTAGTTTTTCGAAAGTTGCTAATAATTCTGGGTCAACTTCGTCTATACTATCGTATTTTGGTTTACTATTTGGAGCAGAATAATAAGAAATGGCTTGAAAATCTGGTTTTATGTAATCGACATTTGCCCATTCTGGTTCAATCATTTCTTTCCATGCACGAAAAGCTTCTAAACGCCATTCAGTCATCCATACAGGTTCTTCCTTTTTAAGAGAAATCCCTTTTACAATGTCTTCATTTAAACCTATAGGAAATGTATCTGACTCAATATCTGTATAAAAACCATATTCGTATTCTTTGGTTTTTAATTCTTCTCTTAAATCGTCTTCTGTATATTTATTACTCATAAGTTATTTTTAAAGTGAAAACGATTCGCCACAACCACAAGTACGATTTGCATTTGGATTGTTAAAAACAAATCCGACTCCGTTCAAACCTCCTGAATAATCAAGAGTGGTTCCAATTAAATATAAAAAGCTTTTTTTGTCTACAATAATTTTCACATCATTGTCTTCAAAAATTTTATCTCCTTCTTGCTGTTCTTTGTCAAACTTTAAATCGTAAGACAAACCAGAGCAGCCACCACTTTTTACGCCAACACGAACATAATCTGTTGCAGAGTTAAAACCATCGTCAGTCATTAGTTCAATGACTTTTTTTTTGGCTATTTCAGATACTTTAATCATATTCTTTAATTAGATTCATTCACGTGAAACCGTCATTAATACTACTAGAAATATTATTAAGAAGGTTTCTAAATAGAAACGCAAATATACAATATCTGTCTAATTTTCCCACAGAACCTAACATTATATTAGTATATAGTTAAATAGGTTTTAATTATGGAATTTGAAAGTCTGGATTATTAATAAATGAAGGGTCTGAAAGAGATAGCAAGAAGGCTTTTAAGTCTGATTTATCTTGAGGTGATAAGTGTACACCACCTTCATCTACTTTTTTCATAAGTGGATCAATAGTAGGTGAATCTTGTAAGCCTTCGCTATAGTGATTAATAACTTCATCTAACGTGTTAAATCTACCATCATGCATATAAGGAGCAGTAAAAGCCAAATTTCTAAGAGAAGGTGATTTAAACTTCCCGTTGTCTGCTGGGTCACCACTAATTTCACCTAAGCCTAAATCTGTAAAAGTGGCATCGAGACCATTGTTGTGAAAAATATTGTCTGTCCATAGTGGATTGTTTGGATTGCCATGACAATGAAAACAATCGCCTTTAGTTTCGTCCATAAAGACGTTTAAACCATTTTGCTCTTCTGTAGTTAATGTGGCTTGACCAAGAGAAAATCTATCAAATTTTGAATTAGCCGATATTAGTGTTCTTTCAAATTGCGCCATAGCTTTGGTAGCTAATTCTTTGGTGATAGTTACACCTCCAAATGCTGCTTGAAATAAATCGGGATATTCATTGCTCTGTTGCAGTCTCGAAATAACCATTTCCCATGTGTTGTGCATTTCTACAGGATTTGTAACAGGCTCGATTGCTTGATGTTCTAAGCTGAATACGCGACCATCCCAAAAGAAATTTTCATCGTAATTCCATGCTAAATTAAATAAAGGCATGGAGTTTCTGTTTCCTGCTATTCCATCAATACCAATGCTAAATCTTGTACTATCTGTAAATGCGTTTTGAGGCGCATGACAAGAAGCACATGCTTGCGTATTATCTGCAGATAATATTGGATCGAAGAATAGTTTTTTACCTAAAGCAATGCCTTCAACTGTTTGAGGGTTATTTGTTGGAATAACTGGAGAAATAATATTTTCTTCAAAGAGAGTTGGGATATCTATTGGTTGTGGTGTTGCTGAATAAGGCACATAGCTATCTGTTGTTTCATTTGAACAAGAGCTTAAAATGAAACATAGAATATAAATAATATGGAAAGGTTTGTTTTTCAAACGTTTTGAATTATTGAGAAATACTTCCTAAACTAAAGGCGTTTTGTCCATTTTCATACATCATAACTTGTGCATCAAAATTTGGCATAAGCATGTTATTTAATATATTTAAATTCCATTGGTTTGGATTTTTAAACCACTCTGCTATATTCATTTCTATGTTAAAAGAAATATTGTTAGATACATTAACAGCTCCTAAATCAACAATAAAAAAAGTGTCTTGAAATAATAAATCTGGAGCATTTGTCAGGTTTACAGCTCTAATTGTATGATATGCATATCCTATTTCTACATCAGCATCATTAATAAACTTTCCTTCAAGTTGCATGTAATGATATCCTCCACCCATCATATCTGGTACATTCCAAGATGCAGAATTTAAATCAGGATAATTATTATTGTAATTATCGTCATTATTAAACCCAAAAGTAAACGATACATTTTCGTAAGACCCAGTTGGGATATCAATATCTGGAGCATACACCAAACCTGAATCATTTGTAACATCAATTAAATTATAACCATCTATGACAATTGTTTCGCCATTAGATTTATGAAATGTCACGTTAGATATTAGGTGTCTTAATTTTTCGATGCTCATTTCTTCTCCATTTGCATTTATGTATTGAATGGTGTTGAAATTTGTGCTTGTAACTGAAATCCCATCCCAATTATGAGAAAAATTAAATGTTGCGTTGACATTTTGAGGCACATTATTTGGCTGATTATCATCATCGCTACTACAAGAAAAAGCAAGGGTAATTAAGGTTAAGAGAGCTGCAATTTTTTTCATTATTCATTAATTTTTATAAGTAAAACATCATTAAATCCTTTATTTTCTATAATATCTCCATCATTACTTTCAGATTCACCAACAGAGATTACTGAATTGTCATTTAGTTCGATGGCATCAAGAGCATAATCTACATTAGAGCCTCCAAAAGATTTTTGCCAAATAAGGGAGCCTTGTGAGTTTATTTTAAATACCCACGCATCATTTTGACCTTGATTATTAGTTAAATCTCCTTCAGAGCTTCTGGATTGACCTGAAATTAAAAATCCATTGTCTTGAGTTGTTTTAATAGATCGACTTACATCGAAACTACTTCCACCAAAAGATTTCTCCCAAATTAATTCACCTAATGGAGATGTTTTAATAACCCAAACGTCTGCACCACCAAAATTTTGAGATATATCTAAATCGTTACTTCTAGTGTCGCCAACAATAATAAAATTACCATCGTTAGTGGCAGCTATCGATCTAGCTTCATCAATTTGTGTTCCACCATAAGTTTTTTCCCAAAGTAACTCTCCTGTTTCAGAAATTTTTATAACCCAAAAATCATATTCTCCTTTATTGTTTGAAACATCTACATCATTACTATCTGAAGAACCTACAATTATATAACCATTGTCTTCAGTTTGAACCACATCATAAGGTGTGTCTGTAAAAGAGCCACCATAATATTTGCTCCATTGAATACTGCCACTAGAATCCAGTTTAATTGCCCAGTAATCACCACCTGCATGTTGAGAATTATGTGTTCTGGTATTGCCTGCTCCACCTGAAGCAGTGACATCTAGAGCGCCAACTAAAAGATACCCATTGTCATCTGTTTGTGTAAAGGAAATTCCATTATCTAAACCAGCATACCCAAAAGATTCTTGCCAGCTAATATTACCAGTGGCATCTAGTTTTGCTAGCCAGTAATCTTGTAATCCAGAATTTATAGTAATATCTTGGTCGTTACTATAAGTATAACCTAAAATAGCGTAGCCACCATCTTGAGTTTGAGTTATTTTATTACCTCTATCATCTGCTGAACCACCATAAGTTTTTGACCATTGTAACGTGTTGCTTGAATCAAATTTTAGAACCCAATAATCATATCCTTCCTGAGGTTTATCAGTAATATCTCCATCATTACTTTGTGTATAACCTAATATGGCATAACCTCCATCATTAGTATATGTAATAGATTGAGCTCCATCGTTTTTAGAACCACCATAGGTGCTTACAACATCTATTGAGTTCTGAGGTGGATTTTGAGATGAGTTTTCATCAGAATTACAACTACTCATCAATACAAATAATTGTAAAAAGAAAATAGTTGATATAATTCTATTAAAGAACATGAAATTATAAATTATTAAGTACCGCTTTTTCTAACTATAAATAAGCCTCTATTAATATCACTTATTATAATATTTCCACTTGGAAAATATGGGTAAACATTCCATGCACCTCTAAAACTGGTATTATCATTTTCAGGATAGGTATCAAAATATCCTGTTTCATTCATTGTGCTTGAAGAGACACCTGATATATCAATAATTCTTACGCCAGCAGTATAACTAGCTTGGTAATAGTCGTTACCTTTTACATAACCATTGTGATCTATTGCAGTAGTTGGACCATTGTAATTCATGTGTAAAGTAGGGTTGTCAAGATCACTAAAATCGAAAACAATTGTTCTGGTGTCATTACCAAAACCTAATTCATCTGTTTCATCTCCTAAAAGAAAGTATTTCATATCTTCAGTAAACCATCCTTGATGTACATATCCAATATTATTATATGTAACTGTTGAAATATTTACAGGATTGCTTTTGTCTGTAACATTAGCTATAACAACTTCATTAGCATTAGAGCCTATTAAAATTTCTTGACCAGCATAATCTGGATCTGGACCATTATAAGTCACTACTTGAGCATCATGTGAATATCCTGGAAAATTCCCTTCGTTAATTGGGCTAGTTGGGTTTTGTATATTAATAAACAATGGACCACCAGAATTCATATCACTACCTACAATATAAGCATATCCAGATATTTCATTTATTACGATATTATGTGCGCTTCCAAATTCTGTAAAATGAGCATCTGCAGTAAAATTCTCTGGAGGATTTGCTACGTTTCTTAATCTTGTTAAATCGAAAATTTGCATGCCATGACCTGATGCTTCGCTTACAATAAATGCATAGTCGTTATAAACTTTTACATCTCTCCACTTGTTTCCACTACTTCCAGGATTAGCAGTAGCTAATTTACCTAATAAAATAGGAGCTGTTGGATCTGTCATATCCACAAAAGCAGTACCTTGAGTTGAGCATACTAACGCATATTCCTTATTAGTTGTAGGGTCAGTCCAACCCCAAGAATCGTTACCTTCTGCTCCAGGTTCAGCTAATTCATCTAAAGGAATATAACCCATTAAATCATAATCATTACAGGAATAAGGTCCTGCCATGCCGTTTTCGCATGGATATAATGGAGTTAAAGTTGGATTATCTTCACAAGCATCACCAATGCCATCATTATCTGAATCTTCTTGATTTGGATTGAAATCATTTGGGCAGTTATCAGTTGAATCCGGAACACCATCGTCATCAGTATCCACAATAGTTACTGGGTCAACTGGTTCATCATCACAAGATTGAAAGCTAGAAATAAGAACACATCCTACAAAAAAGTATTTAAGGATGCTTAATGGGTTTTTAAAAATTAACATTAGCATATTTTTATTAATTAGAATTTAGGAAGCAATTTAAAACGTAATTAACCATAAATTATTGTTTAAAATACGTTTAAAACCCAACTATCTACTCAAATGATAGTTAATGTATAGATGTGTTTTCACAAAAATAAAAGAATAATAGAAATTTGAGTTAATAGATGGTTAAATTTTGTGTTAAATCTTATTCTAATTTGCAATTGGCAGGTTTTTATTACTCTTTATGTATACAGATATAAATAAGCTTCTTATTTTTGCATCATGATAGAAGATAAAAATCAGAGTAAAACACCTTTAAGTGAATTAGGAGAGTTTGGTCTAATTGACCACCTAACAAAAGATTTTTCAATTAAGAAAAAATCAACTGTTAAAGGAATAGGTGATGATGCTGCCGTTTTAGATTTCAAAGATGAACAAATTGTAGTTACTACAGATATGCTTGTAGAGGGTGTTCATTTTGATTTAAGTTATATGCCGTTAAAGCATTTAGGGTATAAAGCCATGATTGTAAACCTGTCTGATATATATGCAATGAATGCTAAAGCAACTCAAGTTACGGTTTCTATTGCTGTTTCAAATAGGTTTCCATTAGAAGCCATAGAAGCTCTTTATTCTGGAATAAAAACAGCAGCTAGTTTATATGATGTTGATGTTGTTGGTGGAGACACAACATCTTCAACTACCGGATTAATTATTTCAATCACTGCTATTGGAACTACTAAATCTAAAGATGTTGTTTACAGAAGTGGCGCAAAATCAAACGATTTGTTAGTTGTTACAGGTGATTTAGGTGCTGCATATTTGGGGTTACAAGTATTAGAGCGTGAAAAAGAAGTGTTTAAAGTAAACCCACAAAACCAGCCGGATTTAGAAAATTATACTTACATAATTGAAAGACAGCTGAAGCCAGAAGCAAGAAAAGACATTGTGAAATTATTAAATGATTTAGAGGTAAAGCCAACTTCAATGATTGATATTAGTGATGGGTTGTCTTCAGAAATCATGCATCTATGTAAAGAGAGTCAAGTAGGTTGTGAATTATATGAAGATAAAATCCCTTTAGATCCTCAAGTTATTTCTACTTGCGAAGAATTTAATCTTGATAGTACAACAGTTGCCTTAAGTGGAGGGGAAGATTATGAATTACTTTTTACTGTGTCCCAAGAAGATTATACTAAAATAAAAGCGAATCCAAATTTTACAGTTATTGGTTTCATGAAAGATAAAAGTACTGGTATGAACCTAATTACTAGAGCAGAAACAAGCATACCATTAAAAGCTCAAGGATGGAATTCTTTTAATAACTAGTTAATTGATGAGCAAATGTTTTATTTTTTATATATAACATTCGTCTTGTATAAAAATCTTCCAATAATCTATTAATCTCTCTGTATTTTGGAGTTAACTCAGTAAGGTTACCGTTGCTATTTGTAGTTAATTGTTTTTTGCAACACTTACAAGTGTATTCTTTTACATGTGAAGTTACTTTTTTTGAAACTTCATAATTGTGCCCAAAAAGATCGCAATAAATCTTAAGAGCATTCTGGCTGTTAGTAGTTTTATTCATTTTAGTAGGATTTGGGAGCTCTAACTTAAACAAAAAAGCAATATAACAGTCAAAAAGCACTTATTTTTCGATGAAACGCATTAAATTGTAGTCTAATTCTTTCATATTTTCAATATGACTCATGTGTCCATCAGGAAATTCGACTATTTCAACATTCGTATTAGCAAAGGTTATTTTAAGACTATTTGGTTCAATAACAGGGTCTTTACTGCCAATAATTATTAATTTTTTAGTTTGAAGATTTTTAAAAAAGGTGGTTCTATCTTTTCTAATTTTCATTCCTTCATTACAAGCCATATATCCTTGTAAAGATGTTTCTAGTGCTTGCTCGAGAGCAGCTTCTAATTCTTTTTTATATAATTCTTTACTTTCATTACTAAACAAATTAGTGAAGGACATTCTTACCATATTCTCAAAATTAGTTTTTACTAATTTATTAGCTCTCGTTCTTAAAAGCTTCCTTTCATCACTATCTGCTTCTGGTGTAGAATTCATTAAACATAAGCCATTTAGAGCCTCTGGGTTCTTTTTAGCAAATGCTAAAGCAACATATCCACCCATAGAATGACCAATAAATGTTGAGGTTTTAATTTTTAAATGATTTAAGACTGCTTCAACAGCTTCAGCCATTAATTCCATACTATGTATGTAGCCTAAACATTCAGATTTTCCATGACCTAATAAATCTATGGTTATAATTTTATGATGTTTTTCTATATTTGGAATTAGTGCATCCCACATACTACTATTTTCTAGAAAGCCATGAAGTAACACAACAGCATCGCCTTTTCCTTGTATATTATAATAAATTTGAGTGCCTTTATGGTCTAAAATCATATTTAACTTATATTAGACAAAGATAAAAAGACTTTTAGGGATATGAATAAAACAAGAGAAGTTCTTGTAACTGCATTTGCACTATTCTCGTTATTTTTTGGGGCAGGAAATTTAATTTTGCCGCCATTTTTAGGATACAGTTCTGGTAATGATTGGTTTATTGTTACAATTGGGTTTGCTATCACTGCTGTTTTTATTCCAATATTGGGAATATTAGCACATGCAAAATTGCAAGGAACCATGTTTGATTTCGGAAAGAAAGTATCACCTATCTTTAGTTCTATCTATTGTTTTGCTGTATATATAATTGCTATTTCACTTCCAGCACCAAGAACAGCATCTGTAACTCATGAAATGGCTATTGCGCCTTTTTTTAATTCCAGTGCATTATTAACAAGTACTATTTATTTCGCTTTGGTATTTGTTTTTGTTTTAAATCGATCTAAAATACTTGATTTAATAGGACAATATTTAACACCATTAATTGGTATTATTTTATTGTCTATCATTTTTATTGGGATAGTAACCTCACCTGTTGCAGTTAGTCAGACATTTTTAGAAGCACCAATAGTTAATGGAATATTAGAGGGTTACCAAACTTTTGATGCTATAGGAGCAGTTGTTGTTGGAGCTGTTATAGTTATTTCTTTGAATTTAAAAGGTAATAATTCCTATAATGATAAAAAAGAATTTATTGCTAAATCAGGTTGGATAGCTGGAGGAGGATTATTAGTAATCTATGCAGGATTAATATTATGTGGTTCTTTGTTTCAAACAGAATTTCCAAAAGATGCAACTAGGATTGAAATTTTAACAGGTTTAAGCACATTTACTTTAGGACATATTGGCACTTTAATTCTTAGTGTTTTAGTCGCTTTAGCTTGTTTTACAACAGCTGTTGGTATAGTAACGGGAACTTGCGATTATGTAAAAGGGTTGTTTAAAGATTCTCAAGTTGCTTATGTTATTACAGCTATTTTAGGTTGTTTAATTGGTATTTTAGTTGGGAGTTTTAATGTTAGCTTCATTATAGATATTGCATTGCCAGCTCTTATGTTTATTTATCCAATTACTATCGTCTTAATTTTATTAAACTTATTACCAGATCAATATGCTTCAAAATTGGTGTTTAGATTAGTCGTATTTGTTACTATTTTGTTTAGTATTCCAGATTTTTTACAGTTTTTAATTGCTAAAGAAAAAGTACAATTTCTGTTAGATATAATACCATTTTCTAATTTTAGTTTAGGCTGGGTAATACCAGCAACAATAACATTTATTTTAGTTAATATTTTTAAAATGAAATTAAGGTAATTAGAAAAAAATTGTTTGCTCTGTTAATGGAGTGAGTAGGACAATTGGAAATTTATTCCATAATCATTAGTTGAAGCTGCATCTGCAGGAGGTTTGCTATCGTAAGTATAATAAAATTTCAAGCCGACCTTAAAATTATCACTTAGGAGGTTTATTTTTGGATTTAAATTAAAAACAGCTCTATGTCTTCCAGAATCAGTAAAATAGGGCAAATAGCTAATATCTGAATCCACCCAAATTTTTGGTGTATTATATTTATAAACCCTCCATACTATTTGAAATATACCAGCAACATCATTTTGTTCCGATATTCCTCCATAAGGTATCTCGTGAGTTAAGTTGATTCCTGTTCCTGCATAAAGTCTATTCCAATTATTATAAGATAAATCTTTTAGCCCCATTAGGTTCATTCCCCATCTTTCTTTTAAGCCTAATTCTGAATTTTGATTAAAACCTACAGATAACTGCGAAGACCATCCTTCTTTAAATAATCGTTGCCAAGCTAAAGTAACATCTGTTTTTCTGGATCCTAAAGTGTCAGATTGATACGTATTGTTTCCATCCCAAGCTAATTCAAAATATGCTTTCTTTTTCCGAAAATTTATATTTCCAGAGTAGGCAAGATTGCCAATATCACTACCTTTAGAATAATTAAATCCTAAACTAAAATCACCACTCAATTTCAACCAGAAACTACTTTTTATGGGATAAATTTCTACTATATCGCTTATGTTTACTAACTTTTTATCTTGCTTAGTAACAATGTAAACCGTTCTAAAAGTGTCTGATGCTTCTAATGAACCAAAATAAACGGCATCATTTTTAAGTTTTATTTCAAATAGTTTTTTTGAAATAATTGTATTTATTTTAATTTCTTCCAGACTAATGGTTCCCATACCATCCATTTTCCAAGCAACAACGCCATAAGCTAAGCTTTTAAGATCGCCTGTTAGAACGTTTTTATTAACATGATAAATGGTGTCAGTTTTTTGAGCCATTATTTTTTTAAAAGGAATGGCTAAAAATGAAAAAAGCAAAAATGTATAAAGTAAATTTTTATTCAAGAGTTTATTTTTTCGAGAGTAAATTTAGTTTTAAGTTTTTGTTATTATGAGTAAAAATATAAAAACCTCATGAGTTTTCTACTTATGAGGTTTTATAATTCTGTATTGGATATAATATTAATTCATTAAATCTTCAATTTCTTCTGCTTCAATTGGTATGTTTTTCATTAAATTAAAAGGCTCTCCTTTCTTTTGAATAACCACATCATCTTCTAATCGAACACCAAAACCTTCTGCAGGAATATATATTCCAGGCTCAACAGTAAAAACCATATTAGCTTGCATAGGTTCAGTTAAAATACCATAATCGTGTGTGTCTAATCCCATGTGATGAGATGTGCCATGCATAAAATATTTTTTATATGCTGGCCAATCTGGATTTTCATTTCTCACATCAGCTTTATCAAGTAATTTCAATCCTAATAATTCTGAAGTCATTAATTTCCCAACTTCTACATGATAATCTGCCCAAATAGTTCCTGGAACTAGTAATTTTGTAGCATCCTGTTTAACACGATTAACTGCACTGTAAACGTCTTTCTGACGCTTAGTAAATTTTCCAGAAACTGGAATGGTTCTAGACATATCGCTAGAATAATTAGCATATTCTGCTCCAGCATCTATAAGGATTAAATCACCAGATTTACATTGCTTATTGTTTTCAATGTAATGCAACACATTGGCATTATTCCCTGACGCAATAATAGGCGTGTATGCGAATTTTTTCGAACGATTTCTTAAAAACTCATGCATAAATTCGGCTTCAATTTCATACTCCCAAACATTTGGTTTTACAAAATTTAAAACACGTCTAAAGCCTTTTTCAGTAATATCGCATGCTTGTTGCATTAGGCCTAACTCTATTGTGTCTTTTACAGAGCGTAAACGTTGTAAAATAGGATTGCTTTTAGCAACACTATGAGCAGGATATTTGTCTTTTAACCATTTTGTAAAACGGTCTTCTCTAGTCTCTACTTCTACATTAGCTCTGTAATGTTCGTTTGTGTTTATGTAAACCGTGTCAGCTTGTGTCATTAATTCAAACATGACTTTTTCAAGGTCTTGTAGCCAATAAACAGTCTTAATTCCAGAAGTTAATAAGGCAGCTTCTTTGGTTAGCTTTTCGCCTTCCCAAACAGCAATGTGATCATTGGTTTCTTTTAAAAATAAAATTTCACGATGATTCTCTTTTGGACAATCTGGAAATAATACTAAAACACTTTCCTCCTGATCCACACCACTTAAATAAAAAATATCACGATGCTGTTCAAAAGGCATTGTACTATCAGCACTTATGGGATAAATGTCGTTCGAATTAAAAACAGCCAAACTATTCGGTTTCATTTTAGCTGTAAAATTTTTACGGTTTTTTATAAAGAGTTTGTTGTTTATTAAATGGTATTTCATTGTACTAAAGTTTTCTCAAAAATACATAATTACTTCTGTGAATTAAAAATCACAGTTCACTTTATTATATATTTAACCAAGTCAAGTAAGATACTTTTTCAGTAAGCTCGTTAATTTATGAGCTCCTTATGGAGCTTCTGTTTAAAATCATTCTAAATACATATATTATAATGCTTGGCTTTTGTCTAAAACTGATTTGAAGCGTATCTTTGTTAGATATAAATTAAACTTCAACAATGAGCGGAATTTTGAATTCTTCGATTGGGAGAAAATTTGCCATGGCACTTTCGGCATTCTTCCTAATGATTTTTTTACTACAACACTTTGTAATTAACCTAACCTCGATTTTTTGTGCTGATATTTTTAATGAGATTTCTCATTTTATGGGAACTTTTTGGGTAATTCAATATGTGATACAACCTATTTTGATTTTTGGTGTTATTTTTCACTTTGTCATGGGTTTTGTATTAGAAATCAAAAACAAAAAAGCAAGACACGTAGGTTATGCTAAAAATAATGGTGCTGCCAATTCAACTTGGATGAGCAGAAACATGATTTATAGTGGACTATTCATCTTTATCTTCCTAATTATTCACTTTATAGATTTCTGGATTCCAGAGATTAATACAAAGTATATTGTTGGTGATATGTCTGGAATGCACAATGGTGAGTTTAGATACTTCCACGAATTACAAGAAAAATTCGTTCCAATTTGGCGTGTGGCTTTATACTGTGTAGGTTTTGTGTTTTTAGCACTTCACTTATTGCATGGCTTTAACTCTGCTTTCCAATCTGTTGGAGCAAATAACAAATACACAAAAGGATTAAAAGGATTTGGAAAAGCGTATGCTATTCTAATTCCATTAGGATTTATCGTTATTGCGTTAGTTCATCATTTTAATCACTAAAAAATATCTAATATGGCTTTAGATTCTAAAATACCAAAAGGTCCAATTGCAGACAAATGGACTAATTATAAAAATAATATCAATCTTGTTAATCCAGCTAACAAACGTAACATAGATGTTATTGTTGTTGGTACAGGTTTAGCAGGAGGTTCGGCTGCTGCTACTTTAGCAGAACTTGGCTATAATGTAAAAGCATTTTGTTTTCAAGATTCGCCTAGACGTGCACACTCTATTGCAGCACAAGGTGGAATTAACGCAGCAAAAAATTATCAAGGCGATGGCGATTCAACTTACAGATTGTTTTACGATACTGTAAAAGGTGGCGATTATCGTTCTCGTGAAGCTAATGTGTATCGTTTAGCTGAAGTTTCAGCAAATATTATTGACCAATGCGTGGCTCAAGGAGTTCCTTTTGCTCGTGAATATGGTGGCTTATTAGATAACCGTTCGTTTGGTGGTGTTTTGGTTTCCAGAACATTTTATGCTGCTGGACAAACTGGACAACAATTATTATTAGGAGCTTATTCTGCCATGAACCGTCAAATAGGTCGTGGTAAAATTAAAATGTACAATCGTCACGAAATGTTAGATGTGGTTGTTGTAGACGGAAAAGCTCGAGGTATTATAACACGTAACTTAATTACTGGAGAGATTGAAAGACATTCAGCGCATGCTGTTGTTCTTGGAACTGGTGGTTATGGAAACGTATTTTTCCTTTCTACAAATGCGATGGGAAGTAACGTAACAGCTGCATGGAAAGCACACAAACGTGGTGCTTACTTTGCAAATCCATGTTACACACAAATTCACCCAACTTGTATTCCTGTTTCAGGAGATCATCAGTCTAAATTAACGTTGATGTCTGAGTCTTTAAGAAACGATGGACGTATTTGGGTTCCAAAACACATGAAAGATGTTGAGGCAATTAGAACTGGAAAATTAAAACCAAAAGACTTAAAAGAAGAAGATAGAGATTACTACTTAGAGCGTCGTTATCCAGCATTTGGAAACTTGGTGCCTCGTGATGTAGCTTCTCGTGCTGCTAAAGAACGTTGCGATGCTGGTTTTGGAGTTAATGCAACTGGTGAAGCAGTGTTTTTAGATTTCGCTGCAGCAATTCAACGATATGGAAAAGAAACTGCTCACGTAAGAGGTTTGGATGAGAATGATGCAGCTCTTGTTAAGACATTAGGTCAAGAAGTCATTAAAAATAAATACGGAAATTTATTCCAGATGTACGAGAAAATCGTAGATCAAGATCCATACAACACACCAATGATGATTTATCCAGCTGTACATTATACCATGGGAGGCATTTGGGTAGATTATAACTTAATGACAACTGTTCCTGGATTATATTGTATTGGTGAAGCAAATTTTTCAGATCATGGAGCAAACAGACTTGGAGCTTCGGCTTTAATGCAAGGTTTAGCTGATGGTTATTTTGTGTTGCCTTATACCATTGGAGATTATCTTGCTGACGATATTAGAACTGGAACAATCCCTACAGATTCTAAAGAATTTGATGCTGCTGAAAAAGATGTGAGAGATCAAATTAATCATTTAATAAGTAATAATGGAACACATTCTGTTGACCATTTCCATAAGAAACTTGGAAAAATAATGTGGAATAAAGTAGGAATGGCTAGAAATGTTCAAGGTTTAACTGAAGCGATTCAGGAAATAAAAGAACTTCGAGCAGAATTCTGGAAAGATGTTAAAGTTCCTGGAACCAACGAAGAGTATAATGAAGAATTAGCAAAAGCAGGTCGCGTTGCAGATTTCTTAGAATTAGGAGAATTATTTGCTAAAGATGCTTTGCATAGAGAAGAATCTTGTGGAGGACACTTTAGAGAAGATGCTGTAGAGTTAGATGGCGAGCAAAAAGGGGAAGCAAAACGTGACGACGAAAATTTTGCTTACGTTGCAGCTTGGGAATATAAAGGTGAGCCAAATGATGCTGTGCTTCATAAAGAAGATTTAGAGTTTAAGGATATTGAATTAAAACAAAGAAGTTACAAATAGGAAAGCTATGAATTTAACGTTAAAAATATGGCGTCAGAAAAACGCTAACGATAAAGGAGGTTTAGTTGATTATAAAGTCAATGATGTCTCACCAGATATGTCTTTCCTTGAAATGTTAGACGTATTAAACGAAGACTTAATTAATAAAGGCGAAGAGCCTATAGCATTCGATCATGATTGTCGTGAAGGTATTTGTGGCATGTGTTCTCTTTATATTAATGGTGAAGCTCATGGTCCAGACAGAGGTGTTACTACTTGTCAATTACACATGCGAATGTTTAAAGATGGAGATACTATTTATATAGAACCATTTAGAGCAGCAGCTTTTCCTGTGATTAAAGATTTAGTAGTCGATAGAACTTCTATGGATAGAATTCAGCATGCTGGAGGTTTTATTTCTGTAAACACGTCTGGTAATACTATTGATGCTAACGCCATTCCAATTAATAAACATGATGCAGATACAGCGTTTGATGCTGCTACATGTATTGGTTGTGGAGCTTGTGTAGCGAGTTGCAAAAACTCGTCTGCCATGTTATTTGTTTCAGCTAAAGTATCTCAGTTTGCTTTATTACCTCAAGGAAAAATAGAGGCTACAGATAGAGTTTTAAACATGGTAAAACAAATGGACGAAGAAGGTTTTGGTAACTGCACCAATACTGGAGCATGCGAAGTAGAGTGTCCAAAAGGAATTTCACTTGAAAATATTGCTCGAATGAATAGAGAATATTTAAAAGCAAGTTTAAAAGGATAATCGGTTTATTGCCTCGAGCGCAGTCGAGAGGTTTTTTTAGAATCTCATAAAAGTTAAAATCCCAAGCTAAGTCTTGGGATTTTTGTTTCTTTACAGTTCAATTTTAGTTATGAATCATCCAAATACATTTTATAAAACACAGCTTGAAAAACATCAATTAGAAGTAAAGAGTTTCAATAAGAAATTGATTGGAATGAGTAGCTTAAGGTTGCTTGTTTTTTTATTAACTATTGCTGGTATATATTTAACTTTTAGCTTTTGGCAAGTTGCTTTAGGTATCGGAATTGTTGGAGTTTCCATCTTTATATTCTTATTATCAAAATATACAGATGTTAAGCGTTTAAGTAATATAAGTAAGGCTTTAGTAACTATCAATGAAGAAGAAATTAAGATAGCTTCAGGGGATTTTCATTATAGAGATACAGGTGAGCAATTTCAAGACCCTCTTCATTATTACAGTTTAGATATCGATTTATTTGGTAGAGGTTCTTTCTTTCAATTTATAAATAGAACAACTATAAAAGAAGGTACAGAAACTTTAGCCAAGGCTTTAACAGCTAATGCAATTGATGATATTGAATTTAAACAAAACACCATAAAAGAACTAGCAGAAAAACCAGAATGGCGACAACAATTTTCTGCAGCAGCAACTTTAATTGAAGTAGAAACACCAGCTTTAAAAATTATTGAGTGGTTGAAATCTCATACGTTGTTTCTTCCAAAAATGATGGTGTGGCTTCCAAGGGTCTTTTCTTTATTGTCTTTAGTTATAATAGCACTTGGAATGTTTAAAATTATCGATTTAGGTTTTGTTGGTTATTGGTTGTTATTTGGATTAATTATTACAGGTTTATACTTAAAAAAGATAAATATTTTAGCTAGTAATACAGACAAAGTAAGAGATACATTTAGACAATATGCGTTGCTACTCAATTTAATTGAAAAGGAAACATTTTCTTCTGGATTATTAAAAAATAAGCAATCATACATTCAGCAAGAACATAAAAAGGCATCTGAAATATTCTCTCAATTTTCAAAATATCTAGATGCTTTAGATAATAGAAATAATATGATTTCTGCCATCTTTGGAAATGGTTTTTTTCTTTCAGATTTAAAGAATTCTTACAAGATAGAGCAGTGGATTTCTAAATACAAAACCACAGTAGATCATTGGTTTGAAGTGGTGTCATTTTTCGATGCTTACAACACACTAGGGAATTATGCCTTTAATCATCCTGATTATATATATCCTAAAATTGTAGCCAATAAAACAGTTATTGAAGCTGAAGGTTTAGGTCATCCATTATTAGATAAAAACAAACGAGTGGATAGTAATTTAGAAATCTATAATAAAGAATTCTTTATAGTTACTGGAGCTAATATGGCTGGAAAAAGCACGTTTTTAAGAACGGTTTCTTTGCATATTGTTATGGCAAATACAGGTTTGCCAGTTTGTGCAAAATCAAGTAAATACTCTCCTGTAAAACTTATTACAAGTATGCGAACAAGCGATTCTTTAACTGATGACAGCTCGTATTTCTTTTCTGAATTAACAAGGCTGAAGTTTATAGTTGATGAAATTGCCAAAGAACCTTATTTCATCATTTTAGACGAAATTTTGAAAGGAACAAATTCCACAGATAAAGCTATTGGTTCACGTAAGTTTGTTGAAAAACTAGTTGCTGGAAATGCCACTGGCATTATAGCAACACACGATTTAAGTTTATGCGAAATCTCTAAAGAATTAGATGAAGTAAAAAACCACTTCTTTGATGCACAGATAATTAACGACGAACTCTTTTTCGATTACAAGTTTAAAGACGGTATTTACCAAAACATGAATGCTAGTTTTTTATTGAAGAAGATGGAGATTG
>DFBO01000181.1:0-8798 GCA_002366675.1 Flavobacteriaceae bacterium UBA3078
ATCCTGGTAATAGCTGTGCTATCTCTAATTCTACTGTAACTATTATTATCTCTCCTGAAGCAAATGCAGGTATTGGTGGTACAATTGATATTTGCAATAATGATACTACACAAGACTTATTTGATGTACTGACTGGTAATCCAGATATTAATGGAAATTGGAGCCCTCCTCTTAATAGTGGTACTGGTCTTTTTGATCCAAATATCGATTCACCAGGAATCTACACCTACAATGTAAATGGCATAGGAGCTTGTACAGATGCATCAACTACTGTAATCGCGACCATTATTCCAAAACCTAATGCTGGAGATGATGGTAATGTTGTAATATGCTCAGATGAAGGATCTCAAAATTTATTTGATTTCATAGATGGTAATCCTGATACTGGAGGAACTTGGTTTCCAGCTTTAGATTCTGGAACTGGTATTTTTGACCCAAATATTGACGCTCCTGGTGTTTACATCTATTCTCTTGAACTAACGCAATGTAATCAAAGAGATTCTTCTGAATTAATTGTAAGCATTGAGAACAATCCTAATGCAACTGGTTTAGAAATACTAGTAGGCAATATTTGTCTAGGACTTGCTAATTCTGTAACTATTACTGGTGCAACTTTATTACCTGATGGTAATTACACCATTATTTATAGTTTATCAGGTTCTAATAATTCTGAAAATTCAATAGATGTTGTTTTCGTAAGTGGTAATACTAATTTTAGTATCCCTGAAAACTTATTAACTGATATAGGCACTACAACTATTACTATTGTTAGTATGATTCCGGTGAATTCAGTATGTGGTGTTGATACATCAAATATTTCACCAGTAAACTTCATTGTTTTTGATAACACAATACCTGAAATCATTAAAAATGGCAATATTTTTTGTAAACAAGATAACCCTACCATTGAAAATTTAACAGCTAACATCGTTGGAAATACACCAATAACTTGGTATGATGCTCCAAATGGAGGTACTGCATATTCAGTTTCTACATTGTTAATTAATGGAGAAACATATTATGCATCAACTTTAACAGCAGATGGATGTGAAAGTATTCCACGGCTAGAAGTACTAGTAGAGTTAATGGATTGTCCAAAAGACATCATAATACCTGATGGGTTCTCACCAAATAACGACTATGTCAATGATGATTTTAATATTGTTAATTTAAGAGAACTATATCCTAATTTCACATTGGAAATTTACAATCGTTATGGAAATATTCTTTATAAAGGAAATATAAATACCCCAAACTGGAATGGTTATTCTGATAAGGGATTAAATCTAGGAAATTCAAAACTACCTGTAGGTGTTTATTTCTTCATTTTAAAATTTAATGATGGAACAAGAAAACCTATTCAAGGAAGAGTTTATTTAAGCAGGTAGAACAATTAAAACTATGACAAAAAAATTATTAAAATATAGTTTGACCTTTTTTGCTCTAATCGTTGGGCATTTTGTTTTTGCGCAACAGGATTCTCAATATACTCAATATATGTATAACATGAGTGTTATTAATCCTGGATATGCTACTGACAATGCTAATCTTATAAATTTAGGCTTATTATATCGTGCACAGTGGGTCGGGTCGGTTGGTGGCCCCTCAACTGGCTCATTTTTTGCCCATGGCACCTTAGGTAGACGTATGGAAGGTGGAATTTCAGTAGTTCATGATCAAATAGGTGATGTGGTAAAGGAAACCAACTTATATGCTGATTTCGCATATATAATTCCTGTAAACGAACACACAAAATTATCCTTTGGCGTTAAAGCTGGCGCTACTTTCTATAGCACCAATTTTAATGGTTTTGTTTACTCAGATCCTGTACCTGATGCAGCATTCGAAAACAATCTGAGCAAAACTTTTCCAAATATTGGTGTTGGTGCTTTTTATTTTGGACAGAAATTTTATTTAGGACTATCGGCTCCCAATCTTTTAAAATCTAAACATTTAGATAATAATAGTGGTATAGTAACCACTGGCACAGAAGAAATACATTACTTCCTAACTGGTGGTTATGTATTCAACTTAAATGATAATTTAAAATTGAAGCCAGCTTTCATGACAAAGGCAGTTTCTGGCGCTCCACTTTCAATAGATTTAACTACCAATGTTTTAATAAATAATAAATTTGAGCTTGGGGTAGGATATAGATGGGATGACTCAATCAGTGGTTTGGTAAATTTTCGAATCATTGAAAACTTACGAATTGGATATGCATATGATTATACCCTTTCTAATTTAGGAAGATTTAATTCTGGTTCGCATGAAATTATTATTTTATTTGATATCAATAAATTAGGAAAAGGCTATGATAAATCACCTCGATTTTTCTAAATATTTAAACATGAACAAAAATCTTCTTATAATATGTGTCATTTTTATTAGCAGTATTTCTTTTGGGCAAAAGAAAAGTTTAAAATACGCAAATAAACTTTTCGAGAAAAAAGCCTATATAGAAGCTGCTGTAATCTATGAAAAATTAGATTATAACAAAGAAGTTCTTCAAAACCTTGGTGATTGTTATTATTATAATTCTAAAATGGGTAAAGCTAAAACTGTTTATAATTGGCTATTTAGCTCCTATAAAGACAGCTTAAACCCTTCTGTCTATTTTCGTTATGTGCAAGCTTTAAAAGGTGTTAATGATTACAATACTTCAGATCAAATACAATCGGAATATTTGGGTCACGAAGTAAATACTCCAAATTTTATTGAAAATTTGAAGAGAATTGTTCCATACAATTATCAAATAAAAGAAGTTAATACGGGATCAAATGAAGGTGATTTTGGGGTTTCTTATTTCGGAGAAGACATTGTGTTTACATCATTAAGAAATATTGAAAACCCAGAATATGGCTGGAATAAAAAACCATATTTAGATTTATACCAAGCGTTTGTTTCCGATGATAAAAATTTAGAAAATGTTGTTCCTTTTTCTGATAATATCAATACAGAAACTCATGAAAGTAATGCAACTTTTACATCAGACTTGAAAATCATGTATTTCTCTAGAACTGGAGACAAGCAAGTTCAAATTGGAGAAGAAAAATACGCAGCAGTTAAAATTTTTCGCGCTGAATTAATCGATTCTGAGTGGACAAATATTACTGAATTACCGTTTTCAAACGATATGTATTCCACCCAACATCCCGTTCTAAACAAAGATAACACTAAGCTTTATTTCTCCAGTGATATGCCAGGTTCCATAGGTTCTTTTGACATTTATTATGTGAATATTTCAGATAATACCTATAGTGACCCTATTAACTTAGGAAGTTCAATTAACACAAAACATAGAGAACAATTTCCTTTTATAGATAATGACGAGACCTTGTACTTTGCTTCAGATGGTCATGAGGGAATTGGGAATTTAGACATCTTCATGTCAAAATTAATGGATTCGCAATATAAAGAGATTTTAAACTTAGGTCCAACAATTAATACAGGAATGGACGATTTTAGCTTCGTATTAAATGACTCTATTCAAAAAGGCTTCTTTGCTTCAAATAGAGATGGCTTAGATAAGCTATACGCTTTTTCAAGAATTGAGAATAAAAGAACTTTTATTGTTGTAGGAGACGTTCGTGATAAGAACACAAAAGAGATACTTCCAGGAACAAAAGTAACTTTACTAAATGAAGATGGATCTATTGCTGATGAATTAATTGTTGGTGAAGATGGTAAATATCGATTCAACACAGAGCCCAATAAAGTCTACTCAATTGAAGGTTATAGGGATTTTTATATCCCTACAATTGAAGAATTTAACACCAATGAAGAAGGAAAGGTTGAATATAACATTGAGTTAGAAATAGAATCTTATGATGATGCTGAAGAAATTGTAGTTACCAAAACAGATGGTTATATATATATAGAACTTGAAAATATTTATTTTGATTTAGACAAATGGAATATTAAACCTCAAGCTTCTAAAACCCTAGATGTGCTTGTTAATTTATTAAAGAAATATCCACGAATGGAAATTCAATTAGGTGCTCATACGGATTCAAGAAGTAGTGATGAATATAATTTGATTTTATCTGAAAATAGAGCGAAATCTACTTTAGACTATTTAGTCTCTAATGGCATTAATAAAAGCCGATTACAATCAAAAGGGTTTGGTGAAAGTCAACCATTAGTAGATTGTGGAGACAACTGTACTGAAGACATACATGCTATAAACAGGCGTTGTGAATTTATAATTTTAAAATAACAAGTAGCTAATTTAAATGCGTTTCTATTACCTGAATCCCATTGTATTCAATCAAGTATTCTTCGTTTAAATATATTGGTAAATTTTCCCCTTTTGGGTTTCCTAAACCAACGCCAGCATACAATACTTTGGCTTCTTTTTCTGTGGCATGTTTCTTAAATGTTTCCATCCAAACAACATCATAATTATTAGGGTTATCTGGTAAAATAACAGCTCTAACTACAACAAAAAAGTACTGACTTTTTTTATCTATGCATACAAATTGCGGGTGTTTTTTAAGCTTGCTATTTATCGCTATAAATTCAAACCCACGTTGTTCTAAATCTTTGCCAACATGGTTCATGGCGAGGTTGTGTAATTCTTGTTCGGTAAGTGTTTTGCTCATGGTACAAAAATACTATAAATCTATATCAAAATAAAAAAGGCTACCAAATTTGGTAGCCTTTTTAAATTATAAAACTTTAAAATTATTCAATTATTAATTTCTTAGTAGTTTTCTTATCTCCACTAGTAATTTGAACTAAATATAATCCTGTCGTCATAGCATCAAGACTGATTGTTCTATTAAATAATGTTGAATTATTAGCATAACCATTAGTAAATACTTCACGTCCTCTAATATCGAATATTGTAATATTTACATCTTGGTTTGTACTTAACTCAATTGTAACTTCATTATTAGCTGGATTAGGATACATACTAAATGATTCGAATGCATTTTCTTCAACACCTAATTGTGCCAATACATTAATAGTATAATCTTCAACCTCAGCATCATGATTCATTTCACATGATGTAGGGAATTGATTTGCATTTGGATCTGTATATTTAGTTGTAATACGCATAGTTGTATTACCTAAATCGGCACCAACTGGTACTGTTATAGATAAAGGCGAATTTGCAGTTGGTAAGTTATTTATATCAGCTGATTGACCTAAGTCATATTGCTCTCCTGGATCATCGAAACTACAGTTTTGGTTCCAATCTATCCAAGCATAAGTTATAATTTGATAATTACCATCACTATTAGCATTAACAGTTAAATCGTAAGAACTATCTCTGTTTAAACTTGTACTCATTGCTGTATAGTCACTATAACCTGAAGGTTTACCAGTATTTAAGTTACTAATAGTATTAAAAATAACACCTGTAGTACTTGTTAAGTAATCCATATTTCCAACTGAAGCACATGCTGAACCAGTAATTTCAAAATTGGCTGAATCTACATTGTCACCAGGATTTTCATCTGTACCTCCATTTGGACTTGTAAGCTCTACATTAAACGTATAAGTTGCAATAGGAGTATTTATTTGTGGAAGAAATATAGATTCAGATTCATCTAATTCTAAAGTTCCAGTCCAGTTAATGTCAGTATCAGTACCTCCATCTAAATTATAACTAATAGTAGCAGAAGTTAAAACATCATTCCCTTTATTTGTAATTGTTAATTCAGGAGTAATAGAATAATCTGAACAATTAGCTACATTAAGCTCTGCAATATCTATTCTAGCATCTAAATCGGAAGCTTCGACAGGATCTCCTGTATTAGAGCTAGGTAAACTTGAAAGACCAGTTGCGTTTTCTAAAGCAGTTACCATTCTACCAACTTGATCGTTAGTAAAAATATCCATACAAGCATCATTTGTATAATCCATATAGTTTTCTACCATATCTTGGATTCCATCACAAGTTGTTAGAGTTGGGCAACCACCATTTGAAGAAGCTGATTCTGGCGTATCTGCACAATAATCATTTCCACAATTAGAATCTCCCCAAATATGGCGTAAACCAATCCAGTGACCAATTTCATGAGTTAAAGTACGACCTAAATTATATGGAGCTACAGTTCCTGGATTAGCCACAGAACCTACACTTCCAGCAAGTACTACTACACCATCTGTTAACGCAGAACCACCACTAGCTGGCATACCAGGCAATGTTGAATTTGTAGGAAATTGAGCATAACCTAATAAGCCACCACCAAGGTTTGCTGTCCAAATATTAGCATATAACGAACGATCCCAAATAGTTGCTGGTTTAATTGTGTTATCTAAAGCAGCTGTAGATAAAGTTCCTGCATAGCCATATACTCTATCGATACCTGGCTCAGCTAATGGAGTACCACTTGGATCAATAGTAGCTGGAATAAAAACAATTTCCGCATCAGCAGCTGCAGCATGTGTACTACCAGCAAGATTTCCGAAATCTATATTTAACTGGTCTATTTGGGCTTGAATTTGTGAAGCAGATAAATCGTTCGTATCTCCTTGTGTATCTGTAAGCACGTGAAATATAATTGGAATATTAACTATTACACGTCTAAAAGTTCCGTCAGCTTTCTGTTGAGCTATACGTTGCTTACGCTCTTCAATTAAAGGTGCTAACCAATTTTCAAATTCTTCGACAGATTGAACTGAAGGATCGTTTTGTCTACGTAATGCTTCAACTTCAACAGTTGCACATCTTACGAATCCAGTTTCATCAAAATGTCTTTGATTCTCTTCTGTTAGTTGTAAAGGTTCATTTGAAATTGTTTTTTTAGCTGATTTCTGCTGTGCTTGCAGACCAAAAACCATTAAAAACATAAAAAAACCAATAACTAATTTAAAGTTGTTTTGTTTCATTTCTTTTATACTTTTTTTAAATTGGCTTCTAAGATAATTAAATTATGTAATTTTTTTACTCTATATCATATATAATTTATTAAAAACCAAGAATTATTATAAGCTTTCACACCTTTAAATTGTTTAACTTGTCATTCTAAACCTCCCAAAACTAAATTTTCAACTTTATCTACTTACAATCTTAGCCATTGAATGATTGAAATTTTTAAATATAATTCGTAAAATTAGACTTAGGTATATATCAACAATACCAATGAAAACAAATATGAAACATCTTTTTACTATAATACTAGGTCTTTCTCTTTTCTTCAATTCATCTATTTCATTTGCACAATCCTACGCTAAAAATGGCATGGTGGTTACTGCTAGCAAAATAGCTTCTCAAACAGGAGTCGATATTTTAAAACAAGGAGGTAATGCTATAGATGCAACCATTGCAACAGCATTTGCTTTAGCTGTAACGCATCCAACTGCTGGAAATATTGGTGGAGGTGGTTTTATAGTTTTTATGAATTCTGAAGGAAAAACAACAACCATTGACTTTAGAGAGAAAGCACCATTAGCTTCTACAGAAACTATGTTTTTAGATAAAAACGGCAAGATAAAGGATGACAGTAACCATACTGGTTTATTAGCAGTTGGAGTCCCAGGAACGGTTGCTGGTTTGTATTTAGCACACCAAAAATATGGGAAATTACCTTGGAAGGATCTAGTACAACCTGCTATTAAATTAGCAGAAGATGGATTTACATTCAATTGGACTTTGTATAGTGAAGCATTACATTTTAGTAGTAAAGCAGATGAATTCCCATTCATGACAACCTATTTTGATAACGAAAAAGGAGAAATCACTCAACCTGGAAACACTTGGAAGCAACCTGCTCTAGCTAATACATTAAAGCAAATTAGAGATCATGGACGTGATGGTTTTTACAAAGGTGAAGTTGCTAAAAAAATAGAAGATTACATGAAGGTTCATGGTGGTATTATTACTACTGAAGATTTAGCAAAATATAATGCTATAGAACGTGAACCTATAAAAGGCACATATAAAGGTTTTGATATTTATAGCATGCCTCCACCAAGTTCTGGAGGTGTTGCACTTATAGAATTAATGAACCTTATGGAATTGGTTGATTGGGAAAACATTGAATTTAATTCAACCGAATATGTTCACATACTTGCTGAAGCTATGCGAAGAACTTTTTCAGATCGTGCCGAATTTTTAGGCGATCCGGATTTTAATCTAGATATGCCATTAGACAGATTAACCTCTAAAGAGCATGCAAAAAATAGGTTTGAAAATATAGACTTAGAGAGAGCTTCCGTTAGCGATTCTACTAAATTTGGACAAATCTATGATGGAAAAAATACAACCCATCTTTCGGTAATCGATAAAGACGGAAATGCAGTTTCGCTAACATACACACTAGAAAATTGGTATGGTGTTAAAATGGGTTCTAAAGACCTTGGTTTTATTTTTAATAATGAAATGGGAGACTTTAATCCAATTCCTGGTTATACAGACTCAGGTTGGCTAATAGGCACAAATCCTAATTTAATAGCTCCAGAGAAACGCATGCTTTCTAGCATGACACCAACTATTGTAGCAAAAAATGGCAAGCCTTATTTAATTATTGGAAGCCCTGGAGGACGAACGATTATCAATACAGTTTTTCAAACCACATTAAATGTTTTAGAATTCAATATGCCAATTCACAAAGCCATTGAAGTTATGAAAATTCATCATCAATGGTTACCAGATGAACTAATTTATGAAAACGATTTAATGTCGCCAGATACTCGAAAGGCTTTAGAAAATATGGGTCATTCCTTAAAAGCAAGAAGCTATTTGGGTGCCTTAATGGGGATTACTGTAAATCCAGAAAACAATATAATTACTGGAGCTTCAGATTCATCTCGTCCAGAAGGTGGAGCTATTGGATATTAAATAA
>DFBO01000181.1:8830-13435 GCA_002366675.1 Flavobacteriaceae bacterium UBA3078
CAAGCTCGGAATGACATTTTAATATCAAATGGCAATTATCGCCTATCCTCCAAAGTCATCAAATCTTATGTTCTCGTCTGCTAAACCAAAATCTTCTCCCATTTTTTGAACAGCTTGGTTCATTAATGGAGGTCCACAGAAATACAATTCTATATCTTCTGGATTTTCATGATGATTTAAGTAGTTATCAATTACACAATTATGTATAAACCCAACAAACCCATCACCTTCTTCGTCATTAATATCTTTCTTAACTTTCCAATTATCACTTTCCATTGGTTCAGATAACGCTAAATAGAATTTAAAGTTTGGAAAATCTTTCTCTAAAGCTCTAAAATAATGGATGTAAAATAATTCAGCTTTAGATCGTCCACCATACCAATAAGTTACTTTACGACCCGTTTTAATGGTTCTAAATAATTGATATAAGTGTGAACGCATTGGTGCCATTCCTGCACCTCCACCAACATATAACATTTCACTATCAGATTCATTAATAAAGAATTCACCATAAGGTCCTGATATAGTTACTTTATCACCAATTTTCTGATTAAAAATATAAGATGAAGCAATACCAGGATTAACATCCATCCAGCCACCTTTGGCACGATCGAAAGGAGGTGTTGCAACACGTACATTAAGCATTATCTTTCTTCCTTCAGCAGGATAAGAAGCCATAGAATATGCTCTTTCAACAAGTTCATCATTCTTCATGACTAAAGGCCATAGACCAAACTTTTCCCAATCTGCTTTAAACTTATCTGGCTCTCCAGGATGATCTTCTGGATGTGCAGACACGTCCATTTCTGAATACTTTATTTCACATGGAGGGATTTCAATCTGAATATAACCTCCAGCTTTGTATCCCATATCCTCAGGGATTTCAACTACAAATTCTTTAATAAACGTAGCCACATTATAATTTGAAACAACAGTAGCTTCCCATTTTTTAATTCCGAAAACTTCTTCTGGAATAGTAACTTCCATGTCTTGTTTCACTTTTACCTGACAAGATAAACGTGCGCCATGTTGTAATTCTTTACGAGTAAAATGAGGCGTTTCAGTTGGAAGTGCTTCACCTCCACCAGATAATACATGACATTCGCATTGAATACATGTTCCACCACCACCACAAGCCGATGGCAAGAATATTTTTTGAGCGCCTAATGTCGATAACAAAGTATCTCCTGAAGCTACTTCAATCTCCCTTTCACCATTAATCAAGATCTTTACTGGACCTGATGGTGATAATTTTTGTTTTACAACCAATAATAACGCAACTAATAACAATGTAATTATCAAGAAAGCGACTACTGTTATTATGATTGTTCCTAATGTACTTGCTGCTAATACTATCATGTTATTCAATTCCTTTTATTGTGTTATCAGCTAATGCTTCTTCTTTAATATCTTCCTGAGTTTTTTCAGGTTCAACTAGTGCTGTGTTTTCTTCTGTTTCAACTTCTTCATCTCCACCAGTTAACATACCACCAAAACTCATAAAACCAATTGCCATTAAACCAGTTATTATAAACGTAATTCCTAAACCTCTTAAAGGAGCAGGAACGTTTGAATATCTAATTTTTTCTCTAATAGCTGCTATTGCAAGAATGGCTAAAAACCATCCTATTCCTGAACCAATTCCGTAAGTTGTTGCTAATCCTAATGTTGCTATCTCTCTTGATTGCATAAATAATGAACCACCTAAAATAGCGCAGTTAACAGCAATTAATGGTAAGAATATACCAAGTGAATTATATAATGATGGAGAAAATTTCTCTACAATTATTTCTACTAATTGAACCATTGTTGCAATAGTTGCAATAAACATAATAAACGAAAGGAAACTTAAATCGTAGTCTGCATATTCAGCACCTAACCATTTTAAAGCACCTGGTTGTAATAAATACTGGTCTAATAACCAGTTTAATGGTACTGTAATTGCTAATACAAAGATAACAGCTGCTCCAAGTCCAACTGCTGTTGCCACTTTTTTAGATACAGCAAGGTAAGAACACATTCCAAGGAATACTGAAAATACCATGTTATCGATAAATATTGATTTGAAAAATAATTCTATATGTTCCATATATTTTAGTTTTTAGTTTTTTGTTTATTGTTGTTAGATAAAACCAACAACTTTAAACTACAAACCAAATTTAGTCTTCTATTAATGCTTTATTTCTACTACGTTGAACCCAAATAATAATTCCTACAACTATTAAAGCCATTGGAGGCATAATCATAAATCCATTATTTTCGTAACCAATAGAATATAATCCTGTTTTTGCAATTGGATCTCCTAAAACTGGAATTCCAAACAAAGTACCTGAACCTAATAATTCTCTAAAGAATCCAACAATTATTAAAATAACACCATATCCTAATGCATTTCCTATGCCATCAAGAAAAGCTCGCCAAGGACCATTTCCTAAAGCAAAGGCTTCAAAACGTCCCATAATAATACAGTTTGTAATAATTAAACCAACAAATACAGAAAGGGTTTTACTTAGTTCGTATGCAAAAGCTTTTAAAACTAAATCCACAATAATTACTAAGGCAGCAACTACAATAAGTTGTACAATAATTCTAATTTTTGAAGGAATAATGTTTCGAATTAAGGAAATAACAACATTCCCTATTCCAAGTACAAATATGACTGAAATTGCCATTACTAAAGACGCTTTTAATTCTGCAGTAATTGCTAAAGCTGAACAAATACCAAGTACTTGAATAGTAATTGGATTATCATCTGCTAAAGGATCTAATATTAATTTGGCATCTTTTTTTGATAAAAGTCCCATAAATTATTTGTTTTTTAAGTTTTCAAAATAAGGCACATATAGTTTCAGTTCGCTTCTTAGCATAGCTGAAACACCATCGCCAGTTATTGTTGCTCCAGCAATAGCATCTACTTCATTATCTGTTTTATCTATATTTAATGGATCTGCATTTCCTTTGGCCACATTTACACCAACAAACTTTCCATTATTCATTAAATCTTCACCAATAAAATCGTCCATAAAGAAACGTTTATTAATGTTTGCTCCAAGACCAGCAGTTTCACCTTTGTGATCGAAAAAAGCGCCTTGAATAACCATATTATCATCCATAGCAACATAAGCCCAAATAGCATCCCAAAGACCTTTACCTCTAATTGGAGCTATATAATAAGTGACACCTTCTCTTTCTCCAATAAACAACGGCAATCTTCTTTCTTTACCATCCTTAGCATTGGTTTGTTCTTTTTTAACATCAATTAAATAAGCTTCGTTATCTTCAGTTGTTTTATCACCTTGAATAACTAATTGCTTTTTAATATATTCTGAAAACAATTTAGGTGCTTCTTCAGTAGAAACAAAAACGGCATTACTTTCGTCGTTTTCATTAATTCCCATGGCATATAAAATGTTTTGTTGCCTTTCCAACTCTCTATTCGTAGTTATCCTATCTTTTAAGGATGCCGATGCAAAAGCTAATAACGATCCAACAACTAATACCATTCCAATGGCAAAAATGATGGTGTATGAATTTTTATCTGTTCTCTTTTCCATATTTTAAGTTCATAAAATCATAAAGTACTTGAAGTGCCTAAAGTTTACTTGCAATTGATGTGAATATTGCTAAAAGTTCTTTCGCTTCTTCCCTTAATTTTTTAATTTTATTATTATTTACCAAATTTATTTCTTCTAATATTTCTAACCAATAATCCGTTTCACTTGCTTCGCCTAAACTAATTCTAATTTTATTTTTAAAATCTTTCTTACTTCTACTTCTATTGGCTTCTCTATAATTTGCTCCAACACTTGTTCCTGATTTAGTGAGTTGATTTCTCAAAACAAAAGCTTCAGTAGTGTTTGGTAAACTTGCTGACAAATTTATGATTTCAATGGCGAACTTAATAGTTCGCTTTTCTAATTTTTCAGCAAATTCTTTATTTGTCATTTTTAGTTATAAAGTTTTAAATATTTATGTCACCTATAACTTCAAGTACTTTAGTGCAATTTAGGCACTTTTAACTTTTAATCGTTTCATTCTTTGTTTCACATTTCCTTGTACAACATAATGATCTATAGTTGGTGCAAAGACATTCATTAATAGAATGGCTAACATAACACCTTCTGGATATGCTGGGTTGAATACACGAATCATAATAGATAAAAATCCTATTAAGAAACCATAAATCCATTTTCCTTTATTTGTTTGCGAAGCTGTTACAGGATCTGTTGCCATAAACACAGTACCAAAAGCAAAACCTCCAATTAGTAAGTGATGCCAGAATGTTGTGCTCATTAAACTATGGAATTTACTCCCTTCAGAAATGACATCTGCATTAACAAGTCCGTTAAATATTAAGCCCATTGTTAAGGCTCCAACTACTGAAGATAACATGATTCTCCAACTTCCTATTTTAGAGAAGATTAAAAATAAACCTCCTAATAATATTAATAAGGTAGACGTTTCACCAACTGATCCAGGTATAAATCCGTAGAACATATCTGATAGTGAATAGGCGACTTCTTTACCTTGTGCTAAAGACCCTAAAATGGTCTCTCCAGAAATAGCATCTAGTTTTTCGCCAGCTGCAATCATTTGATCTCTTTC
>DFBO01000181.1:13503-14925 GCA_002366675.1 Flavobacteriaceae bacterium UBA3078
CCAAAGGCTACTGCTACTGCAAGCATCCAAAGTGGTGTATCTATTGGAACAATTAGTGGCACTAACATACCTGTTACAAGATACCCTTCTTCTACTTCGTGTTTTTTAATGACAGCGAATAAAAACTCGATTGCTAAACCAACTCCATAAGAAACAATTACTAGAGGTAATACTTTTATTAACCCAATGTAAAAGGCGTCCCATGACAAGAATTCAACTGGTGTTCCTAGTGCAGAGAAATGCTGATATCCAGCATTAAACATTCCAAAAAGCAAACATGGAACCATAGCCATAATAACTGTGTTCATGGTACGCTTTAAATCGTCTGCTACTTTAATATGAGTTCCATTATGTGTGGTCTCATTTGGTAAATACAAAAAAGTATGGAGTGCATTAAATGCAGGAGCCATATTAGTTCCTTTATACTTTTCTTTTAAGTTATGTAATGTGCTTTTTAAACCCATGTTCTTATATTAATATGTATCATTTTGCTTTACAAAATGAATAAAATAATTATCCAATCTCTTTTATCATTACGTCTAAACCTTTTCTAATAATCTCTTGATGTGGTTGTTTAGAGACACAAACAAATTCTGTTAAAGCAAAATCTTCAGGAGCAACTTCGTACATTCCTAAAGCTTCCATTTCGTCTAAATCGTTATACATACAAGCTTTTAATATCTGTAAAGGATAAATATCTAGAGGAAAAACAGCTTCGTAATTTCCTGTTAGAACAAAAGCTCTATGCTCACCATTTGTATTGGTGTTTAGGTCGAATTTCTTGTTTGGTGTTAACCATGAAAAAGTCATTGCTCTTGTTTGAGATATTTTATTAAAAACAGGTTTGTTCCATCCAAACAACTCATAATCATCTCCTTCAGGAATTACTGTTATTACATTACTGTAATAATCTAAACTTCCATCTGGTTTCACTTGTTTTCCAGACAAAACGTTTCCAGAAATAATTCGGTCGTTTCCATCTTTATCTATACCATTATCGTAAACCATAGTAGCAATTTCGCTACCAATTTTGGTTTTAAAGTATCTTGGCTTTTTAATTGAAGATCCTACTAAAGCAACAATACGTTCTGCATTAAATTTACCTGTTAATAACAGCTCACCAATAATCACAAGGTCTTGTGCATTAACTGTCCAAACAACCTCACCTTTATTTAATGGATCAATTTTATTAATTAATGTTCCAACATTCCCAGAAGGGTGTGGCCCAGAAACAGTATGTAAAGTTATTCCGTTTAAACCAGATAATGGCGAATTCGTATTTTTTCCAACAGAAACATGTACAGCACCTTCGGTTAATTTCCCTAAGGCTGTTACAGCTGCTTGAAGTTCTACTTCTTTCCCTTTTAGTGTGTAATCTAAATCAGCTGCTAAAGGTGCACTTGCATAACCAGAAATAAAAAT
>DFBO01000099.1 GCA_002366675.1 Flavobacteriaceae bacterium UBA3078
TAACGAAAAAATAAGCTTAATCACATATAACCAAGAAAATAACCCATATAATTTATAGTTTAATGCACTTCTAGCATATATAAATCTATCTGAAGCTACATTATCACTTGAACTTACTGGTTGATGTATGACAATAAATTCTGGCGAAAAATACGCTTTTATATTTTTGTTTTTTAAAACTTCCTCAAAAAATAATCTATTTTCACCATCTTGAAAATGGCTTCCTAACCCAAAAAGTTCGTCGAATTCTAAATTGTTTTTTAAAATAGATTCTCTTTTAAACGATATTTCTATGGATAGCACTTTTTTATAAAACCTCTCTAAACTACTTATTTGATTTGGGTAATTACTATAAGGTTTGTTTTCAGTAGTTCGTGTTTTAAAAGTAATGATATCTGCTTCAGGAAGCTTGTTGTAAGATTCTAATATTGGTTTTTCAAAATGTTCTAAATACACCACATCATCATCTGCTAATAAACAAATATCAGCAATAGCATTTTTAATAGCCAAATTTCTACTTCTACTTAATCCAGTTTCAAAAGAATTAATGACACGTATATTCGTTTTTTTAGAAACAAGCAATTTATCTTTATTCGTTTGGTTGATAACCAACACGTGAAAATCGTCCAAAACATTGTTTTTAAACATTTTATAAATAAAATCCATGGAAGTTCTATTGGTTGTAGCCACTAGAATTTCAAAGGGAATTTTACTTTTTTCTAAAATGTTCATTGAAACGGTTATATTTGAAAAGCAAAGGTATCAAAATAAGCATGCAAATACTTTTAATTGGAGAATTTAGTCGATTACATAATTCCTTAAAGGAAGGATTAGAGCATCATGGTCATGAGGTTGTTCTTGTTGGTAATGGAGATCTTTTTAAAAATTTCCCCGTAGATATAGATATTTCAATAAAAGCTTTTAACAAACCTTTTTTAGTGTTTATAAGGAAGGTAATTCATAAGTTAACAAAATTCGATATTGCCGATTTTGAGGTTTCCTATAAGTTTAAAAAAGCATTAAAAAACCTTCACGGTTTTGATGTTGTTCAATTAATAAATGAAGATGCACTTTCTATACATCCTAAGCTTCAAATCCCTCTATTAAAGACACTATTCAAACAAAATAGAAATACATTCTTATTGTCATGTGGAGATGATTATGTGAATATTAATCACTATTTAAATGAAAAAGAATCCTACTCTATTTTAAGTCCATATATAAATAATAAGGACTTAAAAAAACAATTTGCTTATTGTTTAAAATATGTAACTCCAGCTTATAAAAGACTGCATGATTTTATTTATGAAAATAGTTCTGGTGTTATAGCTTCAGACATGGATTATCATATTCCATTAAAAACCCATAAAGCCTATTTAGGATTAATTCCAAACCCAATAAACACAAACAAAATTGTGTTTAGCCCATTACATCTGAAGGATAAAATTCACATTTTTCATGGTATTAATACCATGTCTAAAAACAAAAAAGGGTCTCAGTTTTTTATTAATGCCTTAGAAATTATTCAGGAAAAATATGCTGACAAAGTTGAAATACAAACAACGTATAATCTACCTTATAAAGAATATATAGACGTTTATAATCAGGCACATATTGTTTTAGATCAGGTTTATAGTTTCGACCAAGGTTATAACGCATTAGAAGCTATGGCTAAAGGCAAAGTAGTAATTACTGGAGCAGAAAAAGAGTGGTTAGACTATTATCATATAGAAGAAAATTCTATTGCTATAAATGCGTTGCCAGATGTTCAGCAAATAGTAAAAAAATTAGAATGGCTTATTGAGAATCCAAATAAAATAATAGAGATTTCAAATAATGCTCGAGCCTTTATTGAAAAAGAACACAATTATATAACTATAGCTTCAAGGTACTTATCCATTTGGAATCAACAATCTAATCATTAGCATTTAAATCATTTTTATTTGGAATAACTCCAAAAAGCGATGAACTAAATATTAATAAAATAACACCATAATACATAACATAAGTAACAAAATGTGCTATCGTTGCACCTTTTACACCATACATATCAATAAAATAGATACTTGTTGCATATAATATAATAACCGAAAAAGCTTCAGTTATTATATAGTGCCAAAACATTTTTTTTGCTAAAAACTGGTATGCTATAACAATGGATAACACTTTTATAAAATCTCCTAATAATTGCCATAGGAACAAATCTTCAACGGGTTTAAATTCGTTTGAAAAAACAATTGGAACTATATAAGATCTTAAAAAATAGATAACTATTAATCCTAATGAAAAAACAGGAATAATAGTTTTATAAAAATTAAAAACCTCTTTTCTAAATTCTTTAGCATTATCAATTTCAGAAAGTCTTGGCAAAATATAAAGCGTCAATAAAGAGCTTACAAACATTAGATAATACTTGGAGATTCTATTCATAGCTTCCCAAAATCCAGCCTCTTTAAATCCTACATTATCTATAATATAAGATCTAATAGCAATGGCTACCATAGGTAACACAATGGCTGAAAATAAAGCCATAACAGAAAACGTGCTTAATTTTTTTACGGTTTTTAAATTAACCATAGCTGCCTTAATTAAAGGCAATAGGCTACGCTGGTTTACTATTCCAACTAGTGTAATTAAAAATATTAATGACTCTGAGATAACAACAGATATTAAAGCTCCATCAATTCTATTCTTATAAATTAATAATAAAGTAACAGCAACTCCTAAAATCTGACCAATGATATTAATAATAATTAGGATTTTAAACTTTGAAAATCCATTCATTATTGAAAATGTGAATAGATTCAATGTGTAAAAAGGTAGTACAATAGCGAAAATCCTTATCACATAAGCATAATCGTTATACTTAGGAAATATAATATCGTTAATGGTTTCAGAATTGAAATAGCACAAGAATGAGACGACTACAGTCGAAGCAAATCCTAAATAAAATGCAGAAGAAATAGTTTTACTTAATTCAACTGTATTGCTTTTAAACTCTGCAATGTATTTAACAACTCCGTTATAAAGACCAAGAGTAGCAATTGACTGAACAGAGTAAACAAAATTTCTTAAATTCCCTATAAGAGCCATCCCTTCTGCTCCAATAAAATGAGCAATAGCATTAGATGTTAAAAGTCCTCCAACGATTCTTGTAATTAATGATACAGAATTTAACGAGGCAACTTTTACTAAAACATTATTGTTTATATAGTTGATTAATCTTTTCAATTAGTAGGCGTTTATTGTATTAATTATTTGTGTTACTTCGTTTGGGTTCATAACTGGACTAATAGGTAAACTAACTACAGTATTATGGATGTCTTCAGTAATTGGCAAACTTAAATCCTTGTATTTATGCAAAGCAACTTGTTTATGTGGAGGGATTGGATAATGAATTAATGTTTCTATTTCTTGTTTTTTTAAATATGAAATAAAAGAATCTCTGTCTTTAACACAAACTACAAATAAGTGAAACACATGATTTTGCGATTTATTGTAAAATGGAAGTTTCACTTTATCATTATTCATTTCAGAAATATATCTTTTTGCTATTTCTTGTCTTTTTAAATTATCAGCATCTAAATATGATAACTTGATATTTAAAAACATGGCTTGGATTTCGTCTAATCTATGATTATTTCCAATAAGGCTATGCTCGTACTTTTTTTCAGAACCGTAATTATGCAATTTATTAATAGTTTCTGCTAAAAGAGCATCGTTAGTTGTAATTGCTCCTCCATCGCCTAAAGCACCTAAATTTTTACTTGGATAAAAACTAAAAGCAGCTGCATGACTTAAATTTCCAGCTTTTTTTCCAGAATTGGTTTTTGCTCCATGTGCCTGAGCAGCATCTTCAATAACCAATAAATCATGTTTATTAGCAAATGTATTTATAGCTTCCATATTTGCTAATTGTCCATACAAATGAACAGCCATAATAACTTTAACATTTGATGTTAAGCTCTTTTCAATTTCCTGAATAGATATATTAAAAGTATCCTTTTCAGGCTCAACAAAAACTGGTATCAATCCTGAATTAATAACCGACAAAACACTTGCAAAAAAAGTATTTGCAGGAATAAGTACATGGTCTCCCGTTTTTAGTTTACCTAATTCTAAATAGGCTTTAAAAATGAGTGTTAGAGCATCTAATCCATTACTGGTTCCAATACAATATTTAGTTCCACAATAATCAGCAAAATTAGTTTCAAACTTTTTCACCTCTTTTCCTAAGATATAATGTCCTGAATCTAAAAACTTCTGAAATTTCTCTTGAAATTCAGATTCAAATCTTTTATTGACTTTATGTAGATCTAAAAATTTTATCATATTAAAACATCTTCTAAATAGATGTGGTTTTTTGTAAAAACACTATAAAAATCATGCGAAATACTTCTGGCTCCAAACGATTCTTTCCACGATTGCAACCCAGAATTAATTTGTTTNNTTTTATAAACCTCATGTATTAAATGATTAAACAACACATCTAGACTTCCTAATTCTTGTTTGGAATTATTTGCTGAGATATATTGTGCATGAGCAACTTTTTCTGTTTCAAAAATAGTGACTCCAGCTACAATTGTATTTTCTTTATAAACGCTAAACTGTCTTATATTATTGGGGAATTTCGATTTT
>DFBO01000262.1 GCA_002366675.1 Flavobacteriaceae bacterium UBA3078
TTAAATGGCTTTCCTGAGAGTTAAATGTTTTACTTAATCAGGAATAGGTTTATAAACCACTGGAATAATTTCACCTTTCGCTAAACAATATTTGGTGATATCTTCTTGAGAAAGCGTTGCTGTGTAATCGACTTCTTCAACTTTAAAACCAATACCACGCAGTTTATCAAAATAATCAAGACCATAAACACGAACGTGATCGTATTGTCCGAAGATTTTTGCACGCTCTTTTTTATCAGTGATGCTATCATCTTCAAAAGTTTCTGCTCGAGATAAATCTTGTGGTATTTGAAACACACCAAAACCACCAGGTTTTAAAATTCTATATAACTCTTGCATGGCTTTAGTGTCGTCTGGAATATGTTCTAAAACATGATTGCAAAAAATAACATCATAACTATCATCTTTAAAGGGAAGGTTACAAATATCTGCTTTTACATCTGCTATTGGAGATTCTAAATCAGTAGTTGTATAATCTAAATTGTTTAATTTTCTAAAGCGTTTTAAAAAACATTGTTCTGGAGCAAAATGAAGTGCTTTAAGATTTTTAGTAAAGAAGTCTGTTTCATTTTTTAAATACAACCATAATAATCTATGTCGTTCTAAACTTAGAGTAGAAGGAGACAAGACATTGTTTCTTTGGTTGCCATAACCATAAGGTAAAAAGGCTTTGAAACTTTTTCCATCAATAGGATCAGTATAGGTATTTCCTTTTAAAAATAATGCTAAAACAGGTCGAGCCATATAACTTAATCTAATAAGTATAGGTCTTGGAATGGTGTTTAAGATGAATTTGAATAATTTCTTCATGTAAGTTTAAAGCACTAATGCTTGCTGACGAAATTCATCTTCTTCATTAGATACAATTCCTAAAGCATCATAAATATAGGCAAAAGTTGAAAGCAATTCTGGTTTACCATTTACAATAGCTACATCGTGTTCAAAATGAGCACTTGGTTTATTATCTAAAGTAGTAATTGTCCAACCATCTCTATGTTGTTTGATTCTGTGAGTTCCTAAATTAATCATAGGTTCTATGGCAACTACCATTCCTTCAATAAATTTTTTGCCACGTCCACGTTTACCATAGTTTGGCATTTCTGGGTCTTCATGCATTTTTCTTCCTAAACCATGTCCTACTAGTTCTCTAACAACACCATATCCATGGTCTTCGCAATATTTTTGAATGGCATAACCTACATCTCCAACACGATTCCCTTTTTTAAATTCGCGAATACCAACGTATAAAGATTCTTTTGTTACGTCTAGTAATTTTTGAGTTTCAGGAGCAATTTCACCTACTGCAAACGTATAAGCATGATCGCCATAAAAATCGTTTTTAATAGCACCACAATCAATCGAAATAATATCACCTTCTTTTAAAGGTTCGTTAGTAGGAAATCCATGTACTACTTGAGAATTTGGACTCATGCAAAGCGTGTTAGGAAAATTGTATAATCCTAAAAAACCAGGAATAGCACCTTGATCTCTAATATATTCTTCAGCTATTTTATCTAATTGAAGTGTTGTGACTCCAGGTTTAACTTCCTTAGCAAGCATTCCTAAAGTTCTAGATACAACCAAGGCACTTTCACGCATCAGTTCTATTTCTTCTTTTGTTTTTACTATAATCATTATAAAAAAATATGTGCAAAGATAAATAAAATAAAATGGGGAACTTTTTTCTAAAACATGACTTTCGACAGTTTTTAGATGATGTTAATTGAATAATTTTGTGCTCTAAAATAGAAATCATGTATAAGTCGGTTAGTGCAGAAGAAGCAGTAAAAGTAATTAAGTCGAATAATAAAGTATATATTCAAGCAGCAGCAGCAGTGCCTCAGGTGTTAATTAATGCTATGACTGCAAGACATGAAGAGTTGAAAAACGTTCAAATTTGTCAATTACATACTGAAGGTGAAGCGCCTTATGCTAACCCAGAACTTAAAGATAGTTTTCATGTTAATTCATTTTTTATTGGAAAGAATGTTAGACATACTTTAACAGCTGGAAATGGTTCTTATACACCTGTCTTTTTAAGTGAATTACCTCTGTTGTTTAAAAGGAATATTGTGGATTTACAAGTGGCTTTAATACATGTGTCTATTCCAGACAAACATGGTTATTGTTCTTTAGGAGTTTCGATTGAAGCAACATTGGCTGCTATTGAAAATGCAGATTATGTGATTGCTCAAGTTAATAAACAAATGCCAAGAACTCATGGAGCTGGCATTATTCATATTTCTGAAATTAATGCTTTTGTAGAATGCGACGAGCCTTTGCCAGTTCATGGCATGTCTGAACCAACAGAATTAGAAAACATGATTGGAAATCATGTTGCTGGATTAATTGAAGATAGAAGTACTTTGCAAATGGGTATTGGTAACATTCCTAATGCTGTGTTATCTAGACTTACTAATCATAGAGATTTAGGGTTACACACCGAAATGTTTTCAGATGGTGTTATAGATTTAATATTGAAAGATGTTATAAATGGTAATTATAAAGGCATTAATAGAGGTAGAGCTTTAACAACATTTTTAATGGGTTCTAAACGTCTATACGACTATGTAGATGATAATCCTTTTATAGAAATGAGAGCTTCTAATTACACGAATGATGTGGCTATAATTAGACAGAATCCTAAAATGGTTGCTATAAACTCGGCTATTGAAGTAGATGTTACTGGACAAGTCTGTGCAGATTCTATTGGTACAAGAATGTATTCAGGTGTAGGAGGACAAATGGATTTTATTAGAGGAGCTTCATTAAGTGAAGGTGGAAAAGCCATTATCGCTTTACCATCAACAACAAAATCTGGAATTAGTAGAATTGTGCCAACTTTAAAACCAGGAGCAGGAGTTGTAACAACAAGGTCTCATGTGCATTATGTGGTTACCGAATATGGCATTGCAAATTTATATGGTAAAACAATTAAGGAACGTGTAAAAGCTCTTGTAAATATTGCTCATCCAGATCATAAAGAATTAATTGATAAACAATATTTTGAAATGATTGGTTATTAAATGCAGTAAAAAGAGGTCGAAATAAATGTTATTTGCCAATTGTGATTATTAAGCAATTAGCGTGTTTTGCCAGGTTGAGCTTAGACGAAACCTATTTAGAGCACTTTCTTCTAAGCTCAAGGTGACAAACATTTATTTTTTATTATATTAAAGTGGTTTTTTATTTTCTAAAAAAGGAAAAGAAGCCTTTCTTTTTTTGTTGTTGATGAGGATGGTATTTGGGATTTGTTAGCATTTGGTAGACTTCTCCCCAACCTCTAAATCCACCAATATTCCTGTCGTCAATAAATAAATCGGCATGGATCTTTCTGCTTTTAGTATAATCGAATGTTTCTTCTGGAAAACTTCTGTTTACGGCATAAAATTCCAATCCATTTTCTTTGCAGAAATCTACAGCTTCCTGTAATCTAATGTCACTTCTGTAAGTCCACAAAATAAGTCGATGACCATCTTTTTGCAATTGTTTTAATGTATCAAAAGCAAATAATTTAGGCTTACCTACTTTTGGGTAAGCATCATCTACAATAGTGCCATCGAAATCTATAGCAAGAATAAGTTTGTCGTTAAAATTCATACCTTAATATTGATAGCAAAAATACATAATTTATATATTAAACTCGAAAGCCATTTTTTAGACTAAAGAATGTTGCGTCATTTTATTTGGCTGTTCTATTCCCATAAGTTTTAATATGGTTGGAGAGATATCTCCTAAAACACCATCTTTTATGGGATGTAAATCTTTATCGATTAAAATAATAGGAACTGGATTTGTAGTATGTGCTGTATTTGGTGAGCCATCTGGATTAATCATAGTTTCACAATTTCCATGATCTGCAATTAAAATAGTCGTGTAGTTATTTTCTAAGGCTGTTGTTACAACATTCTTAACACAAGTATCTACTGCTTCACATGCTTTAATAGCAGCTTCCATAACGCCAGTATGACCAACCATATCGCCATTTGCAAAATTTAAACACACAAAATCTACTTCACCATTATTAAGTTCAGGGATTAAAGCATCTGTTAATTCAAAAGCACTCATTTCTGGTTTTAAATCGTAAGTAGCCACTTTTGGGGAATGACGTAAAATGCGAGTTTCACCTTTAAAGATTGTTTCTCTTCCACCAGAAAAGAAAAAGGTAACATGTGGATATTTTTCGGTCTCAGCAATCCTTATTTGAGTCTTATTGTGTTTTTCTAAAACTTCACCTAAAGTATCTGTAAGGTTGTCTTTCTTATAAACTACATGGGTGTTTTTAAAAGTTTCATCGTAATTGGTCATGGTTACATAATACAACTTCAATTTGTGCATGTTTTGCTCATGAAAATCTTGCTGAGTTAGAGCTTCGGTAAGTTGCCTGCCTCGATCTGTTCTAAAATTGAAAAAAATCACAACATCACCTTCTTTTATTTTTGCTAATGGTTGGTTGTTTTCATCAACCATAACAATGGGTTTAATAAACTCATCTGTAATATGATCGTTATAACTCTTATGAATCGATTTTAAAGCATTATTAGATGGATTGCCAATACCATTTACTAAGGCATTGTAAGCTAATTTGATGCGTTCCCAACGTTTATCTCTATCCATGGCATAATAACGACCTGTAATTGTAGCCAATTTAGCTGGTTTATTTGAGATGAAATCTTCAAGTTTTGTAATAAATCCATAACCCGATTTTGGGTCTACATCTCGACCATCTGTAAAGGCATGAATGTAAGACTCTACAACTCCTGAAGTCTCAGCAGCAGATATTAATCCTTTTAAATGATTGATATGTGAATGCACACCACCATCGCTAACCAAGCCTAAAAAATGAATGGGTTTTTTGTTGGTTTTAGCATAATCGAAAGCTGCTATTAATTCAGGTTCGAGCGAAAATGTGTTATTTTTTACTGCTAAATTAATTTTAGCTAAATCTTGATATACAATACGTCCAGCACCTAAATTCATGTGTCCAACTTCGCTGTTACCCATTTGCCCTTCGGGAAGTCCAACATGCAAACCATCGGTTCTTAAACTGGCGTTTGGATACTTGGTATAAAGTGAATCTATAAAAGGCGTATTTGCATGATCTATTGCTGAAACTTTTGGGTCTGGAGATTTACCCCAACCATCAAGAATCATTAAAATAACTTTTTTATTCATGTTAACTTGACATTATTAAACAAAGATAAAAGTTTATAAGTCTTTTTAGTTTTATCAGGTCTAAAAATATGTGAATAAATTTTGGGATATTTTATTAGATAAATTTTTAATCCTTTTCGTATTTTTCTATAGCTTCTCTAATATGTTCAATTCTATTTTCAGGATCTGGATGTGTGCTTTGCATTTCCGGAGCTCTATTTGGTCCAGCAGCAGCTTTCAATATTTCCATAACATCAATCATTTCTTCAGGATTATACCCAGCTTCAATCATAAATTTCACACCTAGATCGTCGCTTTCTAATTCATCGTCTCTACCATTGCTTAATAAAGTGTTTTGTCCTATAGATTGAGCAAAGCCACCTAAATCAGCACCAACCGAAGCTCCCATGGTTATTGTTTCCCAAAAATTTGCTTCACTAATTCTTTCGTTAGAATGTTTTCCTAAAACATGACCAATTTCATGACCAAGAACACCTGCTAATTGATCTTCATTTTCTAACTGAGAAAATAAAGCATAAGTAATAAAAACTTGACCTCCTGGAAGAGCAAAAGCATTAATTGTTTTTTCGTCTGCCAGCAAATGAAAGTCGTATTCGTAAGGAGTTTGTTTTGCAACACTATTGTTAACTAGTTTGCCTCCAACTTTGTCTACTAAATCTTGATAATTTTGATTAGCGTAAAGACCTCCATGTTGTTGAGCCATTTGTGGAGCACTTTGTAGCCCAATAGCAATTTCTTGTTCTGGAGATAGAGTAATGGTTTGCGTACGTCCTGTATATGGGTTTTCTTCTTGTTGACTACATTTTCTTAAAAAGGCAAAAGCAACGATAGCTAACCCAATTAATATTCTAACTTTAAAATTTTTAGTTCTCATGATACCTTTAATTAATTCTTAAATTTACAAAAGTTATGTAATACTTTTAGATTAATTTTTTACTCATAACATAATGAAGACCTACTTGGGGAATATTGAATGCTTCTCCATGAGTTTGAAAATGATTCTTTTTATAAAATGATATAGCTATCTCTCTAGCATTAAACCAGAGCCTTTCTGTTTTCTTAATAGTTAATAATTTTTCACCTTCAATTAAAAGGAGCTTCCCTAATCCTAAATGCTGAAATTTCTTTAAAAGAGCCATACCACGAAGTTGGTATTGATTCTCTTCAGAGAAAAGATTCGATTTGTTATTCATATAAGAAGCAACTCCAATTAATTCTGATTTAAAATATAAACCAAGATGAAACGTGTTCTCATCATTATCTCCATAAAAAATACAATCTTCAATAGGTTTTCCTACTCTTAAAATTGATTGTCTAACAGAGATAGTATCTTGAGCAGAAATTTGTTTTATAGTGTATAAAGGATTTTCAATTTTATAAAGTTTTGCTGGCATGCCATCGTAAATAGCTTGATTAATAAACTGTAATCCACATTTTTCGATGACTTTATGTGATGCAAAATTATCTATATGAGCATGAGCATAAATGTCTTTCAACTTTAAAGTTTCAAAACCATAGGTTATAGATGCTTTAGCACTTTCGGTTGCATACCCTTTATTCCAATGGGTTTTATAAAATCGATAACCTACTTCAACAAGTTTTTCATTCGGATGATATTTTAATCCACACCAACCAAGAAACGTATTATTATTTTTTGAGCAAACTGCCCATCTTCCCATATTATGAAGCTGATAATCTTTATAATTTGATAAAAATGTTTTTGCCTCTTCTAAATCTTTAAATTCAGTATCTCCAGTATATCTAAGAACATCAAAATCATCATTCATATTATAGAAATGAATGGCGTCTTCAACGGTGAATTCCCTTAAATAGAGGCGATTAGTTTTTAAGATAATATTCATTATATAAACTTATAATTTTTTTCTTTTATTAGATTGAATTCTTATTTATATTTGCATCAGAAATGCGAGAGTAGCTCAGTTGGTAGAGCGTCAGCCTTCCAAGCTGAATGTCGCCGGTTCGAACCCGGTCTCTCGCTCTAAAGCTTCATCAAATCGATGGGGCTTTTTTATTTTAAAGTGGTTAATTCTATGCTAGAAACAATTTCGTAAGGTTCTTTTTGGTATTCGAAAATTCTAGCATCTAAATTCCCATGAAGAGTTATTGAATTCCCTGTAACTCTTAGCCAGCTACCTTCTCTAAGTCCAACAACTGGTTGAGTGTTAAATTGATGAAACTCCTTAATTCTTGTTTCTCTAGTTTCTCCCATGTGTTTGTTATTTGGAATAGGATCTAAATAATGTGGATTAATATTGAAAGGAACTAAAGCTAGAGCCTTAAAACTTGGTGGATAAACTATAGGCATATCGTTAGTCGTGTTTATTGTTAAACCACAAATATTACTACCAGCACTTGTGCCTAAATATGGCGTTCCGTTTTTTATAACCTCTCTTAGAATTTCTATTAGTTGATTTTTATACAGTTGGTATAACAAAACAAAGGTGTTTCCTCCTCCTGTAAATATAGCTTCAGCTTTATTGATGGCTTCAACTGGATTTTCAAATTCATGAATCCCTTTCACATGTTTGTCGATTTTTTTAAAAGTGTTTTTCACTTTTTCAGTATAATCATCGTGTGAAATACCACTTGGTCTAGCATAAGGAATAAAAATAATGGTATCTACACCTTTAAAAAACACAGCTAATTCATCTAATAAATACTCCAAATAACCACTGCCATGAATTGTTGATGTACTTGCTATAATTAAGTTTTTCATTTACATTAATTTGTTGTAAATTTAAGTAAACACAGTTATTTAGAAAAGTTTTAGGTTTTTGTGTTACAATTTACTAACCCTCAATATACTAATGCTATGAAAAAAATATTATCTCTATTCGTCTTTTACATGTTTATCACCTTTAGTGTGGCTCAAAATGATAACGGAGTAGAAATCTCAGGAAAAGTCATTGTTGATGCTAACGATATAGAAGGACTAACTGTAACAGATAAAACGTCCAAGAGAATTGTAGTAACAAATATGAATGGGGAGTTTAAAATTTTTGTTGCTTTAAACGATAAAATTGAGATTTCTGCTTTACAATTTGAAACTGTCTACCTTGTTATAAATGAAGAGGTTATTGCTTCAAGACAATTAACGGTTTTTCTATATGAACGACTTAATAGGTTAGATGAAGTTGTAATATTACCTTTTAACCTTACTGGAGATTTAGCTTCCGATTTAAATAAAGTAAGAACCTTTAATCCGAAATTAGAATCTGTTTATTTTGGTGAAATTAATTTAGAAGATAATTCAGATATAGATGGTAATCCAAATGAAGAAATTTATTATGAAAAAGTTGAAAACACCATTTTAAATCAAGATAAGTTTTATAATGGAGTAGATTTTGTAAAAATTACAAATTGGTTAATAAAGCCCTTATTTAAATCTAATGAGAAGACTTATTTAGCAAAAGATGATTTAAACTCAAATTACATAGTTTTAAGAGAAACATATACAAAAGATTTTATTAGCTCAAGTTTTAATATTCCTAAAGATGAGGTAGAGGATTTCATTGTTTTTGCTGAAGCTAATAATACAGATTTAGCACTTTATGAAAACGGTAAGGATATTGAGTTGATAGAATATTTGGTAAATCAGAGTAAGTTGTATTTAGATAGTAAAACGGAAAAAAATTAGTTTCAGATTTTATTGAGCAATTTATTTAGAGTAGGATCAAAAATAGGTTTAACAAAAGTTTAATTGCTTTTGTATTTATTTTAAGATTTGAATTGGTTTCTTTATCAGGTTAAAATCAACCAATTGAAATATTTAATTTCTTACTTACTTTTATTGTTTTGCTATCAAACAGTACAATCGCAAACTATAGAAATTACTGGAAAAGTTACTACCTCTCTTGATGCAGAAAACATTCATGTAATCAATAAAACAGCTCAGGTTTTTACAACTACAAATGCCTTTGGGTCTTTTAAAATTTCTGCAAAACTAAATGATACATTACAGTTTACTTCAATTCAGCACAAATTAAATGAAGTTGTTATAGATGCAAGTATTCTTATTGAAAAGGAACTAGAGGTTCATCTGGAAGAACTCACTTACACTTTAGATGAAGTCGTAGTAGGTAGAATGCTAACAGGAGATTTGTTATTAGACGCCTCTCGAGTTGAAGGTGAGCCCGTTACTGCTAAAAAGCTAGGTATTCCAAGCTATCAAGGCAAGCTAAAAACTCAAAGTGAAAGAAAACTAAATGAAGCAACAACAGGAGGAGGATTTATCCCTTTATTCCCAATTATTAATGCCATTACGGGAAGGACGAAGCAATTAAAAAATCAAATTAAATTAGAAAGAAAAGACGAATTGTTGTACGATATTAGGAAGAGATTAGAAAAAGATTTGTTTTCTATTGATGATCTCTCAAAAAACTTAAGAACCGATTTTTTCTACTTTTGTTCAGAAGACGAAAACTTTATTTTAAGGTGTAAAAATAAAAGCGATTTGGAAGTTTTGGAGTTTCTAAGAGAAAAACTCATTCAATATAAAAGCAATTTAAAAAAATAAAACTTTTACATGGAACACTTTTTGAATATACAATTAAGTAGTTTTGTTTAATTAATCTATTGTCATGAAAATTATTAAAATAGTATTACTATTTCTTGTTTTGTCTTTAATCTCTTTTACTGCAATTCATAAATATTATGTAAGCGTTACTGAAGTAGAGTATGTTAAAGAGAAAAAATCTGTTCAGATAATTTCAAGAATTTTTATTGAAGATTTAGAAGATGTTATCCAACTTCGTTATAATGAAGACTTGAGAATTGAAAAAGAAAATGAAGTTCCTGAAATTGATTTTTTTATAGAAAAATATTTAAAAGCCAAGCTTATTATTAATATTAATGGTGAAGAAAAATTAGTTAATTATCTAGGTAAAGAATTTGATAACGACATTGTTATCTGCTATCTAGAAATAGAAGGTGTAGATAAAATACAATCTTTAGAAATTCAAAATCAAGTGTTATTTGATTTATATGCTGAACAACAGAATATTGTAAGAACAAAAGTAAATTCAGAAAACAAAAGCTTTATCCTTATTAAAGAAAATGATAAAGGTTTGTTAAACTTTAAATAAAGACAATTATTCCTTAAAAAATATCGTTAATTTTCCCTTCAATTTTTTGTAATTCAATTTTAACAATGAAACACCCTAGTATAAATTCCATTCTTATATGGAATGATTAAAGGAATGTTCCGTGAGTATAAATTAAAACAATAACAATCAACACATGAAAACACTAAAGTATCTATTCCTTTCGGTTTTGTTTATTTCAGCAAATTCTTTTGCTCAAGAACAAGACCAGCCAGAGCGCAAACCTGGTCATACCAATAGCAATAAATTTAAGCAATTGTATGACGAGTTTTCTACTCCAAATATGTATAGGACAGCTTCTGGTGCACCAGGACCAGCTTACTATCAACAACAAGCAGATTATAAAATGGATCTTGTTTTAGACGATGAGAACGCTAAAATTTCTGGTTTTGAAACCATTACTTATACCAATAATTCTCCAGACCAATTAAAATATCTTTGGGTACAGTTAGATCAGAACATGCGTGCTAAAGACTCTCAAACACCTCTAATAGAAGGAGGAGGAGTAGCCGAAGCGCAACAAGCTGGAAGATTTGCTTCAGCCTATATGACAGATGGTTTTGATGGTGGATTTAAAATTGAAGAGGTTAAAGATGTAAATGGAAAAGCTTTGCCACACATGATTAACAATACGATGATGCGTGTTGAGTTACCTAAAGCCTTAGGGAAAGGAGAAAAATTCTCTTTTTCAATTAAATGGTGGTACAACATTAATGACTATGTAAATATGGGAGGACGCTCTGGTTATGAGTTTTTTCCAAAAGATGGAAATAGAAACTATATCATTGCCCAATTCTTTCCAAGAATGGCAGTATATAGCGATGTAGAAGGTTGGCAAAATTCACAATTTTGGGGACGTGATGAGTTCGCATTACCTTTTGGAGATTATGAAGTAAATATTACTGTTCCTTCAGATCATATTATGGATGCTACTGGTAGATTGACGAACCGTAAAGAGGTTTTCTCAAAAGAGATGATGAATCGTTATGAGCAAGCAAAAAAATCTTATGATAAGCCTGTATTAATAGTAACACAAGCAGAAGCTGAAAAGGCTGAGAAAACTCGTTCAACAGGAACTAAGACTTGGAAATTCCATGCTGAAAATGTACGTGATTTTGGTTTTGCTACATCAAGAAAATATATCTGGGATATGATGGCTGTTAAAATTGGAAACAAAGATGTTATGGCAGTTTCTATGTATCCTAAAGAAGGTAATCCGTTATGGGAAGAATGGTCTACTTATGCTGTGGCAAGTACTTTAAAATCTTATTCACGTATGACGTTTGATTATCCATATCATAAAGCCATTTCTGTTCATGCAAAACAACAAGGTATGGAATACCCAATGATTTGCTTTAACTACGGTCGTCCAGATGAAAACGGAAAATATAGCGATAGAACTAAATACGGAATGATAAGTGTTATTATTCACGAAGTTGGACACAACTATTTCCCAATGATTGTAAATAGCGACGAGCGTCAATGGACATGGATGGACGAAGGTTTAAACACATTTGTACAATATGTTGCTGAACAAGATTTTGGCGAATGGTATCCAGCTGCATTATCTCCAGGACATGATAAGTATCCATCAAGTCGTGGACCAGCTGCTAACATTGTTCCTTATATGGGAGGCGATCAAGATTTTATTGCACCTATTATGACTAAAGGGTTAAACACCTATCAGTTTGGTAACAACGCTTACGGAAAACCAGGAACTGCACTTAATATTTTACGTGAAACAGTTATGGGAAGAGAGTTATTTGATTATGCCTTTAGAGAGTATTCTAATCGTTGGATGTTTAAACACCCAACACCTGAAGATTTCTTTAGAACTATGGAAGATGCTTCTGCATTCGATTTAGATTGGTTTTGGAGAGGTTGGTTTTACACAACAGATTATGTAGATATTGGAGTTAAAGAGGTAAAGAAATACTATATATCTTCAGAGCCTAACGAGTATGCAAAAATGATGGCTAAACGTTATGGAATGGAATTATCTGACATGCCACCATTAGTATATATGGTTGAAGAAGGTAGCGACGAGTTTAAAGAAGACATGAAAAATGGTTCTTTATTAGAAAACTCAACACCTCTTAGAGAGTATGTTATGGATAATTTTACTGAAGCTGAACGCAAAACTATGAAAGAACCTAAATATTTTTATAATGTTACTTTCGAGAAACCAGGAGGATTGGTAATGCCAATTATAGTAGAATATACCTATGCTGATGGAACTTCTAAAACAGAAAAGTATCCAGCACAAATTTGGAGAATGAATGATAAAGAAGTTAGTAAATCTGTTGCTTCAGATAAAGAAATTGTAAAGATAACTGTCGATCCTAAGTTAGAAACTGCAGATGTTGATACATCAAACAATTCATGGCCTAAAGAAATTAAACAAAGCGACTTCGATAAATTTAAGAGTGAAGTAAAAGATTAATTAAAAAATATTTTTAAAAAGCCGACTATTTTTATGGTCGGCTTTTTTTATTCTCATCAATCAACTCACTATATTTGCATCGTGATACAAGCAGCAACATTTTTATTTATAGGCACTACCGAAATCATGTTTATACTATTTATAGTAGTTATGGTGTTTGGTGCAGATAAAATTCCAGACATTGCCAAAGGCTTAGGGAAAGGAATGCGCATGCTTAAAGATGCTTCAACAGACATTAAATCTGAAATCACCAAAAGTGCCGAGAAAAACGGCATTGATACTAGTATAACCAATGATGTTCAAGACGAACTCAATAAAGTAAAAGACGACTTAAAAGATTTTACTGGTTCAGTAAGAAGAAA
>DFBO01000061.1 GCA_002366675.1 Flavobacteriaceae bacterium UBA3078
TTAACAAACTTACTTATTTTATCATTTATGATAACCAAAACACTGCACTTAATTATCATTTTTGGTAACTAGATAATTAGTAGTTTAAAATGGAAGATAAAAAGCAGTTACAACTAGCAATTGGAAAGCGAATTAAATCCTTAAGAGAAGAAAAAGGTATTCCTCAACAAGACCTTGCTGCAAAGTGTAACCTTGAAAAATCTAACTTAAGTCGCCTAGAAGCTGGTGGTACTAACCCTACTATTTATACTTTAAAAAGGATAGCAGATAATCTTGAAGTAAGCCTTAGTGATATAGTAAGTTTTGATAAGTAATATTCGCTATTAATACTAATCTGTATAACTTCTAGGGTTTAATTTTCACCTAAAAAAAGGTGGTGTTCTCTCTAGCTTACAAACTCATAATAGTTAAAAAAGTCCCTCTTTTTCCAATTTACTATATATATAAATGGAAAAAACAGGACTATTACATCAATCCATTATCTGAGAAACTAAAAAAATTATCTTTGGTAATGATTAAGTGGTCTAGTAAAGATATATCTAGATACTGTCCTGCTTTTTTTAGCTTTTCAGTTATCTTTTTATCTCCTTCACTTGGAGTTAAGTTGCAACTAGGGTGATTATGTGATATAATAATGCTTGATGCATTACATTTTAGGGCTACAGAGAATACTAATTTAGCATCGACCACAGTACCTGAATTTCCACCTTTAGACATTGGATATACTCCCAATACAACATTGGCTCTATTTAAAAGAATAATTTTAAATTCTTCTTGATATTCTATGATATTTTTATCCCAAGATTCTAGTAAAATTTTAAAACTATCTTTGCTGTTCTTTACTTTTAGTTTCTTTTGCTTACTATTTGAGTATGAGACACTTATTTCTGATATTTTCATTGTTTTTAGTGTTAAAATAGTTGACTTTCTAGTTTTTTTCTTATACCTTTGTCAAAGAAAGTTTTCTTTCCTGCAAGCAGGGAAAAATCTTTAACAAATTGGTACAATTATAGTGAGGGGAAAAACCAATAAAGTTTTCTTTCTTTTGGTTCTTTTCTTTCTTTTAAGACCATCACAAACACATTAGTAATTTTTCACACTTACCTTCAGGATAATTAATTATAGCTATGTACATCAAACAAACTGGTTGGTAGGGTGCATTTTTATTTTTGAAGGTCTGTTCAAACAAGAACTTTATTGAGCTAATAAATATAGCCCTGTCTAAAATCAATAGACAAGGCTAGTATTTTACATTGAAGGTTCTAATATGCCGTTTTCCGAAAACACATTGGAATTTGCAATCACATTCTGCTCTTGTTTTGCAGGAGAATGTACTGGCTTTAATTCATCTTCAGATTTATAAATCCACCTGTGATTTAAGGTGATTTCTTCACCTGTCTCCTTGACAACATAATTAAAAGGCTCACAAACCTCTTTAACTATTCCTCCTGGCATTTGGGTACCAACAAGTGATTCACATACATCTTCATCAAATGTTGAAGGTATGAATGCTCTTTTTGCTGTAACGTAAAAATTGCCAGTCTCTTTGGACTTAACCATTTCAATGCCACCTTGGAGTTCCAGAACAAAGAATGAAGTTCCATCATCCTTGTCTCTCTGTTTGTAACTAATAATTCTTACCATTTTTCTAAAGTTTTTGAGTTAAAAATTGACCACTTAGGAAATCATTTGTCTACAGTATATAAATCACAACTATCACCTTGTATTTATTATCCTGCTAGAAAAATTACTTACCTATATATGTGGTAGGGGGAGTTCTCCCTGTAAATGAGTGGGGGTACTTGAGCCTAGGGTCCTCTACACTCTCACAAAGCATCAATAAAATATTTTTTATAATTTTTTTAGTACATTTATGCTAATGTATGGAGCTAGACTCCATATCTTTTTCATAGCAATTTCCACCTCCTTATAGGGGGGTGGTTTTTTATTAGATTTATACCTCTAAAAAAATGTAAAAAATTAATTAATAAGAACGACCTACATAGTCTTACAATAAAATCTTAAATTTGAGGTTCAACAAAAAAGCTATAAAAGAGTAATAACATATTTTAATGATTACAGACTACCAAGCCAAATACTTTGCTCACCAATTAACTAGAAGACTTCCTGCAAATGATATAGGTAAGTTTACTGCTTCATTGCAGGATGCTCAGGTAGATATGAACCCACATCAAGTAGAAGCTGCTTTATTTGCTTTTCAATCTCCTTTGTCTAAAGGTGCTCTTTTAGCTGATGAAGTTGGTCTAGGAAAAACTATTGAAGCTGGTATTATCATTTCTCAAAAGTGGGCAGAGAGAAAAAGAAAACTACTTATTATCTGTCCTGCTAACTTAAGAAAACAATGGAATCAAGAGTTATCAGATAAGTTCTTTATTCCTTCAACTGTACTAGAGTCACAATCTTTTAACAAGTTGAAAAAACAAGGCAAAAGAAACCCTTTTGACCAAGAACAAATAATTTTAGCATCATTCCAATTTATAAGGTCTAAAGAAGAGTTTGTTAGAATGATAGATTGGGATTTAGTTATTATTGATGAAGCTCATAGACTAAGAAATGTTTACAAACCTAAAAATAAAATAGCTAATGCAATTAAATCTGCTATACAACATGCTCCTAAAATATTACTTACAGCTACTCCTTTACAAAACTCAATTCTAGAATTGTATGGATTGGTAAGTTTTATTGATGAGTATGCTTTTGGAGATTTAAAAAGCTTTAAAACACAGTTTGGTAAAATAACTACAGAAGATTCTTTTTTAGATTTAAAACAAAGATTAAAGCCAGTTTGTAAAAGAACTTTAAGAAGACAAGTTTTAGAATATATTAACTATACAAATAGAATTGCTATTGTTGAAGAGTACATTCCTTTTCAAGATGAAAAAATTCTGTATGATATGGTATCAGAGTATTTACAAACTCCTAAATTATATGCTTTACCTAATAGCCAAAGACAGTTAATGACTTTAATTTTAAGAAAATTATTAGCCTCATCAACTTATGCTATTTCAGGTACTTTAGAGGCTTTAGAAAAAAAGTTAAAAGCTATATTAAAAGACCAAAAACACCTTAATAGGAAAGTAGAATTAGGCATTGAATTTGAAACCATTGATGAACTTGAAGAAGAATGGGGAGATGAAGACTTTAATTCTTTTGAATTACTTTCTGAAGAAGAGCTAGACGAAGTACAAACTGAATTAGATAATGTTTCTACATTTAAAGAATTAGCTATTTCTATTAAGAAAAATGCAAAAGGAGAAAAACTTCTCACAGCTTTAACTAAAGGTTTTGAAAAACTTGAAGAATTAGGTGCTAACCAAAAAGCAATCATATTTACTGAATCTACTAGAACACAAAGATATTTAGCAGACCATTTAACTAACAATGGCTACAAAGACAAAATAGTTTTGTTCAATGGCTCAAATAATGATGCTAAATCTAAACAGATTTATAAAGATTGGATTGAAGAACATAAAGGTACAGATAGAGTTAGTGGAGCAAGAGCAGCAGATATGCGACAAGCTATTGTAGACTATTTTAGAAACACAGCAACTATATTAATTGCTACTGAAGCTGCTGCTGAAGGTATCAATCTACAATTCTGTTCCTTATTGGTAAATTATGATATGCCTTGGAATCCACAAAGAATTGAACAGCGCATTGGAAGAATACATAGGTATGGTCAAAAACATGATGTTGTAGTTATTAATTTCTTAAACCAATCTAATGAAGCAGACCAAAGAGTTTACGAGTTACTAGACCAAAAATTTCAACTTTTTAATGGTGTTTTTGGAGCTTCTGATGAAGTTTTAGGTAGTATCAGTTCTGGTGTTGATTTTGAAAAAAGAATTGCTCAAATCTATCAAGAATGTAGACAACCTTCAGAAATAAAAAATGCTTTTGACGTACTCCAACATGAAATGGATGAAAGTATTAATACTAGAATTGATGCAACCAGAGAGCAGTTGTTAGAGCATTTTGATGATGAAGTACATCTAAAACTTAAGGTGAACCTAGAGAAAGGTAAAAGCTATTTAAATCAATACGAAAACTGGTTATGGGCTGTTACTAAACACTACTTAAATGGATATGCTGAATTTGATTTTAAAAAAGATATTTTCAGACTTAAAAAGAATCCATTCCCTCAGTTTAAAATTAATGAAGGTCCTTATCAATTATTAAAAAGTGGTGATGCAATCAAGAAATCACAACAAGAACTAGATAGTGATGCCAATCTATATAGAATAGGACATCCTTTAGCTAAACAAATAGTAGAAGCATGTAAAACCAAAACACTAAAAATAAAAAAAGTGATTTTTGACTATTCTAATCACCCTAAAAACATGGCTGTATTGGAAGATTATGTAGGTTTTAAAGGAACAATCAGGGTAAGCCAATTAAGTATTCTATCTTTTGAAGAAGAAGATTATTTACTAATTCAAGCTTTAGATGAAAAAGGTAATATTGTTGAGAGTGAAATAGCTCAAAAAATGTTTAGTTTACCTGCTAAAGCAGCACATGATATTACTTTTCCAGAAGAAGTAGACACCACCTTAAAGGAGTTATTTAATGCTCAAAAACAAGAAGTGTTAGAAGATAATTTGCAGCGTAATGCAGCATTCTTTGACCAAGAGTATGATAAGTTAGATAAGTGGGCAGATGACATGAAGATTAGCCTAGAAAGAGAAATAAAAGATTTTGATGCAGAGATAAAATTACGCAAAGCTGAAGCAAGAAAAACCCTAGATTTACAAACTAAAGTGAAAGAGCAACGAGCTATTAAAGAATTAGAAAAAAAACGTAATGAAAAAAGAAAACATCTCTTTGAAGCACAAGACCAAATAGATGATAAAAAAGATGATGTTTTAAGTAATATTGAAGAGCGTTTAGCACAAAGAATAGTAGAAAAAGAATTATTTACCATTGAGTGGGAATTGATATAAAATTATGGCAAGCAAGAAACAGCAAAAACTAGAATTAACTTGGATAGGTAAAGGAGAAGAACCTACTCTAGAACCTAGAATACTTATAGAAAATCCTGAATACAGTTATGGAGATCCTAATACAGAAAACTTACTGATACATGGAGATAATCTTTTAGCCTTAAAAGCTTTAGAGCAAGACTATACAGGAAAGGTAAAGTGTATATATATAGACCCACCTTATAACACAGGGAATGCTTTTGAGCATTATGATGATAATTTAGAGCACTCTATATGGTTAGATTTAATGTATCAAAGAATAAAGATATTATATAATTTATTATCTAATGAAGGTGTTTTTTGTTTACATCTAGATGACCAAGAGGTTTTCTATGCAAAAGTAATATGTGATGAAATATTTGGTAGAGATATGTTTGTCTCTTCTATAGCAGTAAAATCATCTACACCATCTGGCTTAAAAACTGCTCACAGAGACAAAACAATCATAAAGCAAAAAGATTTAGTACTAATTTATAAAAAAACAAAAAGCTTAACTGTTAACCCTCAATACATACCTAGACCTAAATGGGATAGTCATTATTCAAAATATTATGATAGGGACACTAATGAAGTTAAAAATTTGATTGAGGTTTTACTTGAACAAGGAATCATTAAAAATAGTATTTCTTTAAAATCTCTTAATATTAAAGACAAAAAATTTAAAAACTTTTATTTAGAAAATAAGTATAAAATTTTCCAAACCCAGCCTACAATGCCTGCTGAAGAAAAAGCTAAATCAAAAGCTAGTCCTAATGAAATTATTAAATATGTTGATTCGGAAGGAGTAGAAAATTTCGCCATAAATGGACGAAGATTTGTCTTTTTAGAAAACTCATTAAATGAACTTGAAGATGAAAGTCTTGACCTAGCTACATTATTATGTGACTTTTGGTCTGATATAGATTTTCAAAATACACAAAATGAAGGGGCTAATTCTTTCCCTGCTGGGAAAAAACCTGAAAGACTTGTGTCTAGATTTTTGAAATTATTTACCAAAGAAGGTGATTTAGTTATGGATTCTTTTTTAGGTTCAGGAACAACTGCGGCTGTATCTCATAAAATGAATAGAAAATATATAGGCATAGAAATGGGAGACCATGCCTATACTCATTCTTATGAAAGGTTGAAAAATATTATAACAGGAACTGACAACAGTGGTGTATCAGAAATGTTTAATTGGCAAGGTGGTGGTGGCTTTAAGTTTTACGAATTAGCACCAAGTTTATTAAACAAAGACAAATATGACAATTGGGTAATTAGTAAAGACTACAATCCAGATATGTTAGCAGCAGCAATGGCTAAACAAGAAGGTTTTACCTATTTCCCTAATAAAGAAACCTATTGGAAACAAGGTTTTAGTGCAGAGCAAGATTTTATTTTTACTACCACGCAATTTGTAACTGTAGAGTTATTAGACCAACTACAAGACCAATTGCAAGAAGGAGAAAGCTTGCTTATTTGTGCTAAAAAATTCCAACCAGAATGCCATAATAAGTTCAAGAATATTGTACTTAAAAAGATACCAAAAATGTTATTAGGGAAGTGTGAGTTTGCTAAAGATGATTATAGTCTAAACATTATCAATCCACCTGTATTAACTGAAGAAGAATTAGGAGATGAATAACAGCACCAGAGATTATATAATAGAGCAAGCTAACCCTAGTGTAGATACTATTGTTAATAGAATAAATAATAGATTATCATTAAGAGACCCTTTAAGAGATTCATTGCAACTAGTGGCATATTTAGCTGAAGAGTTAGAGCTAAAAAAAGAAGTAGATTTAAAAGCAGAATTAGAAAAAGTAAAACAACATTACCCAAGTTGCAAAGACTTTGAAAGAGATTTTGTTTCCCTTTGTTTTTCTATTGCCACTGGTGTTGGTAAGACTAGATTAATGGGTGCTTTTATTACCTATCTACATCTAAAAAAAGGAATTCGTAATTTTTTTATTTTAGCTCCTAACCTAACTATTTATGATAAATTAATTGAAGATTTCGGTAATCCTAACTACAAAAAATATGTTTTTAAAGGTATAAGTGAGTTTGTAACCAACAGACCTGTAATTATCAATGGAGATAATTATGCTGAAAAAGGTAATCTTTTTGGAGACCAAGAAGTTAGAATCAACATTTTTAATATCTCTAAATTCAATTCAGATAACAAAGTAGGAAGAGGAAAAGCTGATAAAGGCAAACCTCCAAAAATGAAAAGGTTATCTGAGTATTTAGGTCAGTCCTATTGGGATTATCTTGCAGGATTAGATGATTTAGTCATCTTAATGGATGAAGCCCACAGGTATCATGCAGATGCCTCNNTAAAACCTATATTAGGATTAGAGCTTACAGCTACACCAATAGACGAAAAAGGAAAAGCTTTTAAAAATGTAGTTTTTGAATATAATTTAGCACAAGCTTTAGAAGATGGAAAATATGTAAAAGCACCTGCTATTGCTACTCGAAAAGATTTTGATAAGAAAAACTTAACTCCTAAAGAGGTGGAACAGTTTAAATTAGAAGATGCTATTTCAGTACATGAAGACACTAAAAACGAATTAGAATTGTATGCTAGGAATAATAGTGTTCAACTAGTAAAACCATTCATTTTGGTAGTTTGTAAAGACATAAATCATGCAACAGAGGTGTATGAATATATCAGCTCTACTGCTTTTTATAATGCTAAATATGAAGGCAGGGTGTTACAGATTGATTCTTCAACTAAAAAAGTAGAAGAAATTGAAAGGCAATTTTTATCATTAGAAAGTCCTGATAATGACATTGAGATTGTGATACACGTTAATATGCTGAAAGAAGGCTGGGATGTTACAAACCTTTATACCATAGTGCCTTTAAGAGCAGCCAATGCTTCTGTATTGATTGAACAAACCATTGGAAGAGGTTTAAGACTACCCTATAATGGAAAAAGAACAGGAGTTGACAAGGTAGATAAGCTAACTGTTTTAGCACATGATAACTTTAACAGAGTTATTCAAGAAGCTAAAAATCCAGATTCTGTATTAAACAAACTAACCTATATAGAGTTAGACGAAGAAGATTTAAAAACAGAGTCTACAATTGTTACTTCAGAAACCAAGATTAATGCAGAAATAAGGAGAGAACAAGCTAAAATAAATGCAGTTGTTAATCCTGAAAAGAAATTAGAACTAACACATGCTCTAGAGGCTAAAAAAGCAATTATAAATGCCATTCCTACATTCTCCTCTAGTGAGGGAGTAAGGAGTGTTGATGATTTATCAAAACCAGAAGTTAAGAAAAAAGCAATTCAAAAGATAAAAAATAATTTATCTAGGGGTCAGCAAAACATTTTTATGCCTCAAATAGTAGCTGAAGCAGAAGCTCAATATGATTCTGTAGTTGCTAATTTTAAAAGTCAGATTATTGAAATACCTAGAATGGATTTAGTTCTTGAAGAAGTAGAAACTTGGTTTGAAGATTTTGACTTAGATACCAACAAAGGTTTTGACTTAAATATCATGCAAGAAGAAATTCTTAGAATGGATTTAAAAGACCAAACTAACATAGATACTCTTGGGGTAAAACAAGGAGCTTTTGTTAATGAAACCCCTGTAAATCAAGTCATAGCAGAACTTATTAATTTTCCAGAAATTGATTATGATGAAAGTGCAGACCTTTTGTTTAAATTAACTTCTCAGGCTTTAAAAAAACTATCAGAAAACTTATCTGATGAAAAACAACTTCCTATACTAATTAGACAGTACAGAAAAGTTATTGCAGGTAAAATTTATGACCAACTTAAGGTTCATTTTAAAATGAGCAACCCAGATTATGTACCGCCAACAATTTTACCTTTTGTAAAAATTGAAGATTGGAACTTTACTGCACCTAAAGAGAATGGCTACAAACACTATACTGACATAATAACACCATTAAGTTTAGTGCCAAAATATGTGTATCAAGGTTTTGAGAAATCCTGTCATCCAGAATATAAATTTGATTCTAATACAGAAAAAGATTTTTCTTTTGTAATAGAAAATGATGCTTCTGTACTAAAATGGTTAAGACCTGCCTCTAATCAATTCAGAATTTATTGGGGTAAAAACTCTAATAAGTATGAACCAGATTTTATTGTAGAAACAGAAGATTCCATTTTTATGTGTGAACCTAAAAAAGCTAAAGAAGTGGAAACAGAAGAGGTTCAGTTAAAAATGAAAGCTGCTTTAAAATACTGTCAATATGCTAATGAATTCACAAGTAAAAATGGTGGTAAAATTTGGCGTTATTTATTAATACCACATGACCAAGTTGATAAAACATCTAGCTTTAAAAACTTAGTTAATAGATTTGAAAAAGTACAATAATAATGGGATGTAGAGCTACAAATACAAATGTTCAAATAGCAACCTTAAAAAAAAGAGGTTTAATTCTTGATTATAAAGAAGCTAAAGTTAAAGAGTTTTTATTAGATATTGGCTACTATAGATTAGGGTTTTATTGGCACCATTTTGAAATTGATAATGAACATAACTTTGCTGAAGGCAGCAAATTAACTGATGTTATTGACCTGTATTATTTAGATGTCGATTTAAGAAATGTTTTGTTACAATATCTTAATCGTATAGAAATACATTTTAGAACTAAGGTAATTTACTATGTTTCAAATAAATTTAAAGATTTCCCCTCTTGGTATGCAGATGATAGTATTGTCAATAATAGCTTTATTCATAGTACACCATACAAAAAAAGTATGCTTCATAGAGTTTATACTCCAGACTTTATAAACAATAATAAGACTTTAAAAAAACATCATCAAAATAATCCAGAAGACACATATGCTCCTGCTTGGAAAGCAATAGAGTTTTTCACATTTGGGGTATTACTTAATTTATTTAAAAATATTAGAGACGAGGATATTAAAAAGAGAGTTTCAGAAAGTTTAGGTATACTAAACCCTAATAAATTTGAAAACTTGATGAGTTCTGTAGTTCTAATTAGGAATATATGTTCTCATGGTGATGTACTTTATGATTTTAAGACTCCTAGAGGTCTATCTGTTGTGCCTGGCATAGATTTTGAAGGTAGTGATAGAAGTTCATTAAGTGCTTGTATAAAGGTTATTGCTTACCTTTTAGAACATATTTCTGTAAATAGAAATACTGATTTTCTTAAAGATATTGATAATGTATTTAAAAAAAATAAAGGTAATGATGTTATTAAAAATATAATAACTAATAAGATTAATCATAATTTTTAATTTTTTTAGTATATTTGCACCAGTGCACTGCTATTCATTTATGCTTTAGTTTCTGCACTTAAAAAGAATAAAATTTAAAACCTAGACTTGCTCTAGGTTTTTTTTGGTATATATTTAAAATAACCCAACCTCTAAATGAATAGAGATTGGGCTTCACTCAACTCAAAAACCAACGATGTTTAGAATCACCATTGATAGCATTAGCCAATCCTTTTGAAAAATCAAAAGCATTGACATTTCTTGACAGAAAAGAGTCTATATAGGAGCTCTTATTAGCCCCTGTAAATAGATTATATATATTCCAAAGGTTTATATCCCCATCATCATTTCTACAAAAGCTGTCATCTAAATAATAGTCTTTAGCTACTGTAGAAACCTGTCCATCATTAAGTAATAATTCTGGAATTTGAGATTTCTCCTTTTTAGGTAAATAATGATATAATCTTGCTCTACCAATAAGTTGAGCAAATTGTTGTTCAGTTAAATTTTGTTGTGATAACTGCTTCATTTCTTGTAAATGAGATTGAGCATTGTAATTCTCAATTAACTCTAAAATCTTTGACTGTAATTCAGTATAATTACCTACTCGCATTTCATCTTGATAACCATCTGTTGAAATACATAAATTACAACACACCATATTTTGAAAACCTACAAAAAATTTAAACTTCTCATAAGTTTTTCTATTGTACAGGTTTTCCAAATTATATGACCTAACACCTCCAACAGTCAATGCAACATCATTTCCATTAATATTTTCAGTAATGGATGGTATTCTAATGATGAATGCCATCCTTTCAAAATACTGTGTTTTCTCGTGGTCCAAAAGTTCTTTTACTGGCTTGTAAATTGCATCAGCTGTCCTTCCCTTAATCTGGTGACTTACTCTTACCTCTGGAACTTCAATTGTGTGATGTGAAAACACCTTCCCAACACAATCTTGAGCTATATCAATAAACTCTTGATGCGCTAGTGTTTTTTCATTATCCTTACTGAAAACAGGAATAATACAATCATTTTTTAAAGTAGAAAGGCTAACCTCCTTTGTATTAGCCTCTATAAACGGGTTCTGTTGATATACTTTATTTTCTGAAGGTATTTGTAAAGGATGTACAATTTCTGCCTGACCTTCAGAATTATTAAGTACTCCATTACGTTGCTTGTTAAGTTCTGTTACTGATACTATTTCCATTTTGACTAAAGTTTTCTGGTTTAACTAATTGTTCTAACTGTTCTTTTTTAGCTTGATACAAAGCTTTTAATGGTAACTGAAAACTTGGAAGTTCTTTGTACAATTCCATTAGTTGACTTACAGACAAACACTCTTCTATTCTATGTTTTACATCTTCCTCTTTTACAGGAGAAGTACACCATTCTAAAATCCGTTTTCCTGTAGAAGTATTTATCATAAACTCTGGTCTACCTGAAAATAGGTTAGTTCTATCCTTGCTTGCTACTGCAAAGTGTTTAATATCAATATCAAATACTATTGTAAACTCATAAGAAACATCGTCTCTCTGTACTGCTTTCAAACCTACTTTTTCAGGCACATACTTCCCATCCTTTTGTTGCAGAACGTAGTCTTGTTTGGTTCTCATTGTAGCAATTACATGAGCATCACATTGTAAAATCTTATTGATAAATGCTTTTTGCCTTGGTGTAACTTTACTCCAATTGGCAAAAGAATTCCCTGGTAGTTTTGAATGATAATCTAACAGTTCATCCCATACTTGAGATATGGAATCTAAAATAATGCACTCCATTCCTGCTTTTTCACAAACCTCAATTGCTTCAATGAATTTCTCTGGTGTATAAGGTGGTTGTAATGGTAATACATTGTAGTTTCCCAAGTGGGCATAAAGGTCTGCTGAACCATTTTCTGTATCGATTACAGCTACTTTAGCTAGTTGGTCATTAGTTAGTCCTTTTGCAAGTAAAAGAGAGCTTAAACTCTTGCCTGAGCCTGATGAACCTTGTAGTGCCATTTTAATTTTTGCTTGCTTTCTTTCTGATTGTCTCAATTGCATAATCTTATGTTTTTGAAGGTTAATATTAAATTAATTGTTTAAAGTTGAATCTGAATGGATTCAGTACATAATGAAAAAGACCCTCAAATAATGAGAGTCTTTTTGCTTTGCTTTATGATGCATATTTAAGCTTGGGTTCTTCGAGAAGTTTTGACATTGCATCATCTATAATGTCATCCTCAAACTCTTTGAGATATGCTTTGGTAACGCTAACATCATGGTGCCCCATAGATTCACCTATTAAATCAGTTGATATTCCTGCAAACTTTAGATTTGTTGCAAAACTGTGTCTAATCACATAAGAAGTAACATTTTGGTCTACACCTTGAGTTTTAGCAATCTCTTTAAGCTGCTTGTTAAATATTCTTATTGTTTTGTGTTTCCTATTTTCAATCTGCATTGGAGTAAGATTATTTTTCAATAATATTGGAAACACATAATCAGTAGGTCTGTTTTGTGCTTTGTAATAGGCAATAACCTTTTTTACAGGTTCTAACATTTTCACAGAAAACCTACCTTTAGTTTTAGAACGTATATATAAAATTCTATCTCCTTGAATATTCTCCCATTTAAGCTTCATCATATCAACAAAGTTCATTCCTCCCATATAATAACTAAACAACATGTAGTTTTTAGTGTTAATTAGATGTGGATTTGAACCTGTATCTAATGCTTCCATTAGTTTCATTTCATCTCTTGTCAAAGCTTTTTTAAGTCCTTTCCCTTTAAGTTTTGAAACTTTGTACACCTTAAAAGGATAATATTTTTCATCAACTACTCCTTTTTTAATTGCATCATTAAACAAGGCTCTTATTTCACGCATTTTCACTCCAATACCTCCATCAGTATTGTTGTTACTTCTTAAATAGGTTTCGTACTTATCTAATACAGATGGTGTAATTTCTCTAAAGACTATATTTTTATTCTTGTGGAATTTGAAAAACGAATTATAAACATCTTTATAGGCTCTAGCATTTCCTGTTCTCCCTGCTCTATTCAAATCATCTACTTTCTCCAACCAAAATTCTGATACAGTAACTTTTGAAGATTTTCTACCTCTAAACTTTGCTTCAAACTGATTTAATGTGAAGTCAATACCTTCAAGAAAATAATCATCAATAATTTTTAGAGCTTCTTCCCTCTTTTTAAGTAATGCTCTATTTCTTTGCATATAGTTTGGTTGACTCTTCTTGAATGTTGAATTTACCTTATCCCAATCCTTTTTCAGGCAAGTTAACCCAAGAGTGATTACCTTAATTTTACGGTCTTTAATAACCTTTAATACCACTGGATACTGACCTTGTAGGTTTGGCTTATTTCTTAATAATATTTTTATACTTGCTGTCATTTTATTTTGCTTTATAAAGTGACAAATTCCAACTATAAGACAAGTGGAATTTGTCACTTAGTTTTTAGTTGTTTATTAAAAAAACAAACTTTTGGATTAGCCCTCTTCTTAGAATTTTCTTTGTCTTTAACAAGTTGTTTTTCTCAAGTAGAGAGTTAAACTTCTTTACTTTTATTGACTTAATATTTCTATTCTTTCGTTCAGCTAAATTTCCCCAATAATTAATACTTAAATAAGTAGTTAGTTCTTTTTTATCTTTTTTAGACACCTTATCTGTTATCCTATCTATAATTGTAAGTTCATCAAACCGCTTAAGTAAATCTTTAAATAAAGCCTTTAAAACTGCTTTATCTTTCAGATTAGACAAACTATAAACCCCAATAGGATTAATACCTTTAGAGCCTTTATACTTAATTTCAAATCTTAAAATATTAGCATCAAGCTTGTATTGTTTAGCCTTGTCGTAAATTTTTATATAGAAATTACTGTACTCAAACTGCTTATACTTCCCTTTACCATTGAAATTTGTATCTACATTGTGTAACTTGTACTTGTGAAAAAATATGTTCTTGTCAATTATTTCCTGTGCTGGTACAGGTGTATTAATATTCAAACCAAACTCCAACTGCGTTACTCTGGCTGAAAGTGAATCTATAACTTTCCAATTTAGATAGTCTATTGTATCACACAACCTTTTGTAGCCAAAATCATTATAATTATGGTCAGCTTCATATTCAATATAATTAGCCATTTTATGAAGAGAGTTTCTTAGGTAAACAGATTTTTCATTAACGCTAACTTCCATTTTCTTCACATATACATTATAAGGATATAGTATTTCTCCTGAATGATATTCCAACTTTGTATAGCAACGTTTAAAATTATCTGAATTGGTAATAAACTTTTCCATTTTATCTCTGTCTTGATATTTTAGTCTAACAAAATCTATCATTACTATAGATTCTTGTTAGTTCTACTTAAATAACTATCCAACTCTTCACCTAAGTCATTAACAGATTCAACTCTGCCATTTAGTATCCACTCTTCTAGCTCTTTGCGTTTTAGATATATTTTCTTTCCACCAGGCTTATAATGAGGTATAACCTTATTATGTGTCATTTTATAGAGGCGTGATGTAGACAAGTCTAAAAAGTCTGCAGCCTCCTCAATTGTTAAAATTTCTTTCTGCTGAATAGTTTGTTTTTTCAGCAATTCTTTAATCTCTTTTAATTCATTTTGAATAAAATCCATAACTTTAAATTGTTATGGATATGCGCATATCCTTGTTAATACTTCAACAAAGAAAGGCAAGAAAAAACCCTTTATTTACATAGTGTAACAAAGGGTTAAGGCAAAGTGTAAGGTATAGTGTAAGGTTATTTTAGGTACTCATTTTTAAGTTTTAAAATATGATCATCTATTGTAATTTTTTCGTCTTTAATTTTACTTTTACCTCTAGACAATGAAGTATAAATATCTGCGCTTTTGATAGGCTTATTCTATTTATTTAAAAAGACTTCACTCTTCTCTATAGCACTATGTGTAAAACCATTAAAAAATGGTTTTAAAGCTTCTAAAAAGTAAGCTACAACATAATTATTTTTAGAGAACCGAATTTTATTTTCTAAAACTTGTGGGTTTGGAGAAGTAAATGCATTTACAAAATCAAGCTCTTCTATTTCTGTATCATCAATCAAGTATAGTGTATAAGCCAACTCATATAAATCTACATAAAAAGAGTATTTGAGGTCTTTGTTTTTAAAGTATGTT
>DFBO01000192.1:0-1215 GCA_002366675.1 Flavobacteriaceae bacterium UBA3078
TAAATTAGTAAGATTATTTAACCCAATGATTTCGGTTAATTGATTGCCGTCAAGTAGTAAATCTTGAAGATTTACAAGTGCGCTAACATCAATACTCGATATCGGGTTGCTTGTAAACTCTAAATAACTGAGGTTAGTAAAATATTCTAGACCAGTGGCATCGTCAATCCCATTTGCTGAAACCCACAAAAACTCCAAGGCTTCGGCTTCAGCAATGCTTATCTCACCATCATTATCAGTATCTGCATCAGTGTCAGGAGAAAAGTCACCATCAGAATCGACACAGTTTAGATTGACCAAAGTATCCTTAAACTCTGGACTTAATGTTGTAATAATTTGAGCATTTATAGTACAAGAAAAGAAAAGGGCTAGGAGTAAAGTGTAGAAATTTTTCATAAAAACTGGTTTTCAAGAACTTAAAGATACAATTTAGAAACTAGAAACTAGAAATGTTTTGTTATTTCCTAATTCTTGAAAAATTTACAAATAATTATAAATCTTCAATACAATAGCAAAAGCAAATTCATGCATCAATCATTTCAATAAAAAGGGTTTCAAATTCTAAACATTTCGCTGTATATTTGCTGTTTAGAATTAATCTTAATAAAATTAAAAGAAAAAGCGTAGCTTTTTCTTTATTAGTCATACATAAATGAAACTTAACAAACAAGACATATTAAAAGCTTTAGAGACTATTTCGGCTCCTGGCGAAGGAAAAAATATGGTGGAAAGTGGTGCAGTTAAAAATGTGGTAACCTTTGCTGATGAGGTGATTGTGGATATTGTTATAAATAACCCAAGTCTTCAAGCAAAAAAGAAAACTGAAGTAGAAATCATGAAAACTATTCATGATTTGGTGTACGAAAAAGCTAAAATTACGGTCAATGTTAAAGTAGAAACAGCTGTAAAAGCAACGCCTAATGTTATAAAAGGAAAAGCTATTCCTGGCATTCAAAACATTGTTGCTGTAGCTTCTGGAAAAGGAGGAGTTGGTAAATCTACAGTCACTTCTAATCTAGCTGTTACTTTAGCTAAAATGGGTTTTAAAGTTGGTGTTTTAGATGCAGATATTTATGGACCATCTATACCAATCATGTTTCAAGTTGAAAACGAAAAACCTTTAGCTGTTAATGTTGAAGGAAAATCGAAAATGAAACCTGTTGAGAGTTATGGCGTAAAAATATTATCTATAGGCTTCTTTACGCAACCCGATCA
>DFBO01000192.1:1328-8264 GCA_002366675.1 Flavobacteriaceae bacterium UBA3078
ACACCTCAAAATGTGGCTCTAGCAGATGCTAAAAAGGGTGTAGCTATGTTTCAGCAGGAAAGCATTAATGTGCCTGTATTAGGCATTATAGAAAACATGGCATACTTTACACCAGAAGAGTTGCCAGATAATAAATATTATATCTTCGGAAAAGAAGGCGCTAAACATTTATCTGAAGATCTAAACGTTCCTTTTTTGGGAGACATTCCATTGGTGCAAAGTATTCGTGAAGCTGGAGATGTTGGTCGTCCAGCAGCCATGCAAACAGCAACTCTTTTAGAGGCTTCTTTTGAAAAACTTACTCAAAATGTGGTACAGGAAGTGGTAAAACGAAATACCAGTTTGCCACCTACAGAAGCTATTAAAATTACAACCATGGCTGGATGTTCAGCAGTTAAAAAATAACAGATGACTACAGAAGAATTAACAGTAAATATTGAAAAAGCTTTAGATGAAATTCGTCCGTTTTTACAAAATGATGGTGGTGATATTTCATTACACTCCATAGAAGATGATAGGCTTGTTAAAGTACAATTACAAGGTGCTTGTGTAGGATGTAGCGTCAACCAAATGACTCTAAAATCTGGCGTTGAAATGACTATTAAGAAGTATGCGCCTCAAATAGAGCAAGTTATTAATATTGAAGCCTAAATGTGACTTTTGTCACATTAATTTAATAAAGTAAATAATAACTTTGTCTTTTGAAACTAACAATTCATGATTAAAACAGATATTCTTATTATTGGAGCTGGTCCAACAGGTTTATTTACCGTTTTTGAAGCTGGACTTTTAAAATTAAAATGTCATCTTATTGATGCATTGCCACAGCCTGGCGGACAATGTTCAGAAATATATCCAAAAAAACCTATTTACGATATTCCTGCATATCCAGAAATTCTTGCTGGCGATTTAACCGATAAATTATTAGAACAATGCAAGCAGTTTGAACCTGGTTTTACATTAGGAGAGCGTGCAGAAACAATAGAAAAACAAGAGGATGGAAGTTTTATTGTTACTACCAACAAAGGCACAAAACATCAAGCTCCTGTAGTTGCTATTGCTGGTGGATTAGGAAGTTTTGAACCTAGAAAACCTTTAATTCATAACATAGCTGATTTTGAAGATAAAGGTGTTGAATACATAATTAAAGATCCAGAAATTTATAGAAATAAACGTGTGGTTATTGCAGGTGGTGGAGATTCAGCTTTAGACTGGAGTATTTTTCTAAGTGATGTGGCGAGCGAAGTGACTTTAATACATAGAAGAAATGAATTTAGAGGACATTTAGATTCTGTAGAAAAAGTTCAAGAATTAAAGAATCAAGGAAAAATTAATTTAATAACTCCAGCTGAGGTTACTGGAATTGTTGGAGACAGTCATGTTAAAGGAGTTGTGGTTTCTCAAGCTGAACATGTTCCAACCGATTTTAAAGTTGAATGCGATCATTTTATTCCACTTTTTGGGTTATCTCCTAAATTAGGACCTATTGCGAATTGGGGACTTGAGATTGAAAAAAATGCTATTAAAGTGAATAACGCTTTGGATTATCAAACCAATATTCCTGGAATTTTTGCTGTTGGCGATGTTAATATCTATCCAGGAAAATTGAAATTGATATTATGTGGTTTTCACGAAGCAACATTAATGTGTCAAGCTGCTTATCAAATAATTAATCCAGGTAAACGCTATGTTTTAAAATATACAACCGTTAGTGGTGTAGATGGATTTGATGGCACTCGAAAAGAAGCTCCAAAGGCTGTTGTTAAAGCAATTCAGTAAATTAATATTTGTCACCTCGAGCATTGGTTGAAATGAAGATATATTTTCATTAAAATCACATTGCAAAGCAATACGAGAGGTCTTGATATAATGTAAAACTAAAAAATAAGATTTCCACTTTCATGGGAACTAAAGATGGAACAAGACGTAAATATAAAAATCACGGATAGAGATGGTATTACTCATGAGGTTTTAGCGCCAACAGATATGGCAATGAACCTTATGGAAGTAGTTAGATCTTATGAACTTGCTCCAGAAGGAACCATTGGTATTTGTGGAGGTATGGCTATGTGCGCCTCATGTCAGTGTTATGTCAATACAGATCATCATCTTCCAGAAATGCAAGATGATGAAGAAGCCATGTTAAGCGAAGCTTTTAATGTAAAAGATAATTCTCGGTTGGGTTGCCAAATACAAATAACTCCAGAAATGGAAGGTTTGGAGGTGGAACTTGCTCCTGAAACTTAAACTGTAATTGCGAGAACGAAGATCGTGGTAATCTGTTTGTTTTTAGTTTCTATTTTATTAGATTCTTCGCTTTGCTCTGAATGACATTGTATATATTATTCCGTTTTGTAATTTATTAATTTTCTTGGGCCTTCAAGTAAGACTTTTACTATTTTTAGAGTACCATCTTCAGTTGTGGCTATTTGCCATTTAATCAATGAAATTTCACCATTTTCAATTTCTATTCCAGTAATACTTCTGGGATGTACACAGCTACCATCGTTAAAATAGGCAATGTCTCCAGGTTCTGGAAAGCGAGGTCTATGTGTATGACCAACAATTGTTAGAAGATTCTTATTTTCAATAATCCATTTTTTGGTACGACGTTCAACCCGAATTAATTCTTTGTAATTTTTTGCTGGACTTGTAGGGTCTGCAATTCCCATAACATTTAAGGGTTTCCAAAGTACACGAACCATGAATCGACTCCATTTCCAAAATATATAGTTCCACCAATCTGCTTGGTGACCATGGGTTAAAAAAATTTTTTGATTCGTATTCCTGTGTTTTAAAATAATGCCTTCGTAATATTGAACCCCTTTAAACAAGTCAACGTCCTTTTCTGTTACTGTCTCAAAATATGTTGATAAATGTTTTTTTACATAGTTAGGGTTTCTGTAAACCATATCATGATTTCCCCATACCATATGTAGTCTGTTGTTAACATGAAAGTCTTTCATTAACAAATACACATTTTTATGTGCTTCAAAAATAGATTTAAAGGAGAGGTTTTCCCAAAGTTCATCACCATCACCAATTTCACAATACTGAAACCCTTCAGCATAATAATGTTTTAAAGCATGGAAATAGATGTTACGGTTGTTGGCAAAATCGTCTGCAAAACTATTATCGCCTCGATGACAATCACTAAATAAGATAAACTTACTCGTGTCGTCGAAGTTGATAATCTTCGCATTTTTGTATGCTTTATCTAATCGTTTTTTGGATGAAAACATAAAGTAAATGTAAACAAATTTCAATAAAAAATGCTTCCCAAAATTGAGAAGCACTTTTATATTTTTTAATTTCACAAGGAGTTCCATCCGAGTGAAATAATTAAATAAGCCTTAGGCTTTATTTGAAGGCGTTTAAGCCTGTTACATCCATTCCAGTAATTAATAAGTGAATATCGTGAGTACCTTCGTAAGTAATAACGCTTTCTAAATTCATAGAATGACGCATAATGCTATATTCACCAGTAATTCCCATACCACCTAACATTTGTCTTGCTTCTCTAGCGATATTAATTGCCATATCCACATTATTTCGTTTTGCCATAGATATTTGTGCCGAAGTTGCTTTGCCATCATTACGTAATACGCCAAGTCTCCAAGTTAATAATTGAGCTTTGGTAATTTCGGTAATCATTTCAGCAAGTTTCTTTTGTTGTAATTGAAATTGTCCAATAGGTTTCCCAAATTGGATACGTTCTTTACTGTAGCGTAAAGCTGTATCATAACAATCCATTGCTGCTCCAATAGCTCCCCAAGCAATACCATATCTAGCAGAATCTAAGCATCCAAGTGGTGCGCCAAGCCCAGATTTGTTTGGTAATAAATTTTCTTTAGGGATTTTTACATTATCAAAAATAAGCTCTCCAGTTGCTGAAGCCCTTAAAGACCATTTGCTATGTGTTTCAGGAGTTGTAAAACCTTCCATGCCACGTTCCACTATTAAACCATGAATACGTCCTTCTTCATTTTTAGCCCAAACGACTGCTACTTGAGCAAAAGGTGCATTAGAAATCCACATTTTAGCACCATTTAATAAATAATGGTCTCCCATATCTTTAAAGTTGGTTACCATGCCACCAGGATTAGATCCATGATCAGGCTCTGTTAAACCAAAACAACCCATCCATTCTCCAGAAGCTAATTTTGGTAAGTATTTGTTGCGTTGCTCTTCATTTCCATATTTCCATATTGGATACATGACTAAAGAAGATTGTACTGAAGCTGTACTTCTTACACCAGAATCTCCACGTTCTATTTCTTGCATGATTAAACCATAAGAAATTTGGTCTAATCCAGCTCCACCATATTCATGAGGAATGTAAGGTCCAAAAGCACCAATTTCAGCTAAACCACTGATAATTTGCGTTGGAAATTCTGCCTTTTGAGCATATTCTTCTATAATTGGAGATACGTCACGTTTTACCCATTCTCTAGCAGCATCACGCACCAATTTATGTTCTTCAGTTAATAATTCATCTAGATTATAATAATCAGGAGCTTCAAATAAATCTGGTTTCATCTGGTTGTTTTTATTTTAAATAATTGTCAGATGTTGTTCGCATAAATGCTCTAATCATCTGGTCGTTTTTATTATTTTAGAGGTCAGATGTAATTCGCTAAAAGCTCATTTCATTTATTCCTCTGTAAACTTTTTATATTAATTGAATATTAAGAAAATTATTGTTAAAGCAAATGTAACAAAATGCTACATTTTAAGATAGAAATCTTTAGTCAAATTTATATAATCTGCTGTGTATTGATGTCTTGAAGTTTCAATAATAAGTTCGTTTCTTTCAATTTCACTTTTACTGAATGAAAATTCGATAAGACTTCGTTTTAATTCTGAAGTTAATGAACCTTTTACTTGTAAGATTCTATTTGGAAATAATTTGAATTTTGAAGCTAGTCCAATGAAATGTTGTTCCTCTTTAAAAGGAATAATTACTGAGAAAACACCATTTTCAGATAATAATTTGGATGTGCTTTCAATTAAATGATTAAAAGGTAAGGCGTTAGTAAAACGTGCCATATCTCGTTGATTGTTTTCTGTTTTGTAATCTTCAGAATAGAAAGGAGGATTAGATATAATTAGGTTGTATGTATCTTCAATCTCATCTGTAAATTCTTCCAAAGACGCATGATAACAAAAAAGTCTATCGCTCCAAGAAGAGTTTTCAAAATTATCCACACATTGTTCGTAGGCGTTTTCATCAAGCTCAATAGCGTCAATTAATTCAGCGTGACTTCTTTGTGCTAACATTAAACTTAAAACTCCAGTTCCTGCTCCAATATCTAATATTGAAAAAGGCTTTTCTTTAAGTGAAGTCCATGCTCCAAGTAAGACACTATCTGTTCCAATTTTCATGGCACAATGGTCTTGGTTTATTGTAAATTGTTTGAATTTGAAAGGTTTTGTGGACACAATTATTCTTCTAAGTACAAGTCTATAAGTCCTTCTGGTGTCTCAACAAAAACAGTTTTGTTTGTTCTGTCTATTTTGTTGATAAACTCATCATTCATTGGAATTAGAATTTCAATCCCATCTCTGTCTATTTCAAAAAGTGCTTGAGCTGTCGAGTCGTTAATAGACACAATGGTTCCAACTGTTCCGTAATTGATATCTTCTACTTTAAAGCCAACAACTTCATGAAAATAAAACTTATTTCCTTCAAGTTTTGGCAAAAACTCTAATGGTAAGTAAACATCACTTTTAATAAGTGCATCTGCATCAGGCTCGTTATCAACATCTTCAAATCGTATACGCAATAAATCTGATTTATGTAATTGTGACGATTCAATAAAAAATGGCACTAAATTATTACGTAAATCAATAAACATGGCGTCCAAATTTTCATATAAACCAGGTTCATCTGTATCTAGCTTTATAAGGAGTTCTCCTTTAAAACTATATTTTGATACTATTTTTCCTAAATAAAAACAGTCTTCTTTTTTCATCGTTTTTTGTGTCTGTTCGAGCGCAGTCGAGAACTGTGAAATACTAGGTTAATTACATCTCAAATGCGCTCGATGTGACATTTGTAGATATAAAAAACCCAGACTAAACAAGTCTGGGTTCAAAAGTATAAAAAATTACTCTTTTTATTCTTCTTCGTTAGAAGCATCTGCTTCTACAGCTGGAGCTTCTTCTGTTGTTTCTTCAACAACTTCTTCAACAACAGGAGTGTTAGCTGCAATACGAGCTTCATTAGCTGCTTTTTCAGCTTCAAATGCTTTAGCTTTAGCTTCTGCTTCAGCTTTCGCTAATCCATCTACTTTAGCGCCAACTTTACCAGTTTTTTCTTCTAACCAAGCAGTAAATTTTGCTTCTGCTTGTTCTTCAGTTAAAGCACCTTTTCTTACGCCACCTACAAGGTGATTTTTAAGTAAAGCGCCTTTGTATGATAAAATATTTTTGGCAGTATCAGTAGGTTGTGCACCATTCTGTAGCCATTTAACAGCGCTATCAATATCTAATTCAATAGTAGCTGGGTTTGTGTTTGGATTGTATGCACCAATTTTTTCTAGGTATTTACCATCTCTTTTTGATCTTGCATCTGCTGCAATAATCCAGTAATAAGGTTTTCCTTTTTTACCGTGTCTTTGTAATCTAATTTTAACTGACATAAAAATTAATTAGTGAGGTTCGCGACCTCGATTATTAATAAGTGTGCAAAGATACTATAATTTTTTAAACTTCAACTTTTTATTAAAAAACTAATTGTTTGTTATTTTTTGTCATATTTTTGAAATATTATATATCCAAATTGATTATGAAAAAAATCTTTGTATTAACATTTGCACTACTAACCGTTTTTAGTTGTGGAGATGACATAGAGTTTAACTCTCCTGCCATGCAAGGCAAAAAGGACGGAAACTTTTGGAAGGCTCTTTCCTTTTCTGCTGATATAGATTATGG
>DFBO01000192.1:8457-8689 GCA_002366675.1 Flavobacteriaceae bacterium UBA3078
TGCAGATGGACAGATAACTGTTGACAATGTAGAGGATGGAGATCCAAAAGTAATTACGGGTACTTTCTGGTTTAATGCTTATTCTGAAGATGGTTTAAAAACTGTAAATTTTAGTGAAGGTATTTATTACAAAGTTGATTTAGTTGGAGGATTAGTTTCAAATGGAAGTGGATGTTTAGCTGCCTCTCAAGCTGCAAATGTGGCAGGACAAAATTTTGCAGCTACAGATCCA
>DFBO01000026.1 GCA_002366675.1 Flavobacteriaceae bacterium UBA3078
AACATGACTAATGTTAATGAACTTTTTGATGGCTTGGTAAGTATAGGTCAACATCCTAAAGAAAAAGCAGATACTATTACCATCATGGAGAAAATTGGTCATTTTTTAGATGATGCTGTTGCCAAAAAATACAAGCAATTAAAAAAAGAAGGTTATAGTAAAAATGAATGTACTCCTTTAATTGCTGAGCGACTTAATGTTGCTAAAATTTTAAAGAAGGCTTCTAAAAATTGGGATGGAGGTTATGCAATGGCTGGCCTTTTAGGGCATGGAGATTCTTTTGTGTTACGTGATCCAGCAGGAATAAGGCCAACTTATTATTATAAGGATGATGAAGTTGTTGTAGTAGCTTCAGAGCGTCCAGTAATACAAACAGTATTTAATGTTGCTTTTGACGATGTTAAAGAGTTAGAACCTGGTCATGCTATTATTACTAAAAAGTCTGGTGAAGTTTCAATTAATAAAATTATTGAACCTTTAGAAAGAAAAGCTTGTTCTTTTGAACGCATTTATTTTTCTAGAGGAAGTGACGCTGAAATTTATCAAGAACGTAAAACATTAGGAAAATTATTAATGCCTAAAGTTTTAGAAGCTATTGATAATGATACCAAGAATACAGTGTTTTCATATATTCCTAATACAGCTGAAACATCTTTTTTTGGAATGATTGAAACGGTTGAAGAGCATTTAAACCAAAAGAAAACTCAAGCTATTTTAGATGGCAAAGGAGGTTTAAGTGCCGAAAAAGTAACAGACATTTTATCTGAACGACCACGTATAGAAAAAATTGCTATTAAAGATGTTAAATTAAGAACCTTTATTACAGAAGATAGTAGTAGAAATGATTTAGTAGCTCACGTTTATGATGTGACTTATGGCGTTATAAAACCAACAGACAATCTAGTTATTATAGATGATAGTATTGTTAGAGGTACCACTCTAAAAATGAGTATTATTAAAATGATGGATCGTTTGAATCCTAAAAAAATTATCGTGGTCTCTTCTGCACCTCAAATCCGATATCCAGATTGTTATGGAATAGATATGGCTAGATTAGAAGATTTAATAGCTTTTAGAGCCATGTTAGAATTGTTAGAAGAAAACAACAAGTATCATTTAATAAAGGAAGTTTACGAAAAATGTAAAGCACAAGTTGCGTTAGAAGATAAAGAAGTTAGAAATTTTGTTAAAGATTTATATTCTGAATTTTCTGCTGTAGCTATTTCTAATAAAATAGCTGAATTAATCTGCGATGAAACTGTAAAAGCAGAAGTAGTTACTATTTTTCAACCTATTGAGAACTTACATCAAGCCTGTCCTAAAAATTTAGGGGATTGGTATTTTACAGGAAACTATCCAACGGCTGGTGGTAATCGAGTTGTCAATAGAGCTTTCATCAATTTTTATGAAGGAAATAAAGAAAGAGCTTATTAGTTGTAATAATTGATTTTAACATTTTATCTAAAACATATAGACTTTAATCTGAAATATCTGCATTTCGTCTATTATTTTTAAATTCATAAATAAAATAAAGTTACATTAGTTTCACCATAACATAAGTAGGTTAAGTTCATGGTAGATTTGGGGCAAAAAAAGGTGAACGTATGTTCGCCTTTTTTTAATTTATACATACTTCTAAGATTCGTTTTTTTTCTAAGTTTATTCTTAATTATTTCATAATAACTCTTTTAGCCTAATTTATAAGTAGTTTGTCTAATAATTTTTTGTTATTCATTAAAGCAGACTTATATTAGCAGAACCATAACATAAGTAGGTTAAGTTTATGGTAGATTTGGGGCAAAAAAGGTGAACTCTCGTTCACCTTTTTTCATTTAAAATTTTCACTCTTTTAGATAAGCTTCTCAAGAAATATTAAACTAGTTTTTAAACTTTAGAAATAAAAAAAAGCAAACCATTTAGGTTTGCTTTCATATATAATATGAGTAGTTAAAATCTACTTAGCTTCAGCATAACGTCTTTCAACCTCATTCCAGTTAATAACATTAAAAAAGGCATTAATATAATCTGGTCTTCTGTTTTGGTAATTTAAATAATAAGCATGTTCCCAAACATCTAACCCTAAAATAGGTGTTCCTCCACAAGTTACGCCAGGCATTAACGGGTTGTCTTGATTTGGAGTTGAACACACTTCTACTTTACCACCTTTATGTACACAAAGCCAAGCCCATCCTGAACCAAATTGTGTTGCAGCTGCTCTACTAAATGCATCTTTAAAAGCATCAACAGTTTTATAAGCTGAAATAATAGCATCTTTTAAATCTCCAGACAAATACCCTTTCCCTTCTGGATTCATAACCTCCCAAAATAAAGAATGGTTATAAAACCCTCCACCATTATTTCTAACAGCTTTATTGTCCATATCTAAATTTGTAAGAATATTTTCAATTGTTTTTCCTTCATGGTCTGAACCCTCAATAGCCTTATTTAAGTTATTTGTATATCCTTGATGATGTTTTGAATGATGTATTTCCATTGTGCGAGCATCAATATGAGGCTCTAAAGCATCGTATGCATATTTTAATTTCGGTAATTCGAATGCCATAATATTTGTTTTTTTAGTATTAATATTTAATTCATTCAAATTTACGGATAAATCAAACCAATTAAAAATAATAAATACCTATCAAATCATCGATAGTTTTTATCTTGTGTAAAATTTTGTTTTATGAGCAATAAGGGTTCTTTTTTAATATATAATGCTTCGGCAGGAAGTGGTAAAACTTTTACTCTGGTTAAAGAATATTTGAAAATTATTCTCAAGTCGCCCTTTCATGATACTTTTAAAAATATTCTTGCTATTACATTTACCAACAAGGCTGCAAGCGAAATGAAAGAACGAATTATCGACACATTAAAAGATTTTTCTTCTGACACAATTTTAAAAGACTCTAACAACAACATGTTTCAAATTATTTGTGAAGAGCTAGATATGAAACCTGAAGCTGTTCATATTAAATCTAAAATATTACTAAACTCCATTGTATATAATTATGCCTTTTTTGACATCTCAACTATAGATGGATTTACCCATAGAATAATTAGAACTTTTGCATACGATTTAAAATTGCCTATAAATTTTGAAGTTGAATTAGATCAAGATGCCCTTTTAAGTGAAGCTGTAGATCGATTAATTGCAAAAGCTGGAACAGAAAAAGAATTAACTAAAGTTTTAATTGATTTTGCTATTGAAAAAGCAGACGACGATAAAAGTTGGGATGTATCTTATGATTTTTATAAAATTTCAAAATTGCTTATTAATGAAAATGACATTCCTTTTATTGATACATTAAAAAGCAAAACATTTGATGATTTTAAAGCTCTTAAAAAACAATTGAAAATAAGTATTAAAAATGTTGAAAAAAATATTATCGAAATTGCTCAGAATACATTAGCTCTAATTGAAGAAGCTGGTTTAGAATTTAATGATTTTTCAGGAGGAAGCAGAGCTTTTTTGCCCAACTATTTTTTAAAATTAGAAAAGGGAAGTTTAGGTGTAAGCTATAATAGCGCTTGGGTCGTTAATCTTGAAAGTAAGCCATTGTATCCTGAAAAATCAACTGTAGTAGAAATTAAAACAATTTTAGACGCTATTAAACCAGAAATAGTTATTGCTTTTAATAAAACTAAACAACTTGTTTTTAATTTAAAATTTCTAAAAGCTTGTTATAAAAACATGACACCTCTTTCTGTTTTAAATGTTATTAATAAAGAATTAATTAATTTAAAAGAAGAACAGAACAAAATTCTTATATCAGAGTTTAACAACATGATACACCATGAAATAAAAGGTCAACCAACTCCTTTTATTTATGAACGCTTAGGAGAGAAATTTAACCATTATTTTATAGACGAATTCCAAGACACCTCTGTTTTACAATGGGAAAATTTAATTCCTTTAATAGACAATAAATTATCTCAAGATATTATAGATAATAATAGTGGCTCTTTAATGATTGTTGGAGATGTTAAACAAGCTATTTACAGATGGCGAGGAGGGAAAGCAGAGCAATTTGTTGATTTATTCAACGATACGAACCCTTTTCAAGTTGAAAAATCTATTAAATCCCTTCCTAAAAATTATAGAAGTTTTAAAAATATTTTAGAGTTTAATAACGGATTCTTTGAATATCTAGCAGGTACTGTTTTTAGTAATAACAACCATAAAGAAATATATAAAAATGCCTATCAAGAAACTACCAAAACTCATGATGGCTATGTAAGTTTAGAGTTTTTAGATATTTCCAGCGAAGATGATAAAAACTTCATGTATGCTGAAAAAACGCTTAAAACTATTACCTTTTGTTTACAAAACGGATTCGCATTTAACGACATCTGTATTCTAGTTAGAAAAAATAATGAAGGCGTTGTAATTGCAGATTATTTAAACGAACACGACATTCCTTTAATTTCATCTGAAACATTACTTTTAAATAATTCTCCAGAAGTTCTTTTTGTAATTAATTTTTTAAAGTTATTACAGCAACCTAAAAACAATGAAATAAAAATTCAAGTTTTAAATTATTTGTCTCTATTATTTAATATTGAAGAAAAACATGTATTCTACGAAAAACACATCAATTTAAATTTAGAAGATTTTTTTACATCTTTAAATGTCTTCAACATACATGTTAAGTATAACAATTTGATGCAGTTTTCACTGTTTGATCTTGTTGAAACCATTGTGCAAACTTTTGATTTGGTTAAAACATCTAATGCTTACATTCAATACTTACTAGATGTGGTTTTCGAATACTCACAAAAAAATCAATCAGATTTATCAGGTTTCCTTGATTATTATGAAAAAAAGAAAGAAAAATTAAGCATTGTTTTACCTCCTGGACAAGAGGCTGTCCAAATATTATCTATTCACAAATCCAAAGGCTTAGAATTTCCTGTAGTTATTTTCCCGTTTGCCGATTTAGATATTTATAAAGAAATAGAACCAAAAGAATGGTTTCCTTTGAATCCAGAAGATTTTCAAGGATTTTCACATACGCTTTTAAATTTTTCAAGTGATTTTGAAAATTTTGAAGAAATAGGCAATCAAATTTATAATAGACGACGCTCAAATCTTGAATTAGATAATATTAATTTGCTATATGTTGCACTAACAAGAGCTGTAGAGCAATTATTTGTAATTTCTAAGAAGGATATCAATAAAAAAGGAGAGGTTAACAATCAAACATATTCTGGGTTATTAATTAATTACCTTAATAATTTAAATCTTTGGGATAATAATCAAACAAACTATGCTTTTGGAGATTCAGAAAAAACTTCATTTAAGACAGGCCATTCAACTAATACTTTAGAACAAAAAGAATTTATTTCAACTCCAAAGCATGAGCACAATATTAAAATAGTAGCTAGTTCTGGTTATTTATGGGATACCTTACAAAAAGAAGCTATTGAAAAAGGAAACCTAATTCACAACATCATGTCTGAAGTAAAAACTAAAACAGATATTGAATTTGTAATTGAAAATTTTATTCAATCGAACATCATAACTAGTGATCAAGCAACAATTTTAAAAGAATTAGTTAATCAAATAGTAACACATAAAGATTTACAGGCATATTTCACTTCAGATATAATGATATATAATGAAAGAGATATTATATCAAAAACTGGAGCGATTTATCGTCCAGACAGACTAGTTATCAATAATGATCAAGTAATAATTATAGATTATAAAACTGGTAATGAAGACCCAAAACATATCAATCAATTAATTGAATATGAAAACATCTTATTAGATATGAATTTAAAAACTATAAAAAAGATACTTGTCTATATTAATGATGGAATTCAAATAAAAGAATTTTAAATTTGCAAAAAACACCAACACATGTACGGAAAACTAAAAGAACATTTAGAAAACGAAATTCAAGAAATAAAAGATAACGGTCTATTTAAAACAGAACGTATAATAACTTCAGCTCAAGGAGCAGAAATAACATTAAACACTGGCGAAACAGTTTTAAATTTTTGCGCGAACAATTATTTAGGGCTTTCAGCTCACCCAGAAGTTATTCAAGCTGCAAAAGATGTTATGGATACCCATGGGTTTGGTATGTCTTCAGTACGTTTTATTTGTGGAACTCAAGACATCCATAAAGAATTAGAAGACAAAATCGCAGAATTTTACAACACAGAAGACACCATTTTGTATGCTGCAGCATTTGATGCAAATGGTGGTGTTTTTGAACCTTTATTTCGTGCTGAAGATGCCATTATTTCAGATTCATTAAATCATGCTTCCATTATAGATGGAGTTAGATTGTGTAAAGCAGCGAGATATCGTTACCAAAATAACGATATGCAAGATTTAGAAAAACAATTAATTGAAGCTAATAAAAATGGTGCTCGCTTTAAAATTATTGTAACAGATGGTGTTTTTTCTATGGATGGATTAGTAGCTCCTTTAGATAAAATTTGTGATTTAGCAGATAAATATGATGCATTAGTCATGATTGATGAATGTCATGCAGCTGGTTTTATAGGAAAAACTGGACGTGGAACTTTAGAAGAGAAAGGTGTTTTAAATAGAATAGATATTATTACAGGAACACTTGGCAAAGCTTTAGGTGGCGCTATGGGAGGCTACACAACAGGTAAAAAAGAAATAATTGAAATATTACGTCAACGTTCAAGACCATATCTATTTTCAAATTCTTTAGCTCCAGCAATAGTAGGTGCATCCATTAAAGTTTTCGATTTATTAAAAAACGACACTTCTTTGCGAGATAAATTAGAATGGAATGCAGGGTACTTTAAAAAAGGCATGAAAGAAGCTGGTTTCGATATTATAGATGGAGACTCAGCAATCGTTCCTGTTATGCTATATGACGCAAAATTAGCACAAACAATGGCTAGTATGCTTTTAAAAGAAGGTATTTATGTTATTGGGTTCTTTTTCCCAGTTGTCCCAAAAGAAAAAGCTCGGATAAGAGTTCAACTATCAGCTGCACATAACGAAGCTCATATAGATAAAGCTGTAAATTCTTTTATAAAAGTTGGAAAAGAGCTTGGAATTATTTAAAAAAGTAGACAATCAGACAGATTTTAGGTAAAATATTCAATATTTTTCTATATTTGTCTTTGTTAATAATATTTAACAACTTACTTTTGCTTACAATTAACACTTAAAAATTAAACTTTTGAATATGAAAAATCTTAGCAGATTATTGTTCGCAATGTTGCTTATGTTAAGTTATAGCAGCATTAATGCACAAGATGAAAACAATCCATGGGCT
>DFBO01000105.1:0-2327 GCA_002366675.1 Flavobacteriaceae bacterium UBA3078
CGTTTGAGTATCTTCTTCAGATATCCAATTTGTCTTTAAAAGTTCAATTTTGAATTTATTCGAGGTCATTTTTTAATTGTTGGCAACGTGTTATATAACAACTTTTATTACTCATATCCTGTTAATATATCAGGTTATAGTAAGTTTTTTGTTACTGTTATCCTGTAAAGATAATTTTTTTATAGTAGTATCCAAAGGGCTTCTAATTTGCTGTAAATCTTTTCTAGTTACTTGCGTATATATCATTGTTGTTTCAGGTCTACTATGCCCTAAAAGTTCCTGAATATAACGTATATCTGTGCCTTGTTCGAGCATATGAGTTGCATAGCTATGACGTAATGTATGTGGAGTAACAGTTTTTATTATTCCAGCAGTTTTAGTGTTTTTTCTTATAAATGCACGTATAGATTCTGGACTATATTTGCCACCTTTTGGGTTCTCAATAAAGTATATTTTTGGTTCATAAGTTTTATGATAATTCTTTAATAATGGAAAAAGACTTTCTGCAATAGTTGTGTATCTATCTTTACGACCTTTAGAACTTTTTATATGCAATTGTTTTCGGTTAAAATCAAAATCACTAAGTTTTAAATCTATAATTTCCCCTATTCGTAATCCAGAGCCATATAGCATAGCTATAATTGTACGATGCTTTAAATTTTTAGTTGATTTTAATAATAAAAATACTTCCTCAATACTTAGAACTGTTGGTAATTTTTTGTCTTTTTTAGGCATATACACCTTGTCTATGTCTATAGAACATGCAGGATAAAAATATGCAAAATGTTTAAAGCCACTAACCATTTGTCTATGTGTACTAATAGTGTAGTTTAATTTTTCTACAGTCCATTCTATATAATGTCTTACATCAGTTTCATTTAATTCGTTTACAGGCTTTGAGTCCGTAAAACGTAAAAACTTTAATATAAATCCACTATAAGAAGCAATAGTACTTGTGCTAAACCTTTTACCTTTAAGGAACTCTAAAAAGTGACGATACACAAGTGTTTTTTCCTCATTTAGAGGTTTTAACTCTAATTTTACACCTATGCTATAATGTGGTGCAATGTTATTATTATCACTATCTAAAATACGCAATCCTTCTTTTTTAATATATGTTTTAAGATCTTTAAGTCTAACTTCGTCAAAATAGATGTAAAATGTTCTATGAGTTTTTGTCCAATATACTCCATTGAAATTTTTTATATATTCTTTAATTTCAAAATTATAGGCAAATTTAATAGCAATACAGCTTTTTGAATTATGTGTAAATGGCTCTAGAGTAATTGCGTTCATAATTTTTTATAATAATATATTACAAATAAAGATATAAAAAAAAGCCCATCAAATTTTGATAGGCTTTCTAATATATTAAGAGTTAAAAGAAATTAGTCTTCTTTTTTATCTTCTCTAGGTTTTCTATCGTCACGTCTATTATCACGTCCGCGATTATCTCTCCCTCTGTTATCACGTCCACCAGAACGTTTATCATCTCTTGGTGGTCTAGCTACATAACCTTCTGGTTTTGGTAAAATTGCTTTTCTAGAAACTTTCTCTTTACGCGTTCTAGAATCTATACCAAAGTACTTCACATCAAAAACGTCTCCCATGTTTACAACATCAGATACATTTTCTGTACGTTCCCAAGCTAATTCAGATACGTGTAATAAGACTTCGTTTCCTGGTGCATCCATATACTCAACAACAGCACCAAAATCTAACATTTTGATTACTTTTACTTCGTAAACGCTACCAACTTCAGGTTTAAATAAAATGGCATCTATTCTTGCCATTACAGCATCAATACCAGTTTTACCAACTCCTAAAATTTCAACAATCCCTTCTTCAGTAACTGGATCTTCGTTAATAACAATAGTCGTCTCAGTTTCCTTTTGCATTTCCTGAATTACTTTTCCTCCAGGACCAATTAAGGCTCCGATGAATTCATTTGGAACACGTCTAGTTACCATTGTAGGCGCATGTTCTTTCACATCTGCGTTTGGCGTTGCAATTGTATCAGTCAATTTCTCTAAGATATGTAAACGACCATCACGCGCTTGATTTAATGCATTCACTAAAATCTCGTATGATAATCCTTTTACTTTAATATCCATTTGGCAAGCAGTAATACCATCTGCAGTTCCTGTTACTTTAAAATCCATATCTCCTAAGTGATCTTCATCACCTAAAATATCAGATAATACAGCATACTTTCCAGAATCAGCATCAGAAATTAATCCCATTGCAATACCAGAAACTGGTTTTGTCATTTGCACTCCAGCATCCATAAGTGCCATTGTACCAGAACAAACTGTTGCCATAGAAGA
>DFBO01000105.1:2398-2694 GCA_002366675.1 Flavobacteriaceae bacterium UBA3078
CCAACTTCTCTACGAGATGTTCCACGAATTGGTCTAGCTTCACCTGTACAAAAAGGAGGGAAGTTATAATGTAAATAGAAACGCTCTTCACCTTCTTTAGATGGCATATCTATTTGATTTGCATCTCTAGATGTTCCTAAAGTTACAGTAGCTAATGCTTGAGTTTCCCCACGTGTAAAGATTGAAGAACCATGTGTTGATGGTAAGTAATCGACTTCACACCAGATTGGTCTAATTTCGTCAGTCTTTCTTCCATCTAAACGTAAACCTTCGTTTAAGGTTAAATCTCTAATCGC
>DFBO01000105.1:2818-5076 GCA_002366675.1 Flavobacteriaceae bacterium UBA3078
TCGTAAGCCATATCATGAATTTTCTTGGCTAATTCTTCTTCTTCTCTTTCAGCTTCATACTCACGAACGTCTTTCTTTCCGAATGCTTCTGCTAATTTTATTTGAGCAGCACATTGTACTTTAATAGCTTCATGAGCAAACTTAATAGCCTCTGTCATTTCTTCTTCAGAAATTTCATCCATTTCACCTTCAACCATCATTACAGAATCTGCAGAAGCTCCAATCATCATATCGATGTCAGACTCTTCCATTTGTGTTGGCGTTGGATTGATAACAAATTCACCATTTACACGACCAACTCTAGCTTCAGAGATAGCACATTCAAAAGGGAAATCTGATAATTGGATAGCAGCAGAAGCAGCTAGTCCTGCCATAGCATCTGGCATAACATCTGGATCATGAGACATTAATTGAATCATCACCTGAGTTTCAGAGTGATAATCTTTTGGGAATAATGGACGTAAAACTCTATCCACTAAACGCATGGTTAATACTTCACCATCACTTGGTCTTGCTTCTCTTTTAAAGAAACCTCCAGGATAACGTCCAGCAGCAGCAAATTTTTCTCTGTAATCTACTGTTAATGGAAGGAAGTTTAAATCTTTCTGTTCGTAATTGGAAACTACTGTACATAATAACATACATTTTCCTGATTGCACAACAACACTACCATGAGCTTGTTTTGCTAACTTTCCGGTTTCGATAGAAATTTCTCTACCATCACCAAGGTCTATGACCTCTTTAAAAACTTTTGGAATCATAAATTTTTTAATTCTAATTAAACAATGGTCGTTGTGTTGTTGTAGTAGTTGTGTGACATGCTATGTCTTGACCAATGAAAAACTGTATTAAGCTTCTTCTATTTGTTGTCATTGCGAATCCAAACATTCTTATCTGGATGTGGTAATCTGTTTCTTTTGGAAGAGATTGCCATACTTTGACTGCGCTTTGCACAGGCTTGTTACGTCGCTCGTAATGACATGTAACTATATAAAAAAAGAGGCACGAAGCCTCTTTAATATTATTTTCTTAATCCTAATTCCTTAACTATTGCACGATATCTTAAGACATCTTTCTTAGTTAAGTAATCAAGTAAACTTCTTCTTTTACCAACTAACATTACTAATGAACGTTCTGTGTTGTAATCTTTACGATTGTTTTTTAAATGAGCCGTTAAGTGCTCAATTCTTTGTGTAAATAATGCAATCTGTGCTTCTGCAGTTCCAGTGTCCTTTGCATTTTTGCCGTGTTTTTTAAAGATGGCCTCTTTTTCTTTTTGAGTTAAATACATGCTAATATTATTGTAAATGATTTTTATGTACGTTGAAAGTCATTCTTTCAAGCTGCAAATATACTACTTTTTCATGAATTGCAATCTTTTGTAAAAAGATTATTATTATGAACTAATAATTTTTTTTAAACCATCTCGTTATATCATAGTCTTAACATTGTATTAACAAAAATAACAAATTTATGAAAACTATGAAATTAAGAATGAGATTAGTGTGGACTCTAATGTTTTTTGGGCTTTTATTTAATGCTTGTACTGAAAGCGAAACAACTGAGCCTGTTTCGGAAGAACAAGAGGTTGAAGAAATCGTACAATCTTCTGAAATGGATGTTATTTCTGCATCTTTGGAAGATTTTATTATTGAAGTTTATGAAGATCAGGAAAATGCTGAGTCAAGAGGAACTGAAAGTTCGAGGGCTTCATTTCCAAATTGTGTAACCGTAACTTTGGTAATGAGCCAAAACTTTAGAGAACTAACAGTAGATTTTGCTGAAGGAGGCTGTGAAATTAGAGGTCACTTGTATCAAGGTCAAATTGTGGTAACGTATCAACGTAATCCAGCAGAACAACAAGTTTTTCTAGGGTATGTGTTGAATGATTTTTATTTTGATAATAAACAGGTTATTGGAAGTAACTCTATTTTGAGAGATTGGTCTAACAATAATCCTCAATTTACTCATACAGTTGATTTAACTGTAGTATGGCCAAATGGTGCACAAGCATCCAGAGAAGGACAGATTGTAAGAGAATGGATTGAAGGCTTTGGTTCTGGGATATTTACTGATAATGTATTTGAAGTAACTGGATATTGGGATGTTAATTTTGTAAATGGTGGAACCCATAGTTATGAATCGATAATTCCTTTAAGACGTGAAGTTACTTGTTATCATTTTGTAAGTGGTTCAATAGATGTAGAAAGACCATTGTTTGGAGGTGTTCTTGATTATGGAGATGGCACTTGTGATAA
>DFBO01000105.1:5117-5420 GCA_002366675.1 Flavobacteriaceae bacterium UBA3078
AGCGACCTACTGGTCGCTTTTTTTTATTCTCTTATAGGTTGATTTGTAATCAAATCGATATATAAATTGACTTTATTTTTAAGATGCTTTCTATGAGTAATAAAATCTAAGAAACCATGCTCTAGTAAAAATTCAGAAGTTTGAAATCCTTCAGGTAATTCTTGACCAGTTGTATCTTTAACAACTCTAGGTCCAGCAAAACCAATTAATGCTCCAGGTTCACTAATATTAATATCGCCAAGCATAGCAAATGATGCAGTTGTTCCACCAGTTGTTGGGTCTGTACTTAATGAAATATATGGA
>DFBO01000206.1:0-2380 GCA_002366675.1 Flavobacteriaceae bacterium UBA3078
GAGATTACATTTTCAAGTTTTAAAGCGACTTCAGGTCCTGATGAAAATGGAATAGAAGATGGTACTTATATTACTGTTACGCCATTAGCAATTGGAGTGTCTTCTTACGATGTCGATTTTGGTGATGGTAGTTCTGTTACTATGGGAGCTGGAGAATCTGCTTCGAATGATTATTCAAATAAGATTGCGGAAAAAACGTATACAATAACAGTGACTGCAAATTCAGATAAAGGTCTAAGTAGCGTTACTAAATCAGAAATTATAACTGTAGAACATGAAGTTACAGCTGTATCTTCAGCACCTTCATCGCCAACTGTTGGTTTAGAGGAAGTATTAAATATTTATAGTAATGGTATTGAATATGACGGTTCTCTATTTTCTTATAGATATTCTGCAGGAGCTGATTATAATGAAGGAGCAGCGCAGCAAGGAGAAGTTACAATGTCATCTGGAAATAAAGTATTGCAATATTCTCGTTTAAGTTCAGATGTTGCTGCAACTATTGAATTTAGTGAGATTGTGGTTGCAGATGCTTTTGATTCAGGTATTGCTGCTACACATTTGAATTTAGATGTTCATTCAGATTTTGCAATAGGAATCGATAAATTAAAAGTGATTTTGGTTAATGGTGATACAGAGTATGTCTATAATCAAGATTTATTAGATGGTGAGTGGATTAGTCTAAATTTAGATTTGGCTACTGATTTCTCAGCACCGGTTGTTAAATTTGATGAAATAAAATTTGAATTAGGAGCTGGTGGTACCGCAATGGACGCTGCAACTTTTAACTTAGATAACGTTTATTTGCAAAAACCAATTAGTTCAACTATTCAAAACGGTGATTTTAATAATAAAACAGATCATTGGAGGTTTACTACTTTTACAGATGGTACAACTACTCCTTTTGGTTCTAGTTCTGATGGTTCATGGACGAATTATGATGGTTCTGATAACGGGAAAAAAACTGCTGGAGCAAAATGGACTTCTAGTCAATCTGGTGGATATCTTCAAACTGCTAATACTAGGTACGCATACCAAGCTCTTAAATTAGCGCCAAATACTGATTATATATTAGAATATGAATATGCTATAAAGAATGATTCTGCCGACGATCCTATTGGAGGGAGAAGAGTTGTTGGAGCTGTTCTAGATGGTCATTATATTGATGGTGCGGATGCGGTAGATGATTTGAATTCTAACTTAGGAAATCATGTTGGAACTATCAATGAAGGAAAATTTAGTTCTTCAAGAGGTACGAAAGTTCAAATTCAATTTACAACCAACGATAGTGGTGAAATTGCTGTAATGTTTTATGCAGTTACGCCAAAGGATGCATGGATTGATAATGTTAAAGTATTTTTAGATTAAAAAAATATAAATCAGTTTTAATGAAAAACTTCCGAAAAGAAATATTAGTAATCATTTTAATGATTTTTATATCTGTAAACGCTACTTGCCAAAACAAGGAGGGTAGCGTTTCAGATTCGGATATTAAAGTTGAAAATAAGAAAAAGAAGAAGAAAAAAAAGAAAGTAAAACTTCCTAACATAGATTTAAGTTATTGGAAAGTAACACTTCCAGCAACCAATAAAGATGGTAAACCATTTAATATTGAACCGCCAGAGATTTTAAACTTTGCAAAAATGGAAGTGGCTAAACCTTATATGTACATAGACTCTACAAAAGGTGCGATTGTTTTTCATGCAATGCCTACGAATTCTAAAACAAGGAATACAAAATATACGCGTTCTGAATTAAGAGAGCAAATGGAACCTGGAAATAACAATGTAAATTGGACTTTTAAACAAGGTGCATACATGAAAGGGAAATTAGCAATGGATGCAACAACTAAAGATTCTAATGGTAAATACCATAGAACTATTATTATGCAAATTCATGGTAGATTAACTAATGAACAGNNGCGATTTAATTGAAGAAGATGACAACAATGCTCCTCCAATGTTAAAAATATATTGGGATAATGGTAAAATTCGTGTTAAAACAAAGGTGTTGAAAAATATGAACGCTACAGTACCAGAAATACTTCATGAAAATGCTTGGGGTAATGATGATGGTTTTAATTTTGAAGAAGAAGTTGGATTTAGAAAGTTTATTTTAGAAGTGAAGGTTTCTGAAGGAAAGTTAGTAGTAATTTTGAATAAAAATGAATACAAAGTTTATGAAAATATTCACATGAAAAAATGGGGAGTTTTTGAAAACTATTTTAAAGCTGGAAATTATTTTCAAAGCAGAGATGAAGGTTCTTTTTCAAAAGTAAGGTATTACGAATTAAGTGTTAGCCATTAATATAATGTTAATCAATAAAATGTTTTTATATAGAAATTATTGGGGATTGTTATTACTAATTCTTTTTATAAGT
>DFBO01000206.1:2392-3261 GCA_002366675.1 Flavobacteriaceae bacterium UBA3078
GAAGAAATAGAAGAAATAGAAGAAGAGGAGATCACAACTAATTACGTTCTTCCAAATATTGATTTAAATAATTGGAAAGTAACACTTCCAATTGGAAACCCAACAGAAGTGCTGCCACCAGAAATATTGGATTATGCTACCAATGAAACATTGAAACCGTTTATGTATAATGATTCAATAAATGGAGCTTTGGTGTTTTATACATATCCAGGTGCTTCAACTGCCAATTCCTCTTATTCTAGAACAGAATTAAGAGAATTACTGAATCCTGAAGATCGTGGTACAACCAACTGGACTTTTGATCAAGGCGGCAATATGAAAGGAAAACTGGCTATGGATGATATTTCAAAAGATAGTCAAGGTAATTATCATAGAGCAATTATTATGCAAATTCACGGTAGACTAACCAATGAACAAAGAGATTTAATAGGAGAAGATGACAATAACGCTCCACCAATGTTAAAAATATATTGGGTAAATGGACAAGTTAGAGTTAAAACAAAAATACTTAAAGATTTAAATGCAACTGATATTGAAATGTTACATGAAGATGCTTGGGGAGACGATGAAGGTTATACATTTCCAGAATATGTAGGTTTTGATGAGTTTACCTTAGAAGTAAAGGTAAGTGAAGGTAGAATGGAGGTGATATTTAACGAAAAGGTTTCTGTAGTATATGATAGTATTCATATTGAAAAGTGGGGTATTTTTGAAAATTATTTTAAAGCAGGAAACTATTTGGTTTCTTTAGATGAAGATTCGTATTCAAAAGTAAAATATTATGAGTTGGTTGTAACTCATTAAAAATAAAATTATAAGTTTGATTTAATTAAGTTAATTGTTTGGTAATTAGTAGCAGTCTTAATTTA
>DFBO01000250.1 GCA_002366675.1 Flavobacteriaceae bacterium UBA3078
TCGGGATTTTTTTGTTTTATATTTTCTTGGTTTATATTGAAAACTTCAATTTGAAATGTTCTATTTTTTAAGGATAATATAACTAATCACAAAAATTATAATTATTTTAGTGCTATGAATATCATTATCCAAGCTACCTTAAAAAACCTTGAAAGAACTAAGAATATATTATCACTTTTATCAGACGAACATTTTAGTTCATCTTCCATTCCTCCTTATTATTCAAGCATAGGTTCTCATATAAGACACATTTTAGATTTTTATGATTGTATGCTAGTTAAAAGTAATATGATTGATTTAAAAGCTAGAAAGCGTCAGACTGAAGTTGAAATTAATTGTAAAAGGGCTTTAGAATATTACAGTGATGTTTTTAATAAAATTTCCAAATTAGAAGAATCTGATTTAAATAGAATTGTAATTGTAACAGATGATTTGGGATTGGGTAATACTGAAATTAAATATACTTTTTCAAGTTTGTTAGCTCAAGCTAATAGTCACACCACACATCATTATGCGATCATTAATTATATTCTAGAAGGTTTAAGGCTTAGTGTTAAAGATGAAAATTTCGGTTATAACCCAACGACTCCTAAAACAAAGATTCTTAATTAGAAGTTTTGTAAAACATACTATCCATTATGGTTTTTAATCCTATAAAGGCCAAGTAAATAGCTAGACAACATATTGTAATAGAAAGTATTAAAAGTGGTATATATAGTGTTTTTTCTTGGTTACTAAACGCTACATAAATTAAAGTTGGTCCAAGAAATATGCAAACAAGTGAGAGTCCCATTTTTTTTAATCCTTTTACAAGAATATCTTTATTTGTTCTTTTAGTTTCCATTTTTATATTTTTTTATTGCATTACGAACGCTTTTATGAGTAATTAAAAGTTGCTCTGCCTCTTTCTTGGAAATATGGAGTTCATTCATAATCATTTTTGTACCTCTTTCTACCAATTTATTATTGCTCAGTTGCATGTCTACCATTTTATTTCCTTTTACATGACCTAATTTAATCATTGTTGTTGTAGTTAACATATTAAGGACTAATTTTTGGGCAGTACCAGCTTTCATTCTAGAACTACCTGTTACAAATTCTGGTCCTACTATAACCTCAATAGGAAATTTTGCTGTTATTGATAACGGACTGTTTAGATTACAAGTTATGCAACCGGTTAAAATATTATTCTCATTACAGGTTTTTAATGCATGAATGACATAAGGAGTTGTTCCTGAAGCAGCAATTCCAATCACAACATCTTTATTTGTTATATTATACTTTTGTAAATCTGCCCATCCTTGTGTTAACGAATCCTCTGCAAATTCAACAGCTTTTCTTATAGCTGTATCACCTCCTGCAATTAGTCCAATAACTAAATCGTGAGAAACACCAAAAGTTGGAGGGCATTCTGAAGCATCTAAGATACCTAACCTGCCACTTGTGCCAGCTCCAAGATAAAATAAGCGACCACCATTTTGTAGTTTCTCTACTATATTCCTAACAAGTGTTTCAATTTGAGGAATGGCTTTTTCAACGGCTAAAGGAACCGATTTATCTTCAGAATTTATATTTATTAATAATTCTGAAACTGACATCTTTTCTAGATGATTATATTTAGAATCTTGTTCTGTAGTTTTTATAAAATCCATATGTTCAAAAGTAAGGATTTTTTTAAGCTATTTATGGCGTATACTATTAGATTTTATTAATCATTAATCATTAATTCTGTATGTAAGTTCGGACACTTCAGATAATCTAAAATAACCTAAGGGATAATTATCTGGATTTGTAATGTTCATACAATTTCCTCGAACGGTTGCTGGTTGTGTTTCAAATGGCCCTCCACCTTCACCAGTTTGTTGTATAAGCACAAACATAAATTCATAAAAACGTTCGGAAACACCATGATTCCTAATAGTTATACTATCACCAGGCTCAATATCTTCATCAACATAAAACCCAAAAATTAAATTACCATTTACAAATTCATCTTTAAATGTATCCAACGTTGGTAGAATAGGAATACTTGGAATAAATTCAAAAAAATAATAATTTTCCTCATCAGCAGGATCTGTAAAAAATGCTTTTATTTCAGTGTCTTCTCCTGTAAGGCCACCTTCTAAATTTTGTTCAACGTATTCTAATTCTGATACAGGTAATAACTTTTCGGTGCCTTTATAGGTGTCATTTTTGTAAACAATAGTTAATTCATAATCATGATTTAATACAGGAATAAAATTTAAATTTTTATATACACCTGTATTTCCATCTTCAATAAAATTATAAGTATTATTATTTTGGTCTGTAATAAAAACAATAGCATTATTAGCAGGAGGCACACCTTCATTAAAAAATGGTGCTGTTAAAGTTAATTTTATTGATTGTTCATTTCCAGCAGTTCCTTTATACCAATCTATTGATGCATCTATAACTAACCTTGGTTCAGATTCAGGAACATCAACATCAATGACGTCTTCACATGAAAAGAAACTAAATAAAATAAATACTATATATATATGTTGAATTTTCATTGCATTAAAATTTAAAATTATAAGAAATGGAAGGGGCAATACCGAATATAGATAGTTTTACAGCTTCGTTAGTACCAGTATCTCTATTTTCCTTAAAAAATATTGATGCTGCATTCCGTCTATTATATACATTATAAATTCCAAAAACCCATTCCCTTTGCCAACCTTTATTCTTTTCTGGTTTTGGCACATAAATAGCAGACACATCTAGTCTGTTGTAGCTTGGTAATCTAAACTCATTTCTTTGTCCGTAATTAGGAATAGTAATTCCATTATATTCATATTGTGCGTTTGGGTAGGTTGCTGGCTGCCCAGTTTGAAATATAAAATTGGCATTAATACGCCATTTTTTATTTAAATTATAACTACCAGTAAATGACAAATCGTGAGTTTTGTCGTAAGCTGTAATATACCACTCTCCATTATTAATTCCTGGCTCTTCTGATGTTCTTCCAGGAGTTCTCTGTTCAGATTTGGAAAGTGTATATGCTATCCAACCTTTAAAACGGCCTTCATTTTTCCTGAATAATACTTCTAGACCATAAGCTCTAGCTTCACCATTAAGAATAACTTGCTCAATAGCATCGTTTGCTATTAAGTCTGCTCCATCTATATAATCGATTCTATTTTCTATTTTCTTATAGAACGTTTCAACTTCTAAAGAATAGACATTTCCTTTAAAATTTTTAAAATACCCTAGGGCTATTTGATCAAGAATTTGAGGTCTGATGTATTTACCACTTGGTGTCCATATATCTAATGGCGTTGGGGAACTTGTGTTTGATAATAAATGTAGATATTGATTTAACCGATTATAGCTAGCTTTAATTGATGTATTATAATTAAGCTCATAGGCTAAAGCTAATCTTGGTTCTAAATAACCAAAAGATTTTAGAATATCACTTCTATTATAAGTCTCAGTTCCTATAGGATCTCCTTTTTCGTAAACTTGAAGTTCTTGATTGTAAACTACAGCTAAATCGTTTTCATATACATTTAATTCATCTTGACCTAAACGTAAAAAAGAACTATATCTTAAGCCATAAGAGGCCATTAATTTTTTAGTTATTTTATGTTCAACATCTAAATAGACTGCATTTTCAAAGGCAGATTTATCTATTAATTTATCAGCATTTATTCCAGAATTTTCTCCAGAGGGTTTTATTTCGCCTGGATTAAATTTATGATAGATGCTATTTAAGCCATATTGTAATTTTATATTTTTGCTAACATAATGTTTAATGTCATATTTTAAATTAAAATTCCTTATACCAGAATCCCAATTAAATCCAATAAAATCTAAGTTTAAACCATAGTAATAATCAGAATAAATTATAGAAAGGTTAGAAAATAATTTGTTAGAAAAAAGATGATTCCATCTAAAATTCAGTACTGTATTTCCGTAGGTATTTTTAAAACTATCGTTAACACTAAAAACATCTCTTCCAAAATATCCAGATAAGTAGATGTTATTATTTTGATTTAATTTGTAACTGATTTTTGTGTTTAAATCGTAGAAATATGCTTTATTCTCAATATCGAATAGAGGTAAAAACAGATGTGCATAAGTAGTTCTTCCACCTAATAAAAAGGAGCCTTTTCCTTTGTTAATAGGACCTTCAACTAAAATGCGACTTGAAATAAGACCAATTCCACCATTCATGTGAAACTTATTGCTATTTCCTTCTTTTTGATAAATATCTAATACAGATGAAACACGTCCTCCATATCGTGCAGGAATACCACCTTTATAAAGTTTTAAATCTTTAATGGCATCTGGATTAAAAACAGAAAATAGGCCAAAAAGATGGGATGAATTATAAATAGTCGCCTCATCTAATAGAATTAAATTTTGATCGGCTGCTCCACCTCGAACATTAAAACCTGAAGCACTTTCGCCAGCATTTGTAACTCCTGGTAATAACGTGATAGCTCTAATAACATCAGCTTCACCAAAAACAACCGGAATTTGTTTGATGGTATTAGCAGTTAATGAATTTATGCTCATTTGAGGTTTACGAATATTGAGTTTTTCTGCATTTTCTTTAATAACCACTTCATTTAAACTTTCAATTGACTCTTCTAAACTAAAATTCTTAGTAATATTTTCATATAAATCTAGTGTTTCAGAAATTTCTTTATAGCCTATATAACTTATAACTATATTATATGTTCCTTTAGGAAGAGTAATAGAGTAGAAGCCATATTCATTTGTAGTAGCTCCAGTGGTTAATTCAGGAAATAATATATTAACTGCTATTAATGTCTCGTTGCTATTATTGTCTGAAACAATTCCGCTAATAGTCACTTTATCTTGAGCATGAGTCCAATTGAAACTTAGGGTAATTACTAATAGTAACCAGAGTATGCGTAAATTCATGAATGTTTGCAGTTTTTTAATAAAACTAAAAAAAAAGCCCCTATTAAGGAGCTTTTAACATAATCTTGATAATTATTTTATGGAACTTAATATGTTATTTAAAGTTTGGCTAGGTCGCATAACGTTATTTATAAGATTTTCATCTAGTTCGTAATAGCCACCTATGTTGGTAGAATGTCCTTGAACATTATTTAATTCTTCAACAATAACATGTTCATTGTTCAATAAATTAATAGCTATTGGTGTGAATATTTGTTTCAATTCTTGATTTTTAGTTTGACTTGCTAAAGCATCAGCCCAATACATTGCAAGATAGAAATGGCTTCCCCTATTATCTAATTCGCCTGCTTTTCGTGAAGGCCCTTTTTTATAATCTAATAATTTTTCTGTAGCAAGATCTAATGTTTCAGAAAGAATTTGTGCTTTAGGATTATTTGTTACTTCACTTAAATGTTCTAAAGAAACTGCTAAGGCTAAAAATTCTCCTAAAGAATCCCAGCGTAAATGATTTTCTTCTAAAAGTTGTTGCACATGTTTTGGTGCTGATCCTCCAGCTCCAGTTTCAAATAAGCCTCCACCATTCATTAATGGAACAATAGAAAGCATTTTTGCACTTGTGCCTAATTCTAAAATTGGAAATAAGTCGGTTAAATAATCTCTTAATACATTACCAGTTACAGAAATAGTGTCTAAACCATCTTTAACTCTTTCTAAAGTGAATTTTGTAGCTTCAATTGGCGACAAAATTCTTATATCTAAACCTGTTGTATCGTGGTTAGGTAAGTACGCATTTACTTTCTTGATTAATTCGGCATCATGCGCTCTATTCTTATCTAACCAAAAAACAGTAGGAGTTTTTGAAGCTTTCGCTCTTGAAACTGCTAGTTTTACCCAATCCTGAATGGGTGCATCTTTTACTTGACACATACGCCAAATATCTCCTGCTTCAACTTGATGTTCAATTAACGTGTTTCCAGATGCATCAATAACGCTAACTGTTCCATTAGCTTGAGTTTCAAAAGTTTTGTCATGTGATCCATATTCTTCAGCTTTTTGAGCCATTAACCCAACATTAGGAACCGTTCCCATAGTTGTTGGATCGAATGCGCCATGTTCTCTACAGAAATCAATTGTTGCAGTATAAACTCCTGCATAACTGCTATCTGGAATAACAGCTTTTGTATCTTGTTGTTTGCCTTCTACATTCCACATTTGCCCAGATGTTCTAATCATTGCTGGCATAGAAGCATCAATAATAACATCGCTTGGTACATGAAGGTTGGTAATGCCTTTGTCGCTATTAACCATTGCTAAAGCTGGTCCGTTTTTATATACAGCTTCAATGTCTTGTTCAATTTCTTGACGTTTATCTGTAGGTAGCTCTTCTAGTTTTTCGACTAAATTTCCGAATCCATTATTTACATCTACACCAATGGATTTAAATGTTTCTCCATGCTTTGAAAATAAGTCTTTAAAAAAGACTCTAACAGCATGACCAAAAATAATTGGGTCGCTTACTTTCATCATAGTCGCTTTCATATGTAAAGAGAAAAGCACGCTTTTGTCCTTTGCATCTTTAACTTGAGCTTCTAAAAACTGTAACAAGGCTTTTTTACTTAAAACGGTTGCGTCAATAATTTCGCCTTCTAACAGATCAATATTGTTTTTTAATATTTCAGTATGACCATCTTCATCTTTAAATTGAATAAATACAGATGTCTTATTGTTAATGGTAACAGATTTTTCATTATGAGCAAAATCTCCAGCATTCATTGTCGCGACATGTGTCTTAGAATCTTTGCTCCAAGTTCCCATAGAATGAGGGTTCTTTTTTGCGTAATTTTTTACCGCTTTAGGAGCGCGTCTGTCTGAATTCCCTTCACGAAGAACAGGGTTTACAGCAGACCCTTTAATTTTGTTGTAACGAGATTTAATCTCTTCTTCTTGTTCTGTTTCTGGGTCATCTGGATAATCTGGAAGATTGAATCCTTTAGATTGCAACTCTTCAATAGCGTCTTTCAATTGAGGTACAGAGGCACTAATATTTGGTAATTTAATAATGTTAGCTTCGGGTTTTTTAACAAGCTCTCCAAGTAAAGCTAAATCATCACTTACTTTTTGATTATCGTTTAAATAATCAGGAAAAACAGCTAATATTCTATTTGCTAGTGAAATATCTTTCGTTTCTACATTAACTCCTGAGGGTTTTGTAAAAGCTTTAACAATTGGTAAAAATGAATAGGTTGCTAAAGCTGGAGCTTCATCTGTTTTAGTATAAATTATAGTAGAAGTATTTGACATATTTATGTGAGATTTTATTTATAAAAAAAGCTTTGTTTAAAGCCATGCAAATATAAGAAAATTAGAGCAGATTTTATATGAAGATTGCCTTAAACACACATAATTTATGAAGTTGATAATAAAGTGGCTGGTCTATTATTAATTTGATTATTCTATGCTAATATTATAATGTTTCAATAAATTTAGAGCACCTTCTTTAGAGAATTTTGCTTGATTGAGATTGTTTTTTTCTGGGTTTATTTGAAAATTATGAGATGTTTTGAAATCTGTTTTTTCTAAAATGGTATTGCTAAAAACACTATTAATTAAATTACAATTTGCGAAAATTGCCCTTGTTAAGTTTGTATTGGTAAAATCTGTGCTTTCTAGATTACAATTTTCGAACAGTGTTTTGTTAAGATTGCAATTATAAAATGAGGCGAAACTTAAATTGGATAGATTGAACGTAAATGATAATAAAAATGAATTACAATCATTAAAAGGGATTCCAAGCAATTTACATTCTGTAAAAATGGCTTCTTTAAATGTTGTACTTTTAACTTTTGCACCACTTAAATTGCACCTAATAAATTCGCAATCTATAAAAGTGATATTAGACAGATATATTTCTGAAAAATTACAATCTATAAATGTACAGTTGTCATACTCGGCTTTTTGAAATTCTTTAATTGTAAAATCTATTTTTTTATATTCTTTATCTAATAAGAGAGGAAGGTTCATTGCTGTGTATATGTTTTTAGACGTACAAATATAGAAAGTTTGTATAAAACAAAAGCCATATCACTATAGATTGAAATCTATTTCTGATATGGCTTTCTTTGAGATAGCTTCACATGATCTAATTTAGTATTGCTACTAAATAGTATAAAATTTCATCTATACGTTTCAATTCAAGTATCACTATTTCAAAAGAAACATTCTTATACGCAACTTTCAAAATGTATTGACGTGCTGCAAAAATGTTTCTAGTTTAATCGCTTTTCTTGATGTTATACTTATTGCAATTCGTTTTCACAATTTACAACTTTTAGAACATTGCTTCCTTTCTTAGAATTTGCTTTCGCTAATACCACATCTAGAAACTTTCAACCTTCCTAGTTATTATCTGCCTAAACATACAACACTTTTTAAGGAATCATGGTTCTTCAGTTAAACACGCATACACCTGCCACTTTAAAACCTCAAAAAACAATTATAATAAAGAACGTTACTTTATAGAGTTTATAACTAATCCATTTACATGAAACCAACTTAACGTTGCTTATAAATTCTTTAGCTAATTTAGGATAAGAAATTAAAAAAGCAAATTTTTCAACAGTATAGATATCAACAACTTACAAACTAAGGTTATTAACTTTTGTTAATAAAAAAAGCCCTGTATTTACAGGGCTTTTCAATGTTATTAAACGTTTATTAACGTCTGATACTTTCTTTGATTCTTGCTTTTTTACCAGTAAGACCTCTAAAGTAATAGATACGTGCTCTACGAACACTACCACGTTTATTTACTTCTACTTTCTGTAAAGCTGGCATGTTTACTGGAAATATACGTTCTACTCCAATAATTCCAGACATTTTTCTAATTGTAAATGTTTCAGAAGTTCCAGTTCCTCTTCTTTGAATAACTACTCCTCTAAAAAATTGCGTACGTGTTTTATTACCTTCTTTAATTTCGTAATAAACCGTAACTGTATCTCCAGCGCTAAACTCTGGAAAATCTTTTTTTGTTACAAATTCGTCTTGTACAAATTTTACTAAAGATTCCATATCTTTAAATTTAAATATAATTAATCCGAAACAACATTCACGATTCTCGCCAGAGGTTAACCCGAAATTGGGTGCAAATATAAGTAAAAAGTTATAAGTTAATAGTAAAAAGTAAAAAGTTTTTTAGTGCTTATTTTTGTTTACTTGTTCTCGATACGTTGCTTTGAAACACTCGAACTAACGATAGGTATTAGAATTTAATCTTCTAATAAATCTGGACGCCTATTTTTAGTGTGTTCATAGGCTTTTTCTTCTCGCCATTTTTCAATTTCTGGAAAATTCCCACTAAATAACACTTCTGGAACTTGCCATCCTTTATAGTCTCTTGGTCTTGTGTAAATTGGAGGAGCTAATAAATTGTCCTGAAAAGAGTCTGTTAAAGCTGATGTTTCATTCCCTAAAACGCCTGGAATTAATCTTATTATAGCATCACACAAAACAGCTGCCCCAAGTTCGCCACCTGAAAGAACATAATCTCCAATAGAAATTTCTCTGGTAATAAAATGATCTCGAACACGTTGGTCTACACCTTTATAGTGTCCGCAAAGAATAATAATGTTTTCTTTTAAGGATAACTGATTGGCAATACCTTGATTTAAAGTGTTACCATCTGGAGTCATGTATATAACTTCGTCATAATCTCTTTCAGATTTTAGTTTCGTTATACATTTATCTATAGGTTCCACCATCATAACCATTCC
>DFBO01000201.1 GCA_002366675.1 Flavobacteriaceae bacterium UBA3078
CTTGATGGAGACCCTTATGCAGCAAGTTATTTTGGTGAACCAGGTTCTGGTAATGGAGGAGTAGGTTATGGATTGAGAGGAAGAGGTGCACCAACAAAACAAGTATTTAGACAAGATTGTAACGAATCTGGAATGGTTATCGTAAAAATAGTTGTGAATAGAAATGGCGAAGTTATTGAAGCGACTCCAGGTGTTAAAGGGACTACAAACACAGCTTCATGTTTATTAGAACCAGCAAAAAAAATAGCCTTATCACACAAATGGCGTGCAGATAGCAAAGCGCCAACCAAACAGATAGGTTTTGTTAAGGTTAACTTCAATTTAGGTCAATAAATCGTGAACTATCCATATCAAATGAAAGACTTAGGATTCAGCTAAAACAATTTATACCTCTAAACTTGTCCTATTTAGACATGATGTTCATAAAAGTAAAATTTTCAATTAAATAAGGAAGAATAATATAGTTGGAAGGTCATATCTAACCAAATAATTTTCTTTATCAGACATTCTCTTATACTTAGCTAAACGTATATAAAAAAAATTGATTACTTTTAGTACAGATGTAATTAATAAGAAAACAGTTTGAATATGAAAAATACTATAAAAAAAATCATCCAATCAGAAATTCCTAAAGGATGTATTTTTGATGCTCATTCAATCATTGAGTATCTTATTCAATTTGATAGTGATACTTATTTATCCTATTATCAAAATAATTGGAAAACAAAAGATTTTCACCGTGAAATTAGTAAATTGATAACTACATTAGAGGGTGAATTAATTGATAGACAAGGAACAAGTTGGTCTCTAAATATTCATAAAAAATTCTCACAAAATGTTTGTTGGTTAAAAAAATAAAACTTTGACAATTCTAACTAATAATATATTAATAATTAAAATAAACTAACAAGATTTGTCATAACCATTCAACTTTTGATAGGTTTTAAAAATGCAACATATTTACAATATGGGTAACTAATAAATAAAATTTAAAAACATTCAAATGAACAGAAAACACCAATTAGTATTGTGTAAAAAATGTGAAAATCGTTCTTTCGACAGTAAAAAAGGGATAATTTGTGGACTAACAAATGAACAGGCATCTTTTGAAAGAACTTGTCCCGATTTTAAAGAAGATTACACTCTTCTAAAAGCTAAAGAGTTTAGTAATAATATCCAAAAAAACTCTAATAATCGATATCTAGTCCTAAAGTTTGTTATTATAGTAGCTTTAATTTTGGGGTGGACTATTGGAATATTAACTATTCTAATAACTGCATATTTGATTTATAATTTATCAAAACTATCATATTTTGAGTTAACCTCATTATTCCCAATTTTTTACATTCTGTTTCCTGGTCTATTTTTTGCTATAATATTAATTGCAAATGCTGAATTTTTAAAAGTTATTGTTGATATAGAAAAGAACACACGAAATTCTTAAATATCTACTAATATTTTTTAATTTTTATTTAATGAATTGTAAACTTAAAACATCTAAATCTAATGCTTAGCATATCAACTCAAAAGAGTGTCATAGAGAATATGATAATTAATTTGAGCTGATACACAACTCTATGAAACAATTCTCTACCCTTTTAATACTCTTAACAGTATTCACAATACCAGTATCTGCACAGATAGATTTATTATTCACTAGTTCATCAGCATTCTACGTAAGTGAGAGCTGTAAATCAACTAAAAAGTTAGCTGATGAAGTATCCACTAATATACTTTTTGAATTAAGTAAAATCAGACATCACATATTAACTGTCGATAAATTTATATTAACTAATGAGTACGATAATACCTACACTGGAATATTAGATATGCACGATGATGTAATGTTAGTAAAATTACCTGTTGAGGTAGTTTACGATGGAAGTTCGGCTAGGTGGACTATTCCTCCTTTAATGGAATGGGCTTTAACACCAACGAAAAAAGTTCTTGCTAAAACTCAAGAAAAAGAAGAAATTGTAATTGGAGTAATTGACTTAGATGAAGAAGAGGAGGTGCTTTATGAAAAGGTTAGTTATGGATTAGAAGAAGCTATTGTAGTTGAAGTTATCGAGGGAAGAGAAGAAGTGGAAGGAGATGCAGAAGTACCTTTTGCAGAAATTGAAACCGTTCCTGTATTTCCAGATTGTAAAGTTGGAAATAACGAAGTTAAGAAAGCTTGTATGAATAAAAAAATTAGCAAGTTTTTTGCTGAAAATTTTGATTCCGATTTATGTGGAGAATTGGGACTAGGTGGAATTCAGAAAATTAGCGTATTCTTTAAAATTGATAAAAATGGAGATATTGTAGATATTAAAGCAAGAGGTCCACATCCAAGATTAGAACAAGAAGCGATAAGAGTTGTAGGTTTGCTGCCTAAAATGAAACCAGGAGAACAAAATGGAAAACCCGTAATAGCACCTTATTATTTGCCTATTAAATTTCAGGTTAATTAGATTAGAAATTATTTAAAAGGTTATGCAAAATAGAATTATACAATAAAAGTAAGTATAATAAATATGACATATCAAGATACAATCAATTGGATGTTTTCTCAACTTCCAATGTATCAAAGACAAGGAAACTCAGCTTATAAAGCAGACTTAAAGAATACGTTGTTATTAGCTAATCATTTAAATAATCCAGAGCATCAAATAAAAACCATACATGTAGCTGGAACCAACGGGAAAGGTTCTACTAGTCACATGTTAGCATCTATTTTACAAGAAGCTGGTTATAAAGTGGGTCTGTTTACGTCTCCACATCTTAAAGATTTTAGAGAACGCATTAAAATTAATGGAGTCGAAATAAGTAAAGCTTTTGTCATTGGTTTTATCAAACGTAATAAAGTATTTTTAGAATCTCAAAGTTTATCTTTTTTCGAGATGACTTCAGGTATGGCTTTCGATTATTTTGCGAAGCAAAAAGTCGATATTGCCATTGTTGAAGTTGGCTTAGGAGGCAGACTAGATTCTACAAATATTATTATACCAGAAGTTTCAGTAATTACAAATATTGGACTCGATCATACTCAGTTTTTAGGAAATACATTAAAAGCTATTGCTTTTGAAAAAGCAGGTATAATTAAACCAAATGTTTCAGTAGTTATTGGCGAAACTCAAGATGAAACAACTTTAGTGTTTAAAGGTGTTGCTAAAAAGAATCAGTCTGATATTTATTTTGCAGATACTTTAATTGATAACATTTATTCAAGTGATTTAAAAGGGTTGTATCAGCAGAAAAATATTAAAACTGTTCTACAAACTATTAAAATCTTAAACAAGTCATTCTCAATTTCTGAAAATCATATAAAAAACGGATTGTTTCATGTTGTAAAAAATACTGGTTTACAAGGAAGGTGGCAAATACTTCAAGAACAACCTAAAATAATTTGCGATACTGCTCATAACAAAGAAGGGTTAAGTTATGTAGTAAAACAAATAAGGCAAGAATCATTTATTCAATTACACATGGTGTTTGGTGTAGTAAATGATAAGGAACTTGATTCAATTTTAGAGATATTACCTAAAAAGGCGACTTATTATTTTTGTAAACCAAACGTTCCACGTGGTATGGAAGCAGATTTGTTACAAAATAAGTTTAGGTCTGCTGGATTTAAAGGCGTTGGCTATGTGAGTGTAAATGAGGCATTAAATACAGCTAAAAAAAATGCTTCAGGAAATGATTTGATTTATGTTGGAGGAAGCACATTTGTAGTAGCAGAAATAATTTAATTTTTTTACAAAAAAGCTTTTGCAGTATGGAAAACTAATTTATATTTGCAGTCCAATTACAAAGGGCGCGTAGCTCAGTTGGTTCAGAGCACCTGGTTTACACCCAGGGGGTCAGGGGTTCGAATCCCTTCGCGCCCACATTAAGTAGACAATCCACACTTTTTTAGTGTGGATTTTTTTATTTATTCTAAATTCAAGATGTCTTTTGAAGATATTGAATAAATAAAAAGTACAAAATTGCAGTAGCAATTTGGATTATCAATTCTCAGGAGTGGTTTCGTTTAGAGATATTTAATCTCTTTTAAATGTTAAAGGTGTCACATTCTTGACCTTTTTAAACTGACGATTAAAATTAGAAATGTTATTGAAACCTACTTTATAAGCTACATCAGCTATATTAAGTTTGTTGTTTGACATTAAATGTTTGCATGCGTGCTCTATTCGTAGTTCATTTAAAAAAGTGCCATAAGTTTTATTTGTATATTTTTTGAAATACTTACAAAAAGCATTTTTTGTCATGTTTGCAACATTTGCCACAGTTTCTAAAGTAATGTCTTTTTCATAATTAGTCATGGTATAATCAAACACATTTCGCATACGTTCCCCTTCAATTATAGAGAAGTTTTTTTCATAGATAAATGATGATAAACTCTTATGTTCAGCTCTAGAGAATAATTTTAAGAGTTGAAGAAGTATGATGAATCTTTCTAATTTTGTAGCTTTTTCAATACTATTAAAAAGTGAAACAAACTCAGTTTGGTTGGATGTGATTTTAAATCCATGTTTGGCTCGTTTAAAAAAAGCATGCAATTCAGTTAATTCTTCTAGATTAAAGAAGTCTTTCCCAAAACTGTTTTCAGTAAAAAATAAAGTTTGCATATGCGATTGCTTTTGGTGTTCCCGATCGCTTTCAAACACATGTGGTAACTGACTTCCTATAACAATAATATCTCCAGATTTATAATAATTTATGGTGTCTCCAACTATCAAATTACCTTCACCTTTTACTATGTAACTTAGCTGTATTTCTTCATGTTGATGGAGTTTGTCGTAAAAAACATGTTCTAAATCTACTTGGTAAACTAATGCTGCCGATTCTGGTTTTGGTATTTTAAAAGGAAGAACTTTCATATATTATCTGAATCATGTTAAATACAAAATTAAGCAAATACATGATGATTAAATGTTAAATGGGATAATATAGTATGATAAATGGATAAAAACAGATTATTTATATCACTTGGTCATAGTTATTTTTGTGTCATAAAAACATGTATATTATGAGTATCCAATGGAAAGGCGTTATGCCAGCAGTTACAACAAAGTTCACAGATGCAGATGAACTTGATTTAAAAATGTTTGAAGTTAATGTTAAAGCACAATTAGTTGCAGGAGTTCATGGTATTGTTCTTGGTGGTACTTTAGGTGAAGCAAGTACTTTGTTAGATGAAGAAAAAAGAACACTTACGCAAACTACGGTAGATATTGTAAAAGGGCAAGCTCCTGTACTCATTAATATAGCAGAACAAACAACTAAAGCTGCTATTCATGCTGCACAAAAAGCTGAAGATGATGGAGCGAAAGGACTTATGATGTTGCCTCCAATGAGATATAAATCTGGAGATAGAGAAACTGTAGAATATTTTAAAGCTGTTGCTAATAATACCTCATTACCAATTATGGTTTATAATAATCCAGTAGATTATAAAGTGGAAGTAACTTTAAATATGTTCGACGAATTATTAAAATGTAATAATATTGAAGCTGTTAAAGAATCTACTCGCGATATTTCTAATGTTACACGAATTAAAAACCGATTTGGAGACCGTCTTAAAATTATGACTGGAGTTGATACTTTGGCTTTGGAAAGTTTATTAATGGGAGCAGACGGATGGATTGCAGGTTTAGTGTGTGCTTTCCCAGCTGAAACAGTAGCTATTTACGAGCTTCAAAAAGTAGGTAGAATAAAAGAAGCATTAGAAATTTACAGATGGTTTTTACCGTTGTTAGAGTTAGATATAAACCCTAAATTAGTACAAAACATTAAATTGGCAGAAGTGGCTACAGGAATTGGGACTGAAAATGTTCGTGCACCACGTTTGCCACTTCATGGAGAAGAACGTAAACAGGTCCTAAAGATTATTGAAGAAGGTTTAAAAAATAGACCAAATTTATCAGATTATAAAAATTTATAAGAATGTTAGACATACGTCCAACTTGTGAGAATTGTAATAAAAATTTGCCCTTTGATTCTCAAGAAGCTATGATTTGTACATTTGAATGTACCTTTTGTAAAGACTGTGTTGACAACATCTTGCATAAGATTTGTCCTAACTGTGGAGGTGGATTTGAAAAACGACCTATAAGGCCAGAAAGTTTATTAGAAAAATATCCAGTATCAACTAAAATAGTTCATAAACCAGTCGATATTGAAAAACACTTAAAAAGCATTAAATCAAAATGATAACAGGAAAAAATTATATAGGAAATCAATTATCAGCAAAAGGATCGAAGACCTACAAAACCTTCAATCCACAGTTGAATATTAACAACGAAAACGTATTCATTGAAGCTGATTCTCAAGAAATAAATGAAGCTGTTTCATTAGCATCAAATGCATTTAAAGAATGTCGAACACTTTCCGGAAAACGAAAAGCGGAGTTTTTAAGTGCTATTGCAGATGAAATTTTAGCTTTGGATGATGAATTAATTAAAATCTATTGCTCTGAGACAGGCTTGCCAGAAGGGCGTGCCAAAGGAGAGCGAGGTAGGACTGTTGGTCAATTACGAGCGTTTGCAGAATTACTTGAAGAAGGTTCTTGGGTTGAAGCTACCATAGATACAGCACAACCAGATAGACAGCCAATGCCAAAATCTGATATTCGGAAAATGTTAGTGCCTTTAGGTCCAGTTGTTGTTTTTGGAGCAAGTAATTTTCCTTTAGCTTATTCTACAGCTGGTGGAGATACTGCTGCAGCATTAGCAGCTGGTTGTCCAGTAATCGTAAAATCGCATCCAATGCATGCTGGTACTGGAGAATTAATAGCATCAGCTATTATAAATGCAGCAAATAAAACAGGTATGCCAAATGGCGTGTTTTCAAATTTAAATAGTAGTGGTATTGAAGTTGGTACACAATTAGTGTCTCATCCTAAAGTCAAAGCCGTAGGATTTACAGGAAGTATTCGTGGTGGTCGTGCTCTTTATGATTTAGCTGCTAAACGAGAAGAACCAATTCCTGTTTTTGCTGAAATGGGAAGTATTAATCCAGTGGTTATATTACCTAGTGCTTTAAAAAATAAAGGGGAGGCTTTAGCAAAAACATATGCTGGATCTATTACTTTAGGAACTGGTCAGTTTTGTACCAATCCAGGTTTGCTATTAGGCATTAAAGGTGAAGAATTATCACATTTCATTCAAAATTTATCCAATGAAATTGTAAAAGTAGAGCCATCTTGTATGTTACATCCAAACATTATTGGAGCTTATGAAAGCAATAAGCAAAAAGCACTTAAGCAACCTGAATTAACGGTTGTTGCAGATTATAATTCAGACGTTAAAGCTAATTATGCCAGACAAACTGTAACTACAGTTGAAGGAGCAACTTTTATAAAAAATACCACCTTACATCAAGAAGTTTTTGGGCCATATTCTATGGTTGTTCAATGTGAAAATGCGGAACAATTAGAGCAGGTTATTTCTAAACTTGAAGGTCAGTTAACAGGTACTTTAATTGCTGATGATGATGAAGCCAAGCAATATTATAAAGTAATAGATGCGCTCCAAAATCGCGTTGGACGTATCATTTACAATGGTGTTCCTACTGGAGTTGAAGTTTGTCCATCTATGGTTCATGGTGGACCTTATCCAGCTTCTACAGATAGTCGTTTTACTGCAGTTGGCATTCATTCCATCAAGCGTTGGGTGAGACCTTTTAGTTATCAAGATTGGCCAAATAATTTGTTGCCAGATGAATTGAAAAATGAAAACCCTTTAAAGATATCACGTTTAGTAAATAATAAGCAAACTAAAGATGTAGTTTAAAATGAAAAGTACGTTTGTATGCATTGATGCGCACACTTGTGGAAATCCGGTTAGAGTTATTAAACAAGGTGGACCTGACTTGGTAGGTGACACCATGAGCGAAAAACGTCAGCATTTTTTAAAAGAATACGATTGGATTAGAAAAGGTCTCATGTTTGAGCCTCGTGGTCACGACATGATGAGTGGCAGTATTTTATATTCACCACATAATCCTGAAAACGATTTTGCCATACTGTTTATTGAAACCTCTGGTTGTTTGCCCATGTGTGGACATGGTACTATAGGAACCATAACTATTGCTATTGAAGAAGGTTTAGTTACTCCTAAAGTCCCAGGGAAAATAAGAATGGAAGCTCCTGCTGGTTTAGTGGAAATTGAATATCAGCAAACAGGAAAAAAAGTCGATTGGGTAAAATTTACCAACGTTAAAAGTTATTTAGCTGCTGAAGGGTTGACAATTGATTGCCCAGAATTGGGAGAAATAACATTCGATGTGTCTTATGGTGGAAATTATTACGCCATTGTAGATCCACAAGAAAATTTCTCTGGAGTTCATGATTTTTCGGCTTCAAAAATTATTCAGTATTCGCAAATTGTTAGACAACGAATTAATGAAAAGTATCCAAACCTATTCATTCATCCAGAAAACAAAACCATAAAAGATGTGACTCACATACTTTGGACAGGAACACCAATCGATCCAACATCTTCAGGTAGAAATGCCGTTTTTTATGGAGATAAAGCCATCGACAGAAGCCCTTGTGGTACAGGAACTTCAGCACGTTTAGCACAATTACATGCTAAAGGGAAATTAAAAGGTGGAGAGAATTTTATTCACGAGAGTTTCATTGGGAGCAAGTTTATTGGACGCGTGGAAAAAGAAACGACTTTAGATGGTAAGTTGGCAATTATTCCAAGCATACAGGGTTGGGCAAAAATTTATGGACATAACACCATAACTATAGATTCTGAAGACGATCCTTATGCTTTTGGATTTCAGGTAATTTAATATGAGTAAAAACATTATTATAATAGGTGGAGGAGTAATTGGATTATGTTCAGCGTATTATCTTCAAAAAGAAGGGCATCAAGTCATTATTATCGATCAGTCTAATATGAATTCGGGTGCATCTTATGTAAATGCAGGTTACTTATCTCCAAGTCATATTATTCCTTTATCAGCGCCAGGAGTTATGAAAAAAGGACTTAAATGGATGTTTAATAAGTCTAGTCCTCTGTATATAAAACCAAGACTAGATTTAGATTTTTTAAAATGGACACTAGCTTTTAATAAATCTTGTAATGCCAATCATGTTAACAAGGCTATTCCTGCCATTAAAGGGATTACTTTATTGACTCAAGATTTGTTTGATGATATTAAGCGTGAAGAAAGCTTTAGTTTTCATTACGAGAAGAAAGGCTTGCTTATGTTATGTCAGACAGATAAAATGCTGGAAGAAGAAATTAAAACTGCTCTACTAGCAAAACGTGAAGGGTTAGATGCTAATGAAATAAGTAAAGAAGAGTTACAGATTCTTGAGCCAACTGCTAGAATAAATATAAAAGGAGCAACTTATTATAAATGCGATTCTCATTCAACACCTCGTGAGTTTATGACAGAAATGAAAACGCATTTAAAGTCAGTTGGAGTCACTTTTTTTCCAAATGACAAGGTAGAAGATTTAATAATCACTAATGGAAAAATTGAAGCTGTAAAAACCAAAAATCAAGTTTTAAAGGCAGATGAGTTTGTACTTGCAGCAGGTTCGTGGAGCTCTATATTAAGCAAAAAATTAGGTTTGAAATTATTACTGCAAGCAGGCAAAGGTTATCGTATAAATACCACACAAAAAACTGGAATCACTATTCCGTCAATTTTAGCAGAAGCTAAAGTAGCAGTTACACCAATGAATGGATTTACACGTTTCGCTGGAACTATGGAAATTGCAGGAATAAGCAATAATATAAATAAAGTACGAGTTGAGACCATTGCAAAAGCAACTAACAATTTTTATCCAGATGTTACTCTAACTCAAGAAGAGAAAAATGATGTTGCTTCAGGTTTACGTCCAGTGTCTCCTGATGGTTTACCTTATATTGGAAAATCTTCAAAATGTAATAATTTAACCATTGCAACAGGTCATGCCATGATGGGTTGGAGTATGGGACCAGCAACAGGGAAATTGGTTTCAGAAGTTATTTCAGATAAAAAAACGATATTAAATTTAAGTCCGTTTCATCCAGATAGAAAATTTTAATTATGCGCTACAATCAAATTTCAAATAGTTTATTCATAAAAAACCGAAACAGTTTTGTTTCAAAAATGAAAACCAACACGTTAGCTGTTCTATCGTCTAATGATGTAAAGCATAACAATGCAGACGATGTGATGGGTTTTACCCAAAACAACGATTTGTTTTATCTGTGTGGTATAGATCAAGAAGAAACCATATTAGTAATTTATCCTGATGCTTATAAAAAGGAGAATCGTGAAATCTTGTTTGTCAAGGAAACCAATGAGCATATTAAAATTTGGGATGGCGAAAAATTAACCAAAGAACAAGCGACAGATATTTCTGGAATTAAACGCGTAGAATGGATTCAAGATTTTGAGAAAATCTTACAATTAATGGCTTTTGAAGCAGATGGTATTTATTTGGGTCATAATGAACATATCAAGCGTGTAACTCACATTCAGCAAACACAACAAGATAGAATGATTGCTTGGTGTAAAGAAAAATATCCTTTGCATGAGTATTATCGAGCTGCAAAAATTACACGAGAATTAAGACTTATTAAGTCTGATGAAGAAATTGAACTTATACAGCAAGCTGCTAATATTAGTGTGAATTCTTTTAAACGTGTGTTGAAAGCTTGTAAACCAACTATGAGGGAATACGAACTGGAAGCTGAATTATCTTATAATTTAATAAAATCTGGAGCAACACGTCATGCTTTTAAACCCATTGTGGCTTCAGGGAAAAATGCTTGTGCTCTTCATTATAATACGAATGATAGCATTTGTAAAAATGGTGAGATGATTTTATTAGATTTTGGCGTTTGTTATGCCAATTACAATAGCGATACCACGAGATGTTTTCCTGTGAATGGTACATTTTCTAAGAGACAAAAAGAAGTTTACTCTTCAGTTTTATATTGCTTGAAAGAAGGAAGTAAATTGTTAAAACCTGGAATTTTGCCTTCAGATTATGAATCACAAATGGCAAAACTTGTTGAAACAGAACTTATAAAATTAGGTTTGCTTGATGCAAATGAAGTTACAAATCAAGACTCTGAAAAACCCTTGTATAAAAAGTACTTTATGCATGGAACTGCACATCATATTGGGTTGGATGTCCATGATGTTGGTTTGTATTCTAGAACTTTAGAAGCTGGAATGATTTTAACTTGCGAGCCTGGAATATACATACCAGAAGAAGGTATAGGTTGCCGTTTGGAAAATGATTATCTAATAACCAAAGATGGTAACATCAACTTAACTGAAGCTATGCCAATTGAAATTGAAGAGATTGAAACTTTAATGAGATAAGTATTATTCTTTTAACCAACCATCAATAATGTCATAAATTTTCTTCTGGCTTTCTGGACTAAAACTTTTTATTCTAGTCTTGTGACTTCCTTTTGGATGTACAAATTTATATAGGTCCCTTTTGGAAGCACCATCTTCTAACTCCACAGCTGTTGCACTCCAAGAATCATATTCTCCATAAATAAAGAGCATGTCTTCAGCCGAATTATCTAGAAATGTTTGAACCTCTTGCATAGGTTTTAAATCGTACTCTTTAGAGATGTTTTCAGGAAAAGCCCATTCGAATTTATAGATGTCTTCTGTGTTTAAATATTTATTAAAAGGCGCAGTTTCATAACCATAAATACCTTGTTGTGTTAGTGCAGCCCAAAAATATGGTTGTAAATTGTCAACAGCTTTTTCCTCAAAAAAACCATAACCAACAACACTAATAAGATGTTTGTAAATTTCTTCAGCTGATGCATTTTCCATAGGAATGCTATCAATAGGAGTTCCCCATTGCCAGAAAGCAAAAGAATATTCCAGAATGGTATAATCAATGGCTTTATCTATACCAAACTCCCAAGACATATTTTTTTCATTTCCTACTGCTTTCATCATTTCTAAAAGAGCAGTTCTATTTTCAAAACATAAGTTTTGAAAGGCTTTTACTTTATCTCGGTTTTCTTGAGTACTTACTTTATTTAAAAACTCATAAACTCTAGGGTCTTCTCGTTCAAAATTTAATGGACCAACATAACAAACGCAAGCATCTACATTATCAGGAAAATATCTACGATGCAACATGGTTGTTTGGCAGCCTTTAGAAATTCCGGTTGATACAAATTTTGAATTTGGAAATAACGCTTTTCTAATTGCCTCAATAATTCTTGCTTGATCTTTAGCAGCATTTTCTACCGTAAGTGTGTTCCAATCTATGTTCTCAGGACGAGAGCTATTAAAGTAACGATGCTCAATGTTTAATTGATTTGCTTTATAATGATTTGCAAGTTCACCAGCTTTTCCAGAGCCAATACCATAACCATGAAGCTCGACAATAACAGGTTGAGATGGATTCTCAAAACCTAAGAATACGCGTTGTTTAAATGTGCCTTTTGATAAGTCATTATAGCTAATAGGTTGTTCGAACCAGATTTCAAAATTCTCATCGAAATGACTTAAAGCTGCTTTTTTTTCAATACTGACAACATTTTCCATGCTTGACAATTTTTCGAAAGTTGACAGGTTATGTTCTGTAGTAACAGTTGTTTGAGGTGTTTTACAACCTATAAGGAAGAGAACAAAAAGGGATAGGTAAATTGAACGAAAAGGCTTCATAATGTGGTTTTTAATAGTGATAGAATAGAGTTTGTAAATGATTTGTTGTTTTATAGAGCACATAATTTAACAAAAATAAACCGAATAGAAAATCCGTGAAGATTTTCGTAAGTAGTAGCTAGAACTAGCAATAAATTATATAATTTGTTGTTAACTGATTTTTTTTTTTTGGTTCATTTTTTCTATTTAAAGATATTTTGATTTGATATACACTTTCATCTTCATCTTCATCTTCATTTTTAGTTTTGTTCTTTCTTTGGTTTCTTTACGTCCAAAAGTCGGTTCATCTTGATAAATCCCGAACTTTCGAATTCTAAATATCCATAAATTACTTTATCAGATTTTAATTTTGGTTGTTCAGACAGAATTAATTTTATTCTGTTTAAAATAAGTCTAAGATACGTTCCAAAGCCATACCTCGAGATCCTTTAATTAGTATTGTGGCATTCTTTAATGTGTCTAAATGGAATTGCTCTTTAAAGTTATTGAAGGTTTTATAGGTTTCATTGGTTTTTGGAATAGCTTCATGAAAATTTTCACCTATAAAAATTACTTTCAAAACATTTAGTGAATTTGCTTGTTCAGCAATAGCTATATGTTCTTTCTTAGCATCTTGGCCCAATTCGAACATATCTCCAAGAATGGCAATTTTGTTTTCAGCTTCTAATTTCCCAAAATTTTCTAAAGCCACTTTCATGCTTGATGGATTGGCATTGTAAGCATCTAGAATAATTTTAGTTGTTCCTTTTTCAACAATTTGAGACCTGTTGTTTTTTGGAGAGTAATTTTCTATAGCTTCATTTATGAGTTTTTCATCTACTTTAAAATAAGCGCCAATGGCAATAGCCACAGAAATATTATTAAAATTGTATTCGCCAATGAGCTGGCTATTTATTTCATTGTTATTAAATTCAACTGTCACATTTGGTTGTGCACTTTTAAAATGAATTTCAAAATCATCCGTTTTTTTATTCCCAAAAGTAATGGTTTTTGCTTCTTTGCTTTTCTCTAACTGAATAGGGTCGTTAGAGTTAATAAATATGATTTTATTATGTTTTATAAGATGGTTGTATATTTCAGATTTCCCTTCAATAACACCTTCAATACTGCCAAAGCCTTCTAAATGTGCTTTTCCAAAATTGGTAATCAAACCATAGTCTGGAAGAGCAATGTTAGATAAAAATGCAATTTCCTTTTTATGATTGGCTCCCATTTCTACAATACCAAACTCTGTGTTAGTATTCATCTTTAAGAGAGTTAATGGTACACCAATATGATTGTTGAGATTGCCTATTGTAGCTGAAGTTTTAAATTTCTTTGAAAGTACTGCATGAATCAACTCTTTAGTTGTTGTTTTTCCATTACTACCTGTTAAACCTATAATAGGAAGGTTTAAATATGTTCTATGAAACGTTGCTAATTTCTGCAATGTTTCTAAAACATCTACAACCAAGATACATTGCTTGTTTATAGCAAATTTTTCTTCATCTATAATGCAATAAGAAGCACCATTTTCTAGGGCTTGTTTTGTAAAGGCATTACCATTAAAATTATCTCCTTTTAGAGCAAAATATAAATCATTCTTTGTTATTTTTCTAGTGTCTGTTGAAACAGAAGGATGTTTTAAGAAGAGTTTATGTAGGTGTTCTATATTCATAAAATAAAAGTATAAAAAAAGTCCTAACAATTAGTTAGGACTTTTTTAAAAGATTTAAATAATCTTAATTTTTTGTTTTGTTCTTCCCTTGAGATTTAGAACCAACTCTAGACATTGCACATCTAAATCCAATATAGTCTGTAGCCATAGTTTGTGGGAAATAGCGTCTTTGTGCTGGGTCTAACCAGTATTCTCTATCTCTCCAAGAACCACCTTTATATACACGAACTTCATCGTTTATTAGTGAGGTTCTCTTGTTAGATTTGTCATACTCTCTAATCAATGCTCCTGTAGAATCATCTACATCTATATTATGTTTAGGAGAGTTATACATTTTACTTGTCATAGCAGACTCACCAGAAACACCATCTTCATCACCAAAGCTTTCTCTGTATTGACGAGACGATTGCTTGTCTCCATCCCTAAAGTTTCTATTGTCAGATCTATCGAAATTTTGTCTTAAATAAGTTTCTTCATCATCAACAGCAACTTGCGCAATTTCACCTGGTAAATCTCTCGCTACTACTTTACCATTAGGTAAAGTATCAAATACGATTTCATCTGTTGTTACAATTTTAACAGTACCATCTTCGCTAATAGAGTTTTTAGTATATACATTTCCACGATAGTAGTTAAAATCGTTAAATTCATCATCTACTATAGGTCTGTAAACATCTGCTACCCATTCAGCAACATTTCCAGCCATATCATATAAACCAAAATCATTTGGTTCGTATTGTTTTACTTCATTCGTAATATCTGCACCATCGTCAGACCATCCAGCAATACCACCATAATCACCTTTACCTTGTTTAAAGTTGGCCATTTGGTCTCCTTTTACTTGACGTTTTCCTGAACGTGTATATTGTCCATCCCAAGGGTATTTTTTTCTACCTCTATAAATGTTAAAATTACGTAGTTCTGTTAAGCCTAAAGCAGCATATTCCCACTCAGCTTCTGTAGGTAATCTGTAGCCTGGAGAAATAATACCAGTTTCTCTACCAGCGTAAACGCCAATAGTATCTCCAGAAGCTGTAGTATTTACTCTTCTTCTAGTATTATCAGGGTTTGTTAAACTATCATTACCTCCATATACTTGTGTTGGGGCATTGATATAAGTTTCGGTATTAAAAGTTTGACCAGCTTCTACACTAGAAATTTTAGCATCTCTAGTAATATATCCAGCATCTTCTAAATACATTTCGTTTACACGATCTGATCTCCAGCTAGCAAATTCAACAGCTTGAATCCAACTTACTCCAACTACAGGATATTCTCCATAACCTGGATGACGTAAATAGTTTTCTGTCATAACTTCGTTATAACCTAATCTATTTCTCCATACTAAAGTGTCAGGAAGCGCACCATTGTAGATTGCTTTGTAATTGTCTTCTGTTGGTGGATAAATTCTTTTTAACCAATCAAGGTATTCCATATACATTTTATTGGTTACTTCTGTTTCATCCATATAAAAGGATTGAACGTGTTGCTGATTTGGAGTATTGTTCCAATCATGCATTACATCGTCTTGAACTTTACCCATAGTAAATGTACCACCTTCTACAAATACTAAACCAGGAGCAGTTTCTTGTTCTTTAAATTGTGTATTGTATTGGAAACCTCCATCTCTAGAGTTTACGTCCCAACCGGTAGCTCTGGAGCTGTTAGAGCTTGATGATCTTTTACAACCAATCGTAGTTATAGATATTGTTAAAATTAACAATATCTTAAATGCCATTACTTTTTTCATATCCATACTTTTAAGTAAGCTTAATCATGTTTTTGGTGACGCAATATAATAAATATAGCGAATATTACAAGCTAAAAAGTGAAAATTGATTAAAAAAAACTGCATTTCGTCCTATTTATTAAACATTACAACGATGATTTTTGCGTTTTTAACTTGTATTTTGTGACTAGATAACGCATATTTTTATAAATTATTATTGTAATTTTGAAACGTTTTTTTAAAATTGTTTGTTCTCTAATAATATCAAGCAATTATTCACGTTATTTAACCAATGAAAAAGAAATTATTACTCCTTTTATTTTTTGTCACTTTATTTACTTACTCCCAGCAAAAGCAATTTGATATTAAATGGGAAGGTGAAAAAGTGTTAACTACAGAAAGCTTTAAACTAAATATCCCTTTTTTTAATGAGACTAACTTTAGTTATAGTTTAACAGAAGGACTTCAGTTTATTTCCCAATGGGAAATTTCTCAAGCTATCGATGAACGTTCTGTATCAGTTAATAATGTACAATATGAACCAATTAGTCAAACAGACTTGAAAGACATAAATGTTAATTCAATTCCTAATGAATTAACCTATAGTTTAAAAACATCAATTGCTAGAAATACTTATTATGCTTATTTAGTTTTATCTCCAATAGTTAAAACAAATCAAGGTGGATTTAAAAAAGTTACCTCTTTTTCTATTTCATATTCTAATGGGAGAATTACAAATAATAGTTCTCCTTATAATAATAGGGTTATAAGCAATTCCGTTTTAAGCAGTGGGCAATGGTATAAATTTCAAATAGATAAAACAGGAATTTTTAAGATAACTAGAAACTTTTTATCTGATTTAGGTATTAATGTTGATAATCTTGATCCAAGGACATTAAAATTATATGGAAATGGAGGAAGAATGATTCCTTTTGCTAATTCTGAACCTTATCCAATAGATGTTCAAGAAAATGCTATTAAAATTATTGGAGAAACAGACGGTTATTTTAACGATAGCGATTATGTTCTTTTTTATGGGCAAGGACCAAAAGGATTTGATGAAGTAAGTAATACAAATATTAATTGTTATACGGATAAAACTTATTATTATATAAATATAAGTTCAGGATATGGAAAAAGGGTTCAGCCTTTTGTTCAACCTTCTGGACCAATTGATTTGACTATAGATACGTTTCAAGACTATAAGTTTCATGAAGAAGATGAGCATAATTTAGTTAGTGTTGGAAGACGTTGGTTTGGTGATGAATTTGATATTGAAGACACCAAAACTTTCGATTTTTCTTTTCCAGATTTGGTTACTACAGATCCAATTAATTTCAAAGTTTTCCTTGGTTCAACAGCAGAAGTTCCTACCACTATGCAAGTTGAAATTAATGGAACAGATATAGTTAATTTGTCTTTGCCAGCTACAACAGATTCAAATCTGGCTACTGAAAATAGTTATGATAATAATTTACTAGTAAATTCTTCAGATTTATCAGTTAGTTTAACACATAATGATGGAGGTAATCCATCAGCAATGGCTTATATAGACTATATATCTATTGAAGCAACTCGAGCATTAAATTTTTCAGGGAAACAATTCACTTTCAAAAATTATGCAGTTACCCAATTATCAGGTATTGGACAGTATAATTTGACAAATACATCACAAGTCCAAGAGGTTTGGGATGTAACAGATATTTATAATGTTAAAAATCTTATTAATTCAGATAATAATTCTAATCTAAGTTTTACATCTTCATTAGGAACTTTAAAATCTTATGCTATTGTTACTCCATTGAATTATTATGAACCTATGATAGGCTCGATTAAAACAGTTAGCAATCAAAATTTAAAAGGAACTATTTTTCAAGATTCTCAAGGTGAATTTAAAGATATTGATTATTTGGTTATCACACCAAATAGCTACAAAGGTCAAGCTGAAAGATTGGCACAGATTAATAGGAACTTTAATCAATTGAATGTTAAGGTTGTTTCTTTACATCAAATATATAAAGAGTTTAGCACAGGAAACCAAGATATTGGAGCTATTAGGAATTTTATAAAATATGTGTATGATAATGCGAGTACGCCAGAGAAAAGAATTAAATACGTTTGTTTATTTGGTGATGGCTCTTTCGATTATAAAGATAGAATTCCAAATAATACGAATATTGTCCCTTCTTGGCATGCTTATAACAGCTTTAATTTAACTAATTCGTTTATATCTGACGATTTTTATGGTATGATGGATTTTGACGAAGGAGATATGGGTATCTCAGATAAATTAGATATTGCAGTTGGTAGAATTCTGGCAGACTCTTACCAGAAAGCTAAAGACATGGTTGATAAAGTAGAAAGATATTATGTTGAAGCATCATTTGGTAGTTGGAGGAATAATTTTGTTGTTATTTCAGACGATATAGATGAATCTTGGGAACAAATTTTGCAAGCCACTACAGACGAAATTGGAAATGAAGTTACTGCAGAAAAACCATTTATTAATGTTATTAAAATTCATTCTGATGCCTATCAACAAGAGTCTTCAGCAGGAGGAGATAGGTATCCAACAGTAAATACGGCAATAAAAAATGCATTAGAAACAGGCGCGTTAGTCGTTAATTATTTTGGGCATGGAGGAGAAGATGGTTTAGCTCACGAACGAATTTTTGAAAAACCAGATGCGCAAGAATTAAATAATGTTTGTAAACTTAATTGTTTTGTAACTGTTACTTGTGAATTTACAAAGTTTGATAATCCTATTCGACCAACGGCTGGAGAATTTACTTATTGGAATAAAGATGGAGGAGCAATTGGTTTAATTACAACTACCAGACAGATTTTTGTTAATGTAGGAGTCACATTTAATAGGGTGTTAGAAGAATATTTATTCTCATATAGTGAGAATGATAATATTCCAGATAACGAATACCCAAGTATGGCTGAAGCATTGAGACTTACAAAAAATGATCCAGCAATTTCAAATGGCGGACAAAGAAGATTGGTGTTTTTTATTGGAGATCCTGCAATGAAATTATCATTTGGTAAACCAAATATTGTTTTAACAGAAATAAACGATGCACCTATTTCTGGAACAACTGATGTGCTTCAAGCGTTAGGGCGTGTGAAACTATCTGGAGAAATAGTGGATGAATCTGGGAATCTGTTAAGCGATTTTAATGGCGTGCTTTCCTCTACCATTTTTGATAAGAATATCCAAAGACAAACCTTAGGGAATGATGGAACCAGAGATGGTGGACAAGTAATAAAAATGGATTTTGAAACTCTTGGAGCTATTATTTTTAGAGGGCAATCTTCCATTACAAATGGACAATTCGATATAGAATTTGTTGTGCCTAGAGATATAGGTATTCCTGTAGACTATGGTAAAGTAAGCTTTTATGCTAAAAAAGAAGGACAACTTATTGACCATTCTGGAGCAAGTGTTGGTCAAGTTCAAATTGGAGGATTAAACGAAAATGCTGAAGAAGATAATATTGGACCAGTAATGAATGCGTTTCTCAATGATGAAAGTTTTGTTTCAGGAGGAATAACTAATAGTTCTCCAAGTCTTATATTAAAATTGCAAGACGACAATGGAATTAATACAGCAAGTGGTATTGGTCATGATATAGTAGGAATCCTTGATGGAGATGAAGCTAACCCTTATGTTTTAAACGATTACTATCAAACAGAATTAGACGATTACCAAAGAGGAATAGTAAATTACCCATTAAGAGATTTAGATGCAGGAATGCATACATTAACAATTAAAGCATGGGATGTTTATAACAATTCTTCTACCACTGAACTACAATTTGTGGTGTTTGACGAGAATCAAGAGTTAGTTATCGAAAATGTTTTAAATTATCCGAATCCATTCGTTAATTACACTGAATTTTGGTTTAACCACAATAGCTCGGAACCTTTAGACGTTTTAGTTCAAATATTTACTGTTACAGGTAAAATAGTAAAAACAATAAGTGGGCAAACCAATAATGCCGAATGTTGTAATAATGGAACATCCACTCTGTCAAGAGACTTAATTTGGGATGGAAGAGACGATTTTGGAGATAAAATTGGAAAAGGAGTTTACATATATAAACTTACTGTTCGCTCGGCAACCTTAAACAAAACTGTTGAAAAAATAGAGAAACTTGTTATACTATAATAAAAATATATATTTGTTAAATAAAGAGAATTTATGAAGAAATCAATTTTAATATTATCAGCATTATTTTTTGCTACACAAATACAGTCACAAAATATTATTGAAGAAATAACTCCAGATCCTTTTGATTCAAGAGTAATCACTACAGGAGTTCCTTTTTTATTAATCTCAGCAGATGCTCGATCAGCTTCTATGGGAGATATGGGAGTTGCAACTTCAGCCGATGGGTTTTCTCAACAATGGAATTCATCAAAATATGTTTTTTCTGAAACAAAACAAGGAGTTGCAGTTAGTTATACGCCTTACTTAAGTAAACTGGTTAACGATATATTTTTAGGGAGCCTGACGTATTTTAATAGGTTAAATGAAAGAAGTTCTTTTGCAGCCAGTTTTAGATATTTCTCTTTAGGTGAAATAGAATTTGTTGAAGATGAAAATCAAACTCCATTAATTCAAAGTCCAAACGAATTTACTTTCGATGTTTCTTATGCTTTAAGATTAAGTGACCAGTTTGGTATGTCTGTTGCCATGCGTTATTTAAACTCCGATTTAAAAATCCCTAATGGTAATGGCGATACCTCTGCAGCAAGTACGTTTGGAGTAGATATTTCAGGTTTTTACCAAAGTGAAGAGCAAGCGTATGGTAGTTTTAATGGAAGAACTAGATTTGGTTTTGCTATTCAAAATGTTGGACCAAAATTCAAGTATGATGAAGGTGGGCAGGAAAATTTCCAGCCAACAACGTTGCGTTTAGGTGGAGGTTTCGATTTTATTTTGGACGATTTTAATAAAGTATCTCTTACAGCTGAAGTAACTAAGCTTTTAGTGCCAACGCCTCCAATTACTGGAACTAAACGTGTGTATGAAGATATAGATGGTGATGGAGAATATGATCCAACTATAGATAATGAAATTAGTTACGAGCCTGATTATATTATAGAAGGAAAAGATCCAGATGTAAGTTTTGTTAAAGGAATGTTCCAATCTTTTGGTGATGCACCAGGAGGATTTAGTGAAGAAATGGAAGAATGGACTTGGGCATTAGGAGCAGAATATTCTTATCAAGATTCTTTTGCTTTTAGAGCAGGATACTTTCATGAAAGTCCAGATAAAGGAGCTAGACAGTTTTTTGCAGTTGGAGCAGGATTTAGGTATAATGTTATAGGTATTGATTTATCATATTTATTTTCAGCATCAAAAGT
>DFBO01000248.1 GCA_002366675.1 Flavobacteriaceae bacterium UBA3078
AAACAAGATGCACCTATAGAAATTTATTTTATGGGTGAAACAGGTAAAGTCGTGAAGTCTCATTCTTTGGCTAATCTATTGCCTTTAATATTTGATAAATCAGTTCTTTAAATTCTCTTAAGGATAAATATTTAGACTCTCAGTAAATTTTTACGAATTACAGTTTTTTGGTTAGTAACTAAAGTAGTATTTTTGTTAATCGTTTATCTAAGTAACGTAACCAATGCAAAAAATAACTAAAGAAGTTTACCTTAAGTGGTATGAAGATATGTTGTTCTGGAGAAAGTTTGAAGACAAGCTAGCTGCCGTTTACATACAACAAAAAGTAAGAGGGTTTCTTCACTTATACAATGGTCAGGAAGCTATATTAGCTGGAGCTTTACATGCTATGGACTTGACTAAAGATAAAATGATTACTGCTTATAGAAATCATGTACAGCCAATAGGAATGGGAGTTGATCCTAGACGAGTTATGGCAGAATTGTATGGAAAAGCAACAGGGACTTCTCAAGGTTTAGGAGGTTCCATGCATATTTTTTCAAAAGAACATCGTTTTTATGGTGGACATGGTATTGTAGGTGGACAGATTCCCTTAGGAGCAGGTATTGCATTTGGTGATAAATATCATAATGTTGATGCTGTTACACTATGTTGTTTTGGCGATGGAGCTGCTAGACAAGGGTCTCTTCATGAAACCTTTAACATGGCAATGAACTGGAAATTACCTGTAGTTTTTGTTTGCGAAAATAATGGGTATGCCATGGGAACTTCAGTAGATAGAACAGCAAATCATACAGATATTTGGAAATTAGGATTGGGTTACGAAATGCCTTGTGGACCAGTTGATGGTATGAACCCTATAAAAGTTGCAGAAGCCTTTGATGAAGCTATTTCACGTGCAAGAAGAGGAGATGGCCCAACTTTTTTAGAATTAAAAACTTACAGATATAGAGGTCACTCTATGAGTGATGCCCAGCATTATAGAACGAAAGATGAAGTCGAAGAGTACAAAAAAATTGATCCAATAACACAAGTAAAAGATGTTATTCTTAAAAAGAAGTATGCATCTGAAGCTGATATCAAGAAAATTGACAAACGAGTAAAAGATTTAGTAAGTGAATGTGAGAAATTTGCTGAAGAATCACCATATCCAGATAAAAATGTCATGTACGATACTGTATATGAACAAGAAGATTATCCATTTATTCAACACAAAATATAAGCTATGGCAGAAATAATTAATATGCCTCGTTTAAGTGATACCATGGAAGAAGGTACAGTTGCTTCTTGGTTGAAAAAAGTTGGCGATAAAATAGAAGAAGGCGATATTCTTGCTGAAATTGAAACAGATAAAGCTACAATGGAATTCGAGTCTTTTTACGAAGGAACTTTACTTCATATTGGTGTGCAAGAAGGAGAAACTACTAAAGTGGATGAGCTTTTAGCCATCATTGGAGAAAAAGATGAAGATATTTCTGAACTCTTAAAAAATGCGGCTGTCAACCTGAGTGCAGTCGTAGAGTCTAACGATAATGTCATTCAGAGTGATAACGAAGAATCTAAAACTGAAACAGAACTTCCAGAAGGAGTCATAGTTGTTACCATGCCACGATTGAGTGATACTATGGAAGAAGGTACGGTTGCCTCTTGGCTTAAAAAAGTTGGCGATGCGGTTGAAGAAGGAGATATTCTTGCTGAAATTGAAACAGATAAAGCGACTATGGAATTTGAAAGTTTCCAATCTGGAACTTTATTGCATGTTGGTTTAAATGAAGGTGAAACTGCTAAAGTAGATGCGCTTTTAGCTATTATTGGACCAAAAGGAACAGATGTATCTCAAATAGCTAAAAACTTTAAAGTAAGTAGTTCTAAAGATGATAGAAAAGATGTCATTCCGAGCGCAGTCGAGGAATCTCTTCCTAAAAGTGAAGTGCCTAAAAAAGAAACTACCACTTCGATCGCAGTCGAGAAGTCTCAAGCTTCAAATTCAAATAGAATATTTGTTTCACCATTAGCTAAAAAAATGGCTGATGAAAGAGGGATTAATATTTCTCAAGTACAAGGAACTGGTGAAAATGGAAGAGTTGTTAAACGTGACATAGAAAATTATACACCTGGAGTATCAACTGTTTCAGTTGGTAAATTTGTGCCTAGTGGACAAGAAGATTTCGATGAGGTAAAGCATTCGCAGATGCGTAAGGTTATAGCAAAACGTTTAGGTGAATCTAAATTCACAGCGCCACATTATTATTTAAATGTGGAGTTTGATATGGAAAATGCCATAGCATTCCGTCAGCAATACAATTCACTACCAGATACTAAAATTTCATATAACGACATCATTGTAAAAGCTTGTGCATTAGCATTAAAGCAACATCCACAAGTAAATTCACAATGGTTTGATGATAGAATGCAACTTAATAACCATGTTCATATTGGAGTAGCAGTTGCAGTTCCTGATGGTTTGGTTGTTCCTGTTGTGAAATTTGCTAACGAGCAAAGTTTAACACAAATTGGTGCTTCAGTAAAGGATTTTGCAGGTAAAGCGAGAAATAAAAAACTAACACCTCAGGAAATGGAGGGAAGTACCTTTACCATTTCTAATTTAGGGATGTTTGGAATTGAGAGTTTTACGTCAATTATCAATCAACCTAATTCAGCTATTTTATCTGTTGGAGCTATTGTTGAAAAACCAGTTGTTAAAAATGGTCAGATAGTTGTAGGAAATACCATGAAATTGACCATGGCTTGCGATCATAGAACCGTTGATGGAGCTACAGGATCGGAATTTCTTCTAACCTTAAAAGGGTATATTGAAAATCCAGTGACTATGTTGGTGTAACAAATTCCTGCGAAAGCAGGAATCTTAAAATATAATCCTGTTTCATCTTTTTTGAAGCAGGATTTTTTTATGCGTGCTGCTGAAGATATTTTGATGGTAAAATATGAAACGAATCTTTAAAGCATTTCGAAAAATAAGCTAGGCTATTAAAACCAGTTTTTTTAGCTACTTCAGTAATATTTCCTTTTCTATAATGTAGCATGTTTATGGCTCTTTTAAGTCTGTAATCTCTTAAAAAGACACTTGGAGATTTGCCTGTTAAAAATTTTAGCCTTCTGTAAAATTGTGAGGAACTCAAACCTAAAGATTTGCTAAAAAGTGACACATTAAAGTCTGCATCATGCCAAATGGTTTCAAGATAGTTCATCAATTGCGTGAGAAACTGTTCTTCAGAAACAGATAAGTTTTTTATATCATCTCTATGTATAAAGTTATTGTTGTTTTCTTTTTCATAAGCAGTTTTCACAGCATCTGAAATCACAAATTTATCCTTAACAACCACTTCACACATTCTGGTGGCCAATATTTTGGATTTAGCAAACTTCCCTTCTGCTATTCCAAGTTTTAAATCACGAATGGATTTATCAAATTTAGGCGTGATGTATTTAAAATTTGATCGTAATTTCAAGCCACATAAAACAGCATTTGTTACAGTGTTAAAAATCACTTCATATGTGTTGTCGTTGTGATTTAAAATACGGCCTTTAAATTTTTCAATTAAGTTAGAAATACCATTATGAAGTTTTTGTGTAAATAAATTGAACTGATTGGCTTCAAGTCTGTGCAAAAAATCACTTGTCTCAATAACCATGATATATGTTGCCGTTTTGTCTGAAGTCATTTGTCATTGATTAACTACCTAAATTTAATGAATTTAAGTGAATTATGCTAAATCTTAATTTCTACTTATAAACTAAGCTTAAAAAGCATCTTCATACTTCTCATTTTTTTTATCTTTAAACTCTAACAAAACAAACTATGAAAAAGAGTTTACAATTTATTTTATTGTTATTTATTTTTAGCTGTAAACCATCAGCTACAGTTACTGTAGATACTAAATCCAATTCTGTAACTGCTTCTGAAGTTAAAGAAACAGTTGCTTTTCTAGCGTCTAATGATTTACTTGGTAGAGATACAGGATCAGAAGGTATCGAAGAAGCAGCAACCTATTTAGAAAAACAATTTAAGAGTTTTGGTTTAAAACCATATTTTGAAACCTATCGAGATAATTTTAAAGTAGCAGATAGTGATGCCTTTAATGTAGTAGGTTACATAGAAGGTAGTGATGCTAAATTGAAAGATGAATTTATTATTGTTGGAGCACATTACGACCATATTGGGTATTCTAATGTTGTAGAAAATGATTCTATAGCAAATGGAGCTAACGATAATGCTGCAGGAACAGCTGGAGTAGTAGCTCTAGCTAAGTATTTTGCTAATGCTAAAACGAATAAGCGAAGTGTAATGTTTGTATTGTTTTCTGCTGAAGAAAAAGGCTTGTTAGGTTCAAAACATTTATCTGAAAAACTGAAAGCAGAGAATTTTAATCTATATAATATGTTTAATATAGAAATGATTGGCTTACCAATGAAGGATAAAAACTATAAAGCATATTTAACAGGACACAAAATGTCTAATATGTCAGATAAATTTAACGAATATCTAGCAGATTCAAATTTTATAGGCCTTTATGAAATGGCAGAAACGTATCAATTGTTTAAACGTTCAGACAATTATCCTTTTTATTTAGATTTTAAAGTACCTTCACAAACACTTTCAACATCAGATGATTATATTTATTACCATCAATCTGGAGATGAAATTGATAAATTGGATTATGAACACATGGCAAATATTACTAATAAATTGATAATTATTATCGAGAAAATGAGTCAGTCTCCAACTAAAGAAATCATATTAAATAATGAGTAAAAAAATTATTATTACTGGAACAAGTAGAGGAATTGGTTTCGAACTTGTAAAGCTATTTGCTAGTCAAGGACACCAAGTATTGGCATTATCGAGAAATAATAACTCAATAGGTAATCTACAATTAAAAAATGTGACTTCTTTTGCTTTTGATTTATCTAAGCCTTCAAACTACATAAAAATTGAAGAATTTGTTAAGACAGAATGGAAGTATGTTGATGTATTAATAAACAATGCAGGAACCTTATTAAATAAACCATTTGCAGATACTACAATGGAAGATTTTGAACAGGTTTATAAAACAAACGTTTTTGGTGTTTCAGAAATGATAAGAACTGTTCTCCCCTTTATGAAAAAAGAAAGTCATGTAGTAACTATTAGTTCTATGGGAGGCGTTCAAGGGAGTGTTAAATTCCCAGGACTTTCTGCTTATAGTTCAAGTAAGGCAGCTGTAATAACACTTACCGAATTGTTGGCAGAAGAGTATAAAGAGGCAGGTCCAAGTTTTAATGTGTTAGCTTTGGGAGCAGTCCAAACAGAAATGTTAGAAGAGGCTTTTCCAGGTTATGTGGCTCCAACAACTGCAAATGAAATGGCAAAATATATTTTTGATTTTTCATTGAGTGGGCAAAAATATTATAACGGAAAACTACTTCAAGTATCTATTTCAACTCCTTAACAGTTAGTCTTTTAAGGCGCGTCACTTTGAGCGATTAATAGAGTTATTTTATAATCAGAAATTGAAATCATAACAGCTTCAAATAAGAGAAAAGAACGACAGTCAAGTACTTCATAATACGTAGTTTTTATAATTCATTATCAAGGAATCTAAATTTGCATTTTTTTATTATTCACAATTACTTTCCATTTTAATAAAGTAATTTTGCAATTCAAACACAAATTCATGTTACAGACTACAGATACTATTTTAATGATTCGACCTATCAATTTTAGGATGAACGAGCAAACTGTTATAAATAATTATTTTCAAGAAGATTTAGATCTTAAAAATGCAGAAATAAACGCAAAAGCACAAAATGAATTTGATGTGTTTGTCAATAAATTGCGTGCTGTTGGTGTAAATGTTATTGTTGAGAATGACGATAAATTAATGGATACACCAGATTCTGTTTTTCCAAATAACTGGGTGAGTTTTCATAGAAATGGAAGTATAGCAATGTACCCAATGTTTGCAGAGAATAGAAGAAAAGAGCGACGTGAAGAAGTTTTCATGCGATTAGAAGAAGAAGGGTTTCTTATTGAAAACATTATAGATTATACAAGTGCTGAAGATGAAGGTGTTTTTCTTGAAGGAACTGGAAGTTTGCTTCTGGACAGAGAAAATAATAAAGCTTATTGCGCTTTGTCTCCTAGAGCAGACGAAGACTTATTTATTGAATTTTGCGAAGATTTTGAATATACTCCAGTTATTTTTACAGCCAATCAAACAGTAGATGGTAAACGTATAGCTATCTATCATACCAATGTTATGATGTGTTTAGGTGAAACGTTTGCAGTTATTTGTTTGGATTGTATTGATGATAAGAAAGAGCGTAAAAATGTATTAAAGCATTTAAAAGAAGATGGTAAAGAAGTGATTACTATCACAGAAAACCAGGTAACTAATTTTGCTGGAAATATGCTTCAAGTTAGAGGGAAGAATGATAAGCGATACCTAATAATGAGTCAAGCAGCTTATAATTCATTAACTGAAGCACAAAAAAATACTATTCAAAAGCATTGCGACATCCTATCTAGCTCTTTAGAAACTATAGAGACATGTGGTGGAGGAAGTGCTCGTTGTATGATGGCAGAAGTGTTTCTTCCTAAGGCGTAATTAACTTTGTGGATTAGATTTTGGTAACTCGACATAGAATGTAGTACCTATGTTTAAATCGCTTTCAACCCAAATTTTTCCTAGGTTTAATTCAACTAATTCTTTACAGATTGTTAAGCCTAAACCAGTGCCTTTTTCGTTTTTTGTACCTATGGTAGTAAAAGAAGTATTCTTAAATAATTTTTGCTGATTTTCTTTAGAAATTCCAACTCCAGTATCTGATATACTTATTACAGATCTACCATTACTTATATGGTTAGCTATAGTAATTGTATCTCCTTCTTTGCTGAATTTAATTGCATTTGTAAGTAGATTTTGAATAATAATCTCAACCATACTCTTATCTGCATAAACAAAATCTCTTAAAGATTTGTCTCTTAAAATAATGCCTTTCTTTTCTAGTTTTTGTTCAAGTAAATTAATTTTATCCTCAAAAACTTCTTGTAAATCAAACAAGCTTGGACTAGGCTCTAAAGACTGCATCTGAGACTTAGACCAATTCAATAAATTAAATAGTAGCAATGATGCATTATTTGCATTTTCACTTAATTCTGGGATTAAGGTTTTAAACTCTTCTTGAGTTAAAGAACCATCTTTTAGTAAATCAATAAATCCTTTTATAGAAGTTAACGAATCTTTTAAATCGTGAGAAACTATAGAGAATAATTTGTCTTTAACTTTGTTGATGTCTTCTAAATGCTTGGTTTGCTCTAGAATTGCCTCATTTTGAATTTCTATGCGTTTGTTTTTTTCTTCAAGCTCTCTGGTATATTCTAAACGATTGTTTCTTTTTAAATAAATAAGAACTAAAAATGTAGAAAGTATGGCAATAGCACCTAATAAAGCATAAAAAATAATTCTTAATCTATCGAAATCTTTTTGGGTGTTTCCTGAATCTTCTTTTTGTTCTAAGTTTAATTTGGAATCAATTATATCTTCAGTTAAGATGTTGTCAATTAAATTGGTTTCTTCTGGTTCTACATACGTTTTCTTAGAAGCATTATTTAATTCGTTTTGTAGTTGGTAATATTCGCGTTGCCATATATAAGCTCTATCAAACCTTCGGTTAGTAGAATCCAAAGATTTCATTAAACCATAATTTTTTAATTGCTCTTCTTTATCATTAATAGAACTTGCAATATCTTTTGCTTCTAGTAATTGAATTTCTGCATACCTTAAGAAGTTTCTTTGTAAGTTTAATTGACCTAAATTATTTAATGAAACTAAGATACCATGTTGGTTATTTAAACTTCTATTTAGTCTTAACCCTTCAATTAAATATTCAAGAGATTTTTCAAAATCATTAAATTGTAAATATTCACCACCTAACTTTGGAAGTATTTCTCCTCTTAATGAGTCGTTATCTAAAGGAATAAATCTTAAAACTCTTTCGTAGTAATCAATAGATTTTCTATGCTCTTTCTGCATAGAATAAAGTTCAGCTAAAGTTTTTATAACTTCAATAGAGCCATCACCATTATTAATTTGTCTTTCTATCTCTAGGGTTTTCGAATAAAATTCTATAGCCTTATCTCTATTGTTAATACTATAATAAGCTTTGGCTAAACATTCATAAGCTGAACGTAGTTCTTGTTTTAAATTTCGTTTTTCAAACTCTTTTAGCGCTAATAAAGAATATTGAAGCCCTTTTTTATAGTTGCCTCTTTTTATTTCATTTAAACCTATGCTATTATTAACTTTTGCAATGTTTAAAGTATCATTTAAAGTTATAAATAGTTCTTTAGCTTTTAAATAATTATCTCTTGCATTTATATAATCATCTTTATAAGCATAAATAAGTGCTTTATAATAGGTGATTTCTGCAATACCATCTTGATAATTTAATTTATTTGAAAGCTTTTCGGTTTGAGAAATATATTTTAATGCCTTATTAAATTCTTTCTCTGAATAAAGAGACTTTACAAGTAATAAAGATGTCTTTATTTTAGTAGTGTCAGAATTTTGAAATGCTAATTGTATAGTAAGACTATCCACTTCTTTGGTCTGGGAGAAGCCAATGAATACAAATAGAAAAACGATTAAAGAAAGTAACTTCTTCATAGATTTTTATTGCAGTTAAGATAAACACCAAAACCAATTAAATTATTGGGATTGGTTTAAGATATCTTACTGCAATGCATAGTTAGTTTAGAAAACCCATTGAATGGGGCAATTAATAGCATTACCTAACAAAAGTTGTAAAAAGATATAGTATAAGCTAATTTCTGCGTTTTAATACCAATAAATTAGTTGAAAAGGCACTTAAAAATTTACTCTAAAAACAGACTATCGATGAATGGCAAAAAAGTAGGAAAAACTACACTTTTGTCGATGAAATGCACGTTTATAAAATTAGAATATTCTTCAGAAAGATTTTGATAGGATTGTTGTTTAAATTGAGTTGTTTTTTTTCTTTTTAAGAAACCAGAATCTTATAGTCATGAACAAATTTATTTAAATGATCTTGTTGGTTTTAGGAGTCATATTACTTGTTTAAGGTATTTATACACTCATTGCACTTGAAGCTTCAGGTGGTATTGGTGATTTAATTATTGAAGCAAAAGACAACTCCAATTCTTATACTACTATTGCATTAGGTTTAGCATCTGTTGTATTAAGTTGTTTAGGAGGTAAAAAAGCTTAATAAAAGTAATTATAAAATATAAAAAAGCTTGATGTTTTTAACATCGAGCTTTTTTTATTATCTCTTATTTCAAGTTAAACTTTAATAAAAGTTTTATCTTTGCAACCTTAAAAATCATAGAATATGAGTCTTCAAGACATCTTATCAAAACATATTATTGAAGCTGTAAAAACAGTCTATAAGCAAGATTTAGTATCTATAGAATTCCAGGCAACTAGAAAGGAATTTGTTGGAGATATTACTGTGGTTATTTTCCCTATGCTAAGAATTGTTAAGGGGAATCCAGTTCAAATTGGAGAATCTATTGGTCAATATCTAGTAGATAATGTAAATGAGGTAACTGGATTTAATGTGATTAAAGGTTTTTTAAACCTAGAAATTATTGATGCTTTTTATGTTGATTTTTTTAATAAAATAGTTACTGATACTCGTTATGGATTTGCAACTCCTAAACCAGAAGATAAGGCTGTTCTTGTAGAGTATTCATCACCTAATACTAATAAACCATTACATCTTGGACATGTAAGAAATAATTTGTTAGGATATTCTGTTGCAGAAATTTTAAAAGCTTCAGGAAAAAAAGTATATAAAACCCAGATAATTAACGATAGAGGCATTCATATTTGTAAAAGTATGGTTGCTTGGAAATTGTTTGGTAATAACGAAACGCCAGAATCAACAGAATTAAAAGGTGATAAATTAGTAGGTAACTACTATGTGAAATTCGACCAAGAATATAAAAAGGAGATTCAAGATTTAATAGATCAAGGACAAACTGAAGAAGAAGCAAAGAAAAATACAACTATCTTAAAATCTGCACAAGACATGCTTCTAAAATGGGAAGCTGGAGATGAAGAAACTGTTTCACTTTGGAACAAAATGAATGCTTGGGTCTATGATGGATTTGATACTACATATAAGAATTTAGGAGTTGATTTTGATAAACTGTATTATGAAAGTGAAACATATTTATTAGGAAAAGAATTTGTAACTGAAGGATTAAAAACAGGCGTTTTCTTTAAAAAAGAAGATGGTTCTGTTTGGTGCGATTTAACAGACGAAGGTTTAGACGAAAAGATTGTACTTCGAAGCGATGGAACTGCTGTTTACATGACTCAAGATATTGGAACAGCCATACAGCGTGTTAAAGATTTTCCAGATGTTGGTGGTATGGTTTATACAGTTGGTAACGAACAGGAATACCATTTTAAAGTGCTGTTTTTAATTATTAAAAAACTAGGATTCGATTGGGCTAAAAACTTATATCATTTAAGCTATGGAATGGTAGATTTACCTTCTGGCAAAATGAAGAGTCGCGAAGGAACCGTTGTTGATGCAGACGATTTAATTGATGAAATGGCTTCTACTGCAGGAGAGATTTCTCAAGATTTAGGGAAGTTAGATGGTTATTCTGATGATGAAAAGCAAGAACTATATAAGGTTATTGGTCTTGGTGCTTTAAAATACTACATATTAAAAGTAGATCCTAAGAAGCGCATTTTATTCGATCCTAAAGAGTCTATAGATTTTCAAGGGAATACTGGACCATTCATTCAATATACTTATGCCAGAATTCAATCTATTCTAAGAAAGGCCAATGTTGATACAACTGTTTTGTTAAATGCAGAAGACGTTTCAATGCATGAAAAAGAAAAAGAGCTTATAAAACAAATACAACTTTTTGAAGAAGTGATTCAAAATGCCGCATCAAATTTCAGTCCTGCTTTAATTGCTAACTATACGTACGATTTGGTTAAGGAATTTAATTCTTTTTATCAAAATGTATCCATTTTAGGTGCAGATACAGACAACGAAAAGCTTTTTAGAATACAATTATCCAAAGTTGTGGCAAACATTATTAAAAACGCTTTTGGATTGTTAGGTATTCAAGTGCCAGAGCGAATGTAATAAATGCCTAGTAAAGAATTAATTTGAATTTAATTGTCTTAAACCTTCATAAACAACTATACCTACAGCATTTGCTAGATTAAGACTTCTTACATGTTCGCTATATAAAGGAATCTTAAATAAGCGCTCCAAATTATTTTCTGTAACGGGTTTTGGGAGCCCAATTGATTCTTTTCCAAATACAAGAAAGAGATTGTCTTTAAACTGAATGTTCCAATGATTTTTTGAACCATGACTAGATAAAAACACCATGTTGGCATTTTTATTCATTTCAAAAAAATCCTCGATGTTTTCGTAATAATGTACTTTTAAATGTTGCCAATAATCCAATCCAGCTCGTTTTAACCGTGTGTCGTCTATTTCAAACCCAAATGGTTTTACTAAATGTAAATGAGAGCCAGATGCTAATGCTAATCGACCTATGTTTCCAGTATTATTTGGTATTTCGGGTTCTATAAGAACAATATTTAAAGACATACTAATAAAATTAAATAGTTTTCATAAAAATAAGTTACAATATTAATTGGTTATCCAATTCTTTAAAATTTGTTTTCCATTTGGTGTTAAAACAGATTCAGGATGAAATTGAACACCCTTAACATCATAAAATTTATGACGTAAAGACATTATTTGTCCATTCTCATCAAAAGAAGTTGCTTCTAATTCGTTTGATAAATCAGTGTCAATAACCCACGAATGATACCTGCCTACTTTAAAAGTTTTTTTTAAGCCATTAAAAAGAGTTTCATTCTCCATACAAATCGTAACTTTTGTAGATACACCATGAAAAACAGTATCTAAATTAATTAGTTTAGTGCCGAAAACTTCGGCGATTGCTTGTAAACCTAAACATACACCAAGAATACTTTTTGTGGAAGCGTAGCGCTTTATAATTAGTTTAAGTAAGCCAGCTTCATCTGGAATTCCAGGACCTGGTGATAATACTATTTTATCAAATAAATTGACGTATTCAATATTCAATTGGTCATTTCTAATTACTGTGACATCGCAATTCAAGTCCTCTAAGTAGTGGACTAAATTGTAAGTAAAACTGTCGTAATTATCTAAAACTAAAATTTTTGTCATAAATGTATTTCAAGAATGATTACAAATTTAAAATGAAATTATTGAAGTAAAGTTATGATAAAAAAAAACTACCATAAAAATGGTAGTTTTTGAGATTACTAATAATAAAATAATTTAGTTAGCTATTAATCCAATCGTATTTAGTAATCTATATTGTAATAAAATAATTTTCAATAAAAAATATTTGTATAAAAATATTAAAAATCAATGAAATATAAAGCATAAATGTAATTATTTGTTAAAGATTATTTTAAATAATTAGTATTAATTAAATTTATTGACATGAAATTCAAGTTAGGTACTCTTTTTGTTATGTTTTTGTTGTTTAATTGTAATAATTCAATTAAAAGTGAAGGAGACTTATCTATTGTTAAGATTGATGAAAGCCAAAAAAAGATAGAGTTATCAACTTTAGATTTCGATGGTTTAGAACCATATTTAAACAAACAAGACGATCAAGTTTATGTGATTAATTTTTGGGCAACATGGTGTGCACCTTGTGTAAAAGAGCTGCCAGTTTTCGAAAAAATACATAAAGATTATAATAAAAATGTAAAAGTGATATTAGTAAGTTTAGATTTTCCGAAGCAATATGAAACTAAACTAATTCCGTTTATAAAAGAAAACAATTTGCAATCGGAAATTATTGTTTTAAACGATATGGATTCAAATTCATGGATCCCAAAAGTAAGTGAAGATTGGTCTGGAGCTATTCCTTCAACTTTAATTTATTCAAAAAATAAAAGAAAATTTTACGAAAAATCATTTAATTACAACGAGTTAAAAACAGAAGTTCAACAATTTTTAAACTAAAACACTATGAAATTATTAAAAATAGGAATGGTATTAATTGCTATAATAACTTTTGCTGCATTTACATATTCAGATAATTCTGGATACAAAGTGGGAGACATTGCAGCAGACTTTAACTTAGAAAATGTAGACGGAAAAATGGTGTCATTAACTAATTATCCAGAAGCAAAAGGATTTATAGTTGTGTTTACTTGTAACACCTGTCCTTATGCTATAGCTTATGAAGACAGAATTATTGCATTAAATAAAAAGTATGCATCTCAAGGCTATCCAGTAATTGCTATTATGCCAAATAGTACAACAGCTAGTCCAGGAGATAATATGGAGGCAATGAAAGCAAGAGCAAAGGCAAAAGGGTTTACATTTCCTTATTTAATGGATAAAGGCCAAAATGTTTATCCAGAATATGGAGCCTCAAAAACACCACATGTTTATGTGTTGCAGAAAACTAAAAAAGGCAATCAAGTAAAATATATAGGCGCTATAGATGATAATTATCAACATCCAGAATCTGTAAATCAGAAATATGTTGAAAATGCTGTTGATGCTTTATTAGAAGGAAAGCCGATAAAGGAAGAGCATACTAGAGCAATTGGATGCACGATTAAAGTTTAATATTAAATTTGAGACCGAAGTATTTAGCTTCGGTTTTTTTATTGAATCAGAAATACTAATTTTGTTACTACAATTTTAATAAAAAGATATTCATGGCAGATTTAACTCAAGAAGAGTGGAAAGAACAACTATCTAAAGATGATAACGCATGTGTTATAGATGTACGTACTGAAGATGAAGTTGAAGAAGGGTTTATTCCAACAGCAAAACATATTGATATCTATCTTGGACAAGAATTTATTGACCAAATAGAGGCTTTAGATAAAAGCAAAAACTACTACATTTATTGTCGTTCTGGAGGAAGAAGTGCCCAAGCATGTGCTGTTATGAATCAGCTTGGCTATTCTAATACGTATAATCTTTTAGGTGGTTTTAGCGAATGGCAAGGAGAGGTTATTAACAACTAATTTATTAAT
>DFBO01000114.1:0-18859 GCA_002366675.1 Flavobacteriaceae bacterium UBA3078
CAAATAACTCAAATCCAGGCATCTCTTATTTTTTTAATTACTAAAACTAAATTAATTGTGGTGAATTACAGAATTTGATAATTCTCTTCGAACTTTTTTAAAATCCCCAAACATGTCATCTTTAGCTCTATATCCAACTGGCAAAAGCAATACAGATTTAAGGCCTTGCTCTTTTAGGTTTAGAATCTCATCATATTTTTCAGGGTTAAATCCTTCCATAGGACATGAATCTATTCCCTCTAAAGCACATACTGCAAGCATGTTTCCCATAGCTAAATATGCTTGTTTGGTTGCCCAATTTTCAATATCTCCTTGTGGTTTCCCTTCAAAATCAGCAATTAAAAAATCTTGAAATGGTTTTAAAATCGATTTTGAAGTGTTTCTAATTGAATGAACTCTATTAAAATATTCTAAAATAAATTCTTCATCTATAGCAGTTTGAATACAAAAAATTAAAACATAAGATGCTTGAGCAATTTGAATCTGATTCATTGAATGTTCAACTAACTTTTCTTGTAATTCTTTATCTTTTAAAACAACCAATTTTATTGGTTGCAATCCATAAGAAGTGGCAGTTAAATTAAAAGCTTGTAATAAAATTTCTAATTTCTCTGCAGGTATAGCTTTTGATGAGTCAAACAATTTAGTAGCATAACGCCATTGCAAACGATTTATAATATCCATTTTCATTTCTGTAATAAGTATAACAAAAGTAATACTTGCATTTTGTTTCAACTAACAGATAATCAAAATATTCTTTAGCAATATAAAAATCTTTAAAAATTTTCAGTTTAATTGTTTGAAAGAATCAAAAAAGGGTTCTATATTTGCAGCCGCAATTAGGTATACCTAATAAGGCACTCAAGGAGAAATGGCAGAGTGGTCGAATGCGGCAGTCTTGAAAACTGTTGAGGGTCACACCTCCGGGGGTTCGAATCCCTCTTTCTCCGCTTAGAACTAAGCTCAATTTCAATATGAAATTGAGCTTTTTCATTTTATAGTAATACTTTGAAATAGGAAAAATTATAGGTTTAAATACTTATCTATTATTTTAAGAATAATAAACTCATCAATTATTTAATAACTTCAATCATAATAATTGTCTATTTTTAAACTTTAATTATTTTTGACTTGTTTAAAATTTAAAATGAAAAATACATCCTCCTCTTTTAGTCTTATTTCTAAAGTAAATTTGATTTTGTTTTTATTAATATATAGTTATAACTATTCTCAAGATATTGAACCAAGACGTTGGTCTTCCATGCCTTTAGGTACTAATGTAGTTGGACTGGGATATGTTTATACTTTTGGGGATTTAAAATTTGATCCTCTTTTGAATGTTGAAAATGCAACAGTTTCTGTAAATTCGTTAGCACTTCAATATGTTCGTCCTTTCAAGATTGGCAATAAATTAGCTAGAGTTGATGTATTAATTCCATACAGTATCGCATCTTGGGATGGTGTTTTAAATAATGTTCCAACAGCTGTTAAACGGAATGGTTTTGCCGACCCAAGATTAAGATTCTCTTTAAATTTTATTGGCCCTAAGGCTATGACATCTAAAGATTTACAAGAGTATTTAAAAGAAAACCCTAAATATACCATAGTAGGTGCATCTTTATCAATCTCATTCCCATTTGGTCAATATTATAATGATAAGCTGTTAAATTTAAGTAATAACTCATTTATATTTCGTCCACAAGTTGGTATGGTTCATTATTGGGGAAAGTGGTCTTATGAGGTTACTGGATCCGTTTTCTTTTATACAAACAATAATGATTTTTATAACAATACCACAAAAAAGCAAGATCCTCTTTTCGCTATGCAAACCCATCTTATTAGAAAGTTTAAACATCGTATTTGGACATCATTAAGCTTAGGTTATGGACAAGGAGGTAGTTCTATTGTAAATAGACAACCTAAAAATGATGAACGCGGCAATTTCCTAGGAGGTCTTTCAGCTGGAATGCCTATTTTTAAAAACCAATCTATAAAATTATCATATGGTACAACACTTACCGTAAAAGATATTGGAGCTAATACTAATGGGTTTATTTTTAGTTGGGCTGCCATATTTTAAAATAGTCGTAATTTTCGGCACAATAAATGTAATAGCATACGTTATAAAAAAACATCCCTTTAAATGCAGAAATATATTTTTATCCTACTCCTATTTTTTTCTTCCTTTGGCATTGCACAAAATAATGCCTTTAAAGCAGGAGAAAACTTAACTTTTACTGCATCATATAACATGTCTGGTGTTTTAACTGAACTCGCACAAGTAAACATGGTTACAAGCGAAGTAAAAACCTCTAAAGCGACTCTCTTGAGATTAAAATGTACAGCAGCCACCTATAATAAATGGGATAGTTTTTTTAAAATTAGAGACCTTTACGAAAGCTACGTGAGTCCTACTACCATTAAACCTTACTTATATAAAAGAGATATTTTTGAAGGAGGTTACTCAAAACTTGTACAATACAAATATAGCCACTCAAATGGCACTGTTGAGAGTATTATAACAAAGAAAAAGAAGACTGGAGGCACTTACGATCAAAAGAAAACTTTAAAGATTTCAAGTAACACTAAAGATATTGTTTCAACCATATATTTTTTAAGAACATTAGATTTAAAAAGCTTTAAGTCAGGCACATCTAAAACCTTACCTGTGTTATTTGATAATAAGCCAACAGATGTTATATTAACTTATTTAGGAAAAGAAACAATCTCTACTGGTATTGGTAGTAAAATGTGCTACAAACTATCTATTTCAATTAAAAATAGTGATGTATTAAAAGGCAATAATGATAATATTCTTTGGTTAACAGCCGATGAAAATAAAATACCTGTATATGCAACATTTAAAGTTGCTGTTGGAAATGGAGAATTAAGAATTAAATCTGCAACTGGTCTAAAAAACTAATTATTATGAAAAAACTTTTTATTATTTTAGGCTTAATAGCATCAGTATTAGCAATTATTTTATCTGTTTTACCTCTTTCTAATTTAGCCTTTTTTCCTGCTATAGTCGCTTTTATATTTGGTTTAGCTGCTTTTTATTTTTCAAATAAAGAAAAAAGCTCTAAGAAAACCATTCAACTTATATTTTTACTTACCATTATAGCTTTATCAATTTCCACTTACAAATCCATTTTTAATGCTAATGAAGTTGGAAACACCGAAGAGTTACAAGAAAGAGAAAAAGAATCTGAAGAAAATGCTATAGAAGAACTTGAAGGTTTAGATCTTGATGAAATAGATATAGAATAAAAGTTTAAATTACTTTTCAATATGCCTTTTTTTTAGTTTATTTGGTTGGTATTTAAGCTAATAAACTATGAAGACATTAATTGTAGCTACTATCTTTTCTCTTGTTGGTTCTTGTGCTACTTCTAAGTATAGCACAAAGATTGAAAACCTTAATAATAATATTAAAATAAGTGACAGTGCTACTATTTTAAAATATGCAAACACCATTACTGTTCCTGAGCTTACAAAACATTTGTATCGATATGCTAGTGAGGAGTTTCAAGGTCGTGGCACTGGAGAATTAGGTCAGAAAAAAGCTGCTGAATTTTTAAAAAACTACTATCAATCTCAAGATATTTCATCTCCAATTAGCGATTCTATTTATTTTCAAATTATTCCAAAGTCGTATTTCCCAGATGAAACAAAAGCATCAGAAAATGTGCTAGCATTTATAAAAGGAAATGAAAAACCACAAGAAGTCCTTATAATTTCAGCTCATTACGACCACCTTGGAATAGAAAATTCTGAAATTTATTATGGAGCAGACGATGATGGTTCAGGAACCGTAGCTCTTATGGAAATTGCTCAAGCATTTAAACTGGCAAAAGATAATGGTTATGGTCCAAAACGTTCTATTCTATTTCTTCATCTAACTGCTGAAGAAATTGGCTTAGAAGGCTCGAGATTTTATACAGAGAACCCTATTTTTCCTTTAAATGAAACAATTGCTAATTTAAATATAGACATGATTGGACGCATAGATCCTGCTCACAAAAATAAAGAAAAATACATCTATTTAATTGGTGCAGATAGGCTAAGCAAAGAGCTACATCTACTTTCAGAAAAAATAAATAATTCCCTTTTTAATCTTGAATTGGATTATAAGTATAACGATGAAACTGATAGCAATCATTATTACGAAAGAAGTGATCACTATAATTTTGCACAACATAATATACCAGTAATATTTTATTTTAATGGAGAACATGAAGATTATCACAAGCCTACAGATACTCCTGAAAAAATTAATTATAACATCCTTGAACTTAGAACTAAATTAATATTTGCTACTGCTTGGCAACTAGCAAATCGTGAGAATCGCTTAATTTTAAACGAAAGCTTATAAATTGTCTGCTTTTGGTGTTAAAGTTTGTTAAAATCACTTAATCAACGAACTAGGTTTGATTATTTTTGTAAGAATACATAACTAAATAAAATTTCAATGAAAAAAGCTTTATTAATTATTTTAAGTGCTGGACTAGTTTTTGCTTGTGGTACTCAAAAAAATGATACAACAAGTCAAACAAACACAACAGTAGCAGTAACGCCAAAACCTTTAGACGTTAGTGTATATGCAGAAACTATTACTTCAGATGAACTTAAAGAAGACTTATATATATATGCTTCAGATGAATTTGAAGGAAGAGGAACTGGAGATGAAGGACAAAAGAAAGCTGTTAAATTTCTAAAAGATCAATATATAGCAATGGATATTCCTGCTGCTCAGTCTAATAACGACTATTTCCAAAATGTTCCTTTAGAAAAATTAGGTGTTCCAGAAGTATCTATTTCAGCAAATGATAAAGCATATACTAATATAGAAGATTTTGTTTCTATAACTTCTGTTCAAGATGGTAATTTAAATGCATCTGAAATTGTTTTTGCTGGATATGGTATTGAAGACGATAAATACTCAAGTTATGCAGATATAGATATTAAAGGTAAAGTTGTTTTAATTAAGTCTGGTGAACCAAAAGATGATAATGGAAACTACATTATTACGGGAACAACTGAAGCATCAAAATGGTCAAATCTAAGACAGGCTTTTGCTTCAAAACGCGATGTTGCAAAAGAAAAAGGAGCCAAAGCTGTTTTGGTTTATTACCCTGAAATTTATGACATGGCTGTTACACGTTATGGTAGTGCAAGAGGTTCTATTACATTAAAAGATAATTCTGAAAGTATGTATTATTTTGTTGTAAATACAGACATGGCAAAAAACATTTTACCAACTATTGAAACAGAAGAAAAGAGCCAAACAATTAAAATACAATTAAATTTAGATTATAAAAACACTTCTGAAGAAATAAGCTCAGAAAATGTTGCAGCCATTATTAAAGGTTCAGAAAAGCCAGATGAATACATAATCATTTCTGCTCATCTAGACCATGAAGGTATAAAAGATGGAGAAATATATAATGGGGCTGATGATGATGGTTCTGGTACTGTAGCTTTATTAGAAATTGCAGATGCCTTTAAAGCTGCTGCAAGAAATGGACATGGTCCAAAACGTTCAATAGTTTTTTTACATGTTACTGGTGAAGAAAAAGGTCTATTAGGATCGCGTTATTACTCAGATTTTGATCCAATTTTCCCTTTAGCAAATACAGTAGCTGATTTAAATATCGATATGATTGGACGAATAGATCCTAAACATGAAGATGGAGATGGTAATTATTTATATCTTATTGGAAGCGATAAATTAAGTTCTGAGTTACATACTATATCTGAAAACGTTAACAATAAATATACAAATATTGTATTCGACTATGAATATAATGAGGATGACGATCCGAATCGTTTTTACTATAGAAGTGATCATTACAATTTTGCTAAAAACAATATTCCTGTAATCTTTTACTTTAGTGGTACACACGCAGATTATCATAAACCAACTGATACAGTAGAAAAAATTAGATACGATTTATTAGAAAACCGTACACGATTAATTTTCTATACTGCTTGGGAACTTGCAAATAGAGATAAAAGAATTGTTGTAGATAAAGCAACAGAATAAAACAATCTATTATATATTAAAAAGCCCTTCATATATTGAAGGGCTTTTTAATGCTCAAATTTTACTTACAAAAAAAGCTTCACATTTCTGTGAAGCTTTATAATTCTGGGTGGAAGATGGGGCTCGAACCCACGACCCTCGGTACCACAAACCGATGCTCTAACCAACTGAGCTACAACCACCATGTAAATTGGACTGCAAATGTATATTATTTCCTTTTTTCTACAAAGACTTTTATTAATATAATTTTAATTATTTTACTTTAAATCAAACAAGCTATTAACCAATGGATAACGTTCTACAGTAAAACCTTCTCCATACTCTACTCCAACCAACCTTCCTAAATCTTTAGCTCTGTAAGCAATACTGTCAGTAAAATTTTTACTTGAAATTGGTGTTTCAGGAGCATTACTTTTTGGATTATAGAATTGCGTTTTATAAGCCATTACTGCATCTATCTTTTTCGGCATAAAATCAGACACGTCAACAACAAAATCAGGTTCTATATGCTTCCATTGTATGTAGTGATACACATGTTTGGGTCTCCAAGCGTCCTGCCATTCTTCATCATATTCATCAAACTTGGTGTCAATTTTTACCAAGCCACTTAAAAAACAGGCATTACTAACTAAATCACTGCCTTTTCCATGGTCTATATGTCTATCTTCAATTGCGTTACACAAAACCACTTCCGGCTTATATTTTCGAATCATTTTAATAATTTCTAATTGATGCTTTTTATCATTAATAAAAAAGCCATCAGCAAAATCCATATTCAACCTTAAACTAGCTCCTAAAATTTTACAGGCATTTGCAGATTCTTCATCTCTTGTTTCAATGGTTCCACGAGTACCTAATTCACCTCGTGTTAAATCTATTATACCAACCTTTTTACCATCTGCTATTTCTTTAGCTATTGTGGCACCACAACCTAATTCTACATCGTCTGGATGCGCTCCAAATGCAAGGATATCTAATTTCATATATTTTTATTTAAAATTTATTCAATTTGTTTGTTTGGAATTAACTAAATAACGGCAATGGCAAGTTTCTTCCTTTTCTCATAAACTTACTTAACTCTCTTTATTGCTTGTTCTAAATCATTAATAATATCTTTTTTAGATTCTATTCCTAATGAAAATCGAATTAAGCTATGACTTATTCCTAATCTATCTCTTTCTTCTTGACTTAACAATGCATGAGAGGTTAATGCTGGTAACAACATGGTGCTCTCTACACCTGCTAAACTCATGGATGGTTTTATTAACTGGAGAGCTTTCAAGAATTTTGAAGCATCTATATTTTTATTAAACTCAAAAGACATCATGGCTCCATAATCTTTCATTTGAGATTTTGCTAATTCATGTTCTGGATGATCTTTTAATCCTGGATAATAAACATGCTTCACATCTGGATGATTATGTAAGAATTTTGCTAATTTTTTAGCATTTCTATTTTGTGCCTTTACTCTTAAAGCCAATGTTTTCATGCTTCTCTCTAACATCCAAACCATAAAATCGCTTAAACTACCTCCTAAATTTTTACCAACATTCCATATAGTATGAATATGTTCCTGTGAAGTAGCAACTGCGCCTGCTAAAATATCACTATGACCTCCTAAATACTTGGTAGCCGAATGGATAACAATATCAATTCCTAAATCTATAGGTTTTTGGACTACTGGACTTGCAAAGGTATTATCTATAGAAGTCACAATTTGTTTTGATTTTGCCAATTCAGCAACTGCTCTAATGTCTGTTATGGTTAACAACGGATTTGAAGGTGTTTCTATATGAATTAATTTGGTGTTTGGCTGAATGGCTTTTTCAAAATCTGAAACTTTGTAGCCATCTGTAAAAGTAAATTCTATACCATATTTAGGTAACTCTTCTCTAACAAAATTACTTGTGCCACCATAAAGTGGGTTTTGAATGACTAAATGATCTCCTGCTTTTAAAAAAGCTAAAAACGTTGTGCTTACTGCTGCCATACCAGAACCAAAAATCATAGCAGATTCTGCATGTTCTAAAGCAGCAATTTTTTTAGATAAAAATTCTTGGTTAGGAGTATTAAAATAACGAGGGTATCTTTTTACCTCAACATCTTCAAATTGATAAGATGTTGACATATATATGGGTGAAACTGCGCCTTTAAATTGTTCATCTTTTATTTCTCCAACATGAGAGCAAATGGTATTTATTCCTAATTTCCTTGTAGACATATGTTTCTTTTTTATAGAACATAAAATTAGGAAAATTCAAGTCTAAAAACTAGTATTCTACTTTTTACTTAATGCACTGGCGTTTGAGTACAAGGACAATCGCTTATACCTTGTAAGAAATCTATACCAATTGTTATCATGTGAGTTCCTGAATTGTATCCAGCTAAATCGTTTATGGTTATTTGGTAAGCATAAGCGAAGTAAAAATTAGATTTCTTAATACCTGCCATTGGGCCTAAATTTAGCGGGTTAAAAAATTGGTCGTTAAGAAAACGGTACGATATGCCTCCCCAGAAATAATCTTCTCTCCTATCATATTTTCTAACTTTTATATTAATGTCTGTACTTGATCTATCATCACTATCAAAATATTGAAAAAACAGAGAAGGTTCAAATTCTACTTTCTTATTATTAGGACTTTGAATCGCTATTCCAGTATAAACTTGATAGTTTAAAAGTAATTCTGGCTCAATTCCAACAAAATCATCAATTTCTTTAGACAATACATTGTTGGCGTTTGCACTAAAATAAAATCCTTTATTTCTATATAATACACCTAAATCAAAATTATTGTTTGATATAGACCTATCGTCTGTAACTCTAGGATCTATAATTGGAGTTTCGTAATTAGGTTCAAACTTATCAATATCGATTCTAAAACTATTTAGGTTATACGAAATACCTAAAGACAGATATTGCTTAGAGTAATAATCCAAAATAAGGTGATGAGCAAACGATACCTTTAATCCCTTTTGAATTGTATTACCATTCTTATCATTATACATTGATATTCCAACTCCAGAACGACTTGCTATTCTAAAATCGGCATAGATAGATTGATTGTCTGGTGCATCTTTTATACCTACCCATTGCGTTAATCCGTTAGCTCTAATTTTAAGGTTATCGCCAATTCCTGCATATGTAGGAGAAATAACAAAAGGGTTATCTGCTAAATATTGCGTGAAAACGGGTAAATTCAACTCTTGACCATAGCTATATGAAAGAGTGAAAAACAGGAAATATATAATTAATTTTTTCATTTTAAATCGTTTTAAATTTAGATACCAACTTCTACTTAAGTTTATCTGTATAATGTGAAATGACCAACAAAATTTCTGTTATCCTGAGGGTCGTTTAATCTAACTACATACCAATAATCACCAGTAGGGAGTTCTTCCCCATGATACTTTCCATCCCACGTTTCTCCTATTCTAAGAGTGGCAATTTTACGACCATAACGATCGAAAATGTCAAAATCAAGATTTGGGTAATGATTTGTACATCCTGGACCCCAACCATCTAGAACACCATCTCCATTTGGTGTGAAATAATTTGGGATACATACATCTACATAAGTAAAATATCTTGAAGCAGAAACTGTACAACCATTACTGTCTGTAACTGTTACTGTATACTCTCCAGATTCAGAAATAATAAAGACATTAGTACTTCCATAAGACTCTCCATTTAGAGTGAACTCATATTCACCAGAACCACCAGTGGCAATAGCAATAATCTCGTTTATTTCACCATCGTTAATTGCAAGAGTTAAAGGATCGAAAGTAGTAATATCAAAAAGCTCTGTAGTTTGTATACAACCATTTGTATGTCTTACATCAATATAATGTCCAATGCCTGGAGTTACATCAATGAATATATTACTAGCTTGATAAGGACCACTATCTAAAGAGTAATCTAAATCTTCAAGATTTGTAATACTATCATCAACTGTAACCGTAACTATATTACTTGCAGCATTATTAACACAAGTATATTCAATCTCAACTAATGGGTTAATACTTACAGATTCTGGGAATGTGATGTTCCATTCAGACTCACAACCTAGACTATCTCTAACATAAACTGTATGATCTCCACCGCCTAATCCAGTAAAATCGAATTGGGTTTGTCCAGAAGCTCCAGTTGTATAAGGTCCTTCGTAATTATCAATACTCACAGAATATGGTGCTGTTCCTCCAGAAACATCTATACTAAATTCGCCATCCATATCTCCTTCACAAACTTCAGGTATAATAGATGAAGGAACTATAGATATAATTACTGGATCTGGTTCTGTTATTGTGAAATTTAAAATAAGGTAACAACCTAATTCATCTTGTACAATAACATCGTATACACCAGGTTCAAGATCTTCAAATACATTTGTATCAAAAAACTGATTTAATTGTGGCGAAATAGCATACATGATGGTTCCTGTTCCACCAGTAGCGTTTATTTCTACAGATCCATTGTTTGCTCCATAACAAGTAATATCTGTTACTGTAAATGGTGCTTCTAAAGGAGCTGAAGGTTCCGTAATTTCAAACGGAGAAGTTGTTGTTAAACAATCACCACTCTCCACATGTACTTGGTATGTGTCTGCAGGTAATTCGGTAAATACACCAGGACTATTCTGTGTTACAGGAATCGTATTCCCTAAAATATCTTGTAATGTATATATATAATTTCCTAATCCACCTTCTGCTGTAGCGACTACAACTCCTGTTGCATCACCAGCACAATTAATAACAGCATTGGTTAAAGTTAAATTCAGAATTAAATCTGGTAACTGATCTATGGCAATTTGATTAGAAACAATGGCAATACAGCCATTAGCGTCTTGTACATAATATTCATATATACCAACAGGTACGGGAAAGGTTGTTGATGTTGCAAACGATCCTAAAACTGGTGTAAATGTCACATTATCACTATACGTATATGGTCCAGTTCCACCAGTTGCACTTAATGTAAGTGTGGCTTGAGTTAAACAAGTTTGAGATGTTTCTTTAACCAAACTTGCTTGTATAGGTGTAGGTTCAGTAATAACAATATCTGCAGAAGTGAAGCTACAGTTAAATGCATCTGAAACTGTTACTTGATATGTTCCTGCTCCTAATCCACCAAATACTGGCGAACTTTGAGGTCCTGAAGAACTCGTAGTAGGCGAAATCATATTCAAAGTATATAAGTAATTACTACCTACTCCACCTGTTAAATTTGTTATAGTAATTATAGCATTCGTATCTCCAAAACACGCTAATAAATTGGTACTAGGAGTTACTGTTGCATTTATTGGGTTTGGTGCTATTAATGTTACTGTCTCTGAATCGATACATCCACCAGCATCCATAACATTTACTGTATAAACACCAGCTGATAAGTTTTCAAAAGTTCCATTAGGCGAATAAGGTACTGTTGCAGCACCAATTAATTCGTATTGATACGTACCCCAACCTCCAGTTGCAGTTGCTGTGATAGTTCCTAAATTATCAGTACAAGTAACATTTGAAGTTTCAAGTGCTACTAAATCTAAAGCAGATGCAGGTGAAGATATAATTACATTTGATGACGTTGTACAAAAGGGGCTAGCCGTTTCTGTAATCTCAACTGTAAAACTTCCAGCTAACATTCCTGAAACAGTTTCCGGGTTAGTTGACGTATTGGCATTTATTGGTCCTAAAACTAAGGTGTTTGAACTATCAAACACTTCATAAGTATAGGTTCCTGAATAATTACTTAAGTTAATTTCAAATGACCCTGTATTATCAGCAAAACATGTCACTCCAGTTGGAATAGTAGTAAGTATTGGGTTAATTGCTGGAGCTAAAGAAATGATTGCTTCTTCAGTACATGAAGTCATAGTATCTGTAATAGTAATGGTATATATACCTGATGGCACACCAGAAAAAACATTTCCTGCTAAACTAATAGACGTTGGATTTGGGCTTATACTATATGAATATGTACCTGTTCCTCCAGAAGCAGTTACTGTAATTATTCCATCGTCATCACTACAAGTAGGTAATGCAGTAACATCTGGTATTAATTCTAAAACTGGAGCAATATCAATGGAAGCTATATTTCCACAACCATTTACATCACGTATTTGTACTGTATGTGTTCCTGAATTTAAATTTGAAATGGTAAAAGGAGCCGTTTGCGTTTGAAAAGCTCCACCATCAATACTAAAACTATATGGTGGCATTCCAGCAGTTACTAATGTAACATCAATCTCAAAATCACCTTCAGCTGTATTACATTGATCATTAAAAGTCGCAGCAATAACAGGTTCTGGATCCATTGACACTAACAATATATTCGTAGTTTTAATACATCCAAATGCATCTATCACGTGAACATAATAATTATTTGCATCCACATTAAATGTACTTGTTGAAGCCCAAGAAGGGTCTGTAGCAAGTGGTGGCGTTGCAGAAGTTGTTAATTGGTATAAATATGGAGGCGTTCCATTTGTTGCTATAGCACTAATTACTCCTGAATTAGGGTTACAATTTGCGTTCTGATCTACAGTGGCATTTAAATTTAATTCAATTGCAGATTCAGTAATATTAAAAGGAATTGAAACAACACTACAACCAGCATTTGGCCCAGATGTTTCACTTATTAAAACAAAATAATTTCCAAAAGGTAAAGGCCCCAAATTTGTAACTGACAAACTTCCATTTGCAGGCACTACTCCTACACCACTAATACCAGTTGTTACCAATGATAATGAATCATATATTTCGTAGTTTATATTTGTAGCAGTTGCATACGTGCTGTTAACAGTGAATGTTACATTACCATCTGCGCTTCCAGTACAAGTAATATTATTTGCACTTAATGCACTAGCTGTTAAAGTTGAATTTGTTGGAATAGGGCTCGTTGCCGTTTCATAATAACTACAACCAGTAGACACATCAAATACTATAAAGGTATAAGTAACTCCTGTAAGTAAATTTGAAAAAGTAGCTGTCCCTGGAGTGCTTTCTGGAATCCATGATCCTCCTGGAGGAGTACCAGTTGCTGGATAAACACTAAAGTAGAAAGGTCCAGGACTAATTAAAGTTGTACCAATGCTTACTACAGCTTCACCTCCATTAAGGCAATCTACAGTTGTATTAATTGTAATTTCTAAATCGTCTGGTGGAGAGGCAACAAGGACATCTTGAACTAATACTGAACATCCATTAGCATCCACAACATAAATTTGATACAATCCAAAATCTACAACATCAAAAGTTACAGATGTTGAACCTGCTGCATTTGTTTCTGAAGCTGAATAACCATTAGTTCCTGTAACTAGGTAGTTATAAGGAGCTGTTCCTCCTGTAACACCATCTATAATAATAGACCCTTGTGAAACACCTCCTGCACTACATGAAATATCTATAGCATGAAACAAAACATTAATTGGATCTGGCTCATCAATTATTATGGTATCAGTATCTGTACATGAATTACCATCTGTTAATGTTATAGTATAAGAACCAGCCGTTAATCCAGAAATCTGAGTTCCGTAATCAACACCAGTTGTATTGTTGTAAACATTAATTACATAAACTGGTTCTCCAACCGAAGTGTTAATAGTCACTTGAATCGCTGCATTTGAATCTCCTGGACACAAAATATCTTGCGTTTGTACTACAGAAATTATTTCTGGCAAGGTTAATTCGTCAATCGTATTTACTACAGACTCAGCAATACATCCAAGGGAATCTGTAATTTGAAACTGATAAATTCCATCAGTTGTAGCTGTATAAGTAAATGGAGACCCTGTAGGTCCTAAATTACTATAAGCTCCTCCATTTATAGAAACAGCATAAGTAAATGGTCCTGTTCCTCCTGAAATAGTTCCAGTTATGATAGCATCTGGTGTTGCTGTACAATCTAAATCTTTTGTTATAATCGTGCTCACATTTAATACTGGTAAAGGTGCAATTGTATATGTTTCTGCATAGGTACAATCATTTTCGTCTCTTACTTGGAAAGTGTAAGTTCCTGGAGGTAAATCGGTAAAAATGTTTGAAATTTGATAAGCTGTTGCTTGAGAAGCAGGAGCTATTATTTGATACTCTAAGACTCCTATTCCTCCATTAGCACCAGTTATTGTAATAGTTGATGTATTTAAAGGACAACTTAAAGGTGAATGGCTAAACATTAAATCTGTAGGTGGATTTAATGGGTCAATATCTATTTGATTGGTTATAAAAACACAACCACTATCATCTTGAATTGAAACGGTATAGGTCCCACTTGTTAAACCAGTAAAAATATTTCCTGTTTGGAATGTTACACCATCTAAACTATAAGAATAAGGTGGTACTCCTCCAGTAACTCCAGATACCGTAATTACACCATTAGCTGAACAAGTAAATGGCGTTGTTAAAGTTGCAGTTCCTGTTCCTAGCTCACCTTCTGTAATGGTAATTGTTTGAGGGTTTGTTTCACATACATCTGAACCTGTCGTGTATTGTACTACTACTTGATAGTCACCAATAGCAAGACCAGTAAACACATTTGAATTAAAAAATGTAACTCCTCCATCAATACTATAGAGTAAACTGTTTCCATTTGAATTGGTAACATTTACAGTTATTGAACCAGTTGAAGCACCTGCACATAAAATATTAGTTTGAGTCACATTATATTCTGGTTCTAAAGAAGCTTCAACTGTTATAGATGTTGTTGCTTCACAATTGTTTGAATCAATTACAGTAATATTAAATACGCCTGGAGCTGTAACAATAATTTCTGGTACAGTTTGAAAAACAGTTGAGCTATTTACAAAGTAAAAATAAGGTGGTGTTCCACCAGATGCATAAACAGTAATCTCACCATCTGTACAAGTTAAAGGACTTGTTAAAGCCGAAGTTGCCGTTAATAATGGAGGCTCAATAATAACCACATCTTCTGAATGTGTACATCCATCTTCAGTTTCTATTAATGCTGTATAAGTACCAGGATTTAAATTTAAAAATGTGTAATTATTTTCTGCTATAGGACCAACACTATTTATTAATGTAGGACCATTATAGATAGAAAAGAAATATTGTGGACGAACATCGTTAGCAGCTAAGCTTATACTTCCTTTGTCACCATAACAAAGTGGTTGAGTGACATTAACTGAAACCGTAAAATCTCTACCTCTAATAACGACATCAGGTACAGTAAAAACACATGGATTTGTAGGCACTCCTAACTGTCTTATATAAACTGTATAGGTGTTAGGAACTGTTATTACGAATATATTACTTGATTGATAATTTACACCATCAATACTGTATTCATAACCATTTGGCACTCCTCCAACTGTTATTTGTCCTGGCGTTGTACAATAGATATCACGACTTGTAACTGTTGGGTTTAATACATTTTGATAAACATTAAAATAAAATTGATTAAAACAACCACCTTCATAATTTATAGTTAGCCTAAATTGTCCAGCTACATTTGCATTAAAATCCGGACCTGTTCCAACTTGATTCCAAGTACATGCAGCATTTTCATTAGCACAATCTGAATCAGTAACTGGAGCGCAACTGCCTTCATCTAATTGTTCCCAAATAATAGAAGTAGCATCTGTAATTCCAGTTTCAATAAGTGTAGAATCATTAGCTCCACATAAAAAGATATTTGGTAGTAATTTTCCATCATTTGGACATGTTACAACTTCATCTGCAAATGGTATAACCGGATTAGTTAAAGTTGTTCCTCCATAAGTTGTAACCACAAAAACTTGGTCAATTGATTGACATGGAGCTATAGCTGTATTATGTACATAATATGTGCCTGTTGCAGTAACAGTAATGGTTTGTGATGTTCCAATAACTGGCGTTCCACTTGGGTTATCTGACCATGAATAAGAATCATAACCATTAGCTGCTGTTAATTGAACACTGTCTCCACAAAGAATAACATTTTCAATGAACTCACAATCTAAATCTGCTAAAAACACTGTTGCTTGAGGCGTAATTAAACATCCAGTATTACTATTGATACTAGGATCGTCTGTTATAACAAAAAATGGATTTGTAATACCACTATAAGTTGCAAAAGCTTGATTGTTTATAATATTTGAACAGGCATCACTAAGGGCATTACAACTATCTACAACTTGAGCATGAATACGAATTTCAGTTATAGGATCTCCTTGCTCAACAATTGAATTATCAATACTAAATATAATTTCTCTAGTTGTTGGATTATAACTTACAACTGTTACTCCAGGTGGAAGAACACCTAAGTCAGTTGGGTAATTAAATATAATATTTATAGGAAGTATATCTCTAATAATTAAATTATTAGCATCATCGTTACCATTGTTATGAAACCCAATGACATAATTTAAAGGTTGTCCAAGTCCTACTGTTTGACCACCAATATCATTTCCAAGGTCATCTTCTACTATTTTTGTGAGAACTATTTTCGGTTCGATAATATCAACAGCCAAAGCACAGAAATAAGCAAAGTATTGATCTTGATTACTTTCCATTCGAATGGTTGCAGTGGTATCATCGTTACCAATAACACTATTACCTGGGTTTGGAACGACCATAACACCAGTATCAAAACCTAAAGTATTAGTACTATTTGGAACTCTGTTATTAACAGGTAAAGCACTCAATTGTGTCACAGAAGAATTAAAAAAGTTATTAGCTGGTCTATCAACAGCAGACATCGTCACACCATTAAGTATTAATCTGTCATTTTGTATCGGACTATCTCCTTCTAAAGCTGCAAATGCAAAGTTCGCTCTTACTGGAATTGGCGCTGGAACTGTACGAAAACCAGAAACTGGAATATCTACATCTACAGAACTATTTATTGAACTAAACCCATCAAAACTTGTAATAGATTTTCCTGGTAAAGTTGGATCTTCAAATACTATAAAAAGTGACCAACCTGCTGAGTATCCTGTTCCGTTATATGGGTCGAAAGTATCTGTTCTACCTTGATCTGTTGAAACATTGGCAATTGTATAAGTTCCTAAATCAGCTGTTAAACCAGTTACTATTGATGTTACATCTGCATAACAAGAATATGGAAAACTGCTACCTGTTGGATTTCCATTAGCTTCATAAATGATTGTACCTACAACATCATTATAACCACCTACTGGTCCTTTAAATTTTATATTTGTAATTGGATCATTTCCATTTGTAACTGCTCCCCAATACAATCCAGCATGAATAATTTTATAACAACCTGGATTAGGGATTTCTAAATCTGCACTGGTTGAATTAAAAGTTGTTGGATCTCCATCAATGTCAATATATCTCATATCAACATTATGATTATAAACTGAATTATCATTAAAAGGAGCGTTACTAGGTCCTAAAATATTATTTCCTATTAGACGAATATCTCCTTTTAAATCTTGATTAAATCTTGGAGTAAAAGGCACATAATTTTGAGCTATGGAATTAAAGCTCATCAACAATACAGTTACAATTATGCTAATCTTAAAAAAAGTAGGTTTTTTCATGATATTTTTATTTATGTATTATATTAATCTTCAAAGGGGCTTTTGTTGATTAATTCATACTTTTATTTTCTTAATCTTCAATTTTAATGACACTCATCTTTCCATTATAAGGTTTACTACCTTTTGTACTTAATGCTCTCATGGCTTCTTCAACATATTCAAACTTTTCATAGTAAATAAAATACTTACTTGAATTAACATCATAGAAGAAGTTAATATTTGCTTGTCCTGCTGATACTGCTTTCTCTAAAAAAGCATCTCTATCTCTTACGCTTTGATGTACAGCAATAATCATATAGTACCCATTTTCAACATTTTGTACATCTTTTAATATTTGAACATTACTTGTTTGCTCTTCACCAAAATCAAAATCTTCTGGTTTTAATGGAACAGTACTCAAAGGAGTGTTTTCTTTTATTCTATCTAATGCAGCTTTATCTTTATTAAATCTATCTTTTTCATTATCATAAACAGCACGCTTAATTCTTCTTTTTCTTTCTATTTCAGTAGCAACTTTAATCGTTTCTAAATTAGATATTAAACTTGCTTTCACTCTTTCAGATTCTGCTTTATCTGCTTTTAAACCTTGAATAGCATCTAAATAATATTTATTCGTTTCATCGTTCTTATTTGATACTTTTTTGAGTCTTTGAGCATACAGATTTTCTAACTGATTGATAGCTATATCCCTTTCACTAATTGATTGATCTACTTCAGATTTCAAAGCTTCTAATGCTCTATTTTCTGCTGAAATACTTTTAAATGGTTTTGGTTCCATATAGATACCTTGTTCACTTAAATCGTTCTCTTCTTTAAGATCTTTTAAATCTTTCTCTTTAGTAATCACTACTTCATTCAATCTCACTAATAATATTTCTTGCTCTTTCTTAGATTTTTTAGTGGCCTCTGTAATAGCATACATAGATTTAGCTAAATCATCTTTTTGAGTTACATCTATATCTACTTGAGATTGAGCTGCTGCTTCTGCTGCTAACCTAGCTTCTTCATCTGCTTGAGCTTGAGCAGCTACTTCTGCTGCTAACCTAACTTCTTCGTCTGCTTGAGCTTGAGCTGCTGCTTCCACTGCTAACCTAGTTTCTTCATCTACTTGAGCTTGAGCAGCTACTTCTGCTGCTAACCTAGCTTCTTCGTCTGCTTGAGTTTGAGCAGCTACTTCTGCTGCTAATCTTGCCTCTTCATCTACTTGAGCTTGAGCTGCTGCTTCTGCTGCTAATCTTGCCTCTTCATCTACTTGAGCTTGAGCTGCTGCTTCTGCTGCTAATCTAGCTTCTTCGTCTGCTTGAGCTTGAGCTGCTGCTTC
>DFBO01000114.1:18914-23106 GCA_002366675.1 Flavobacteriaceae bacterium UBA3078
TTCCGCTGCTAACCTAGCTTCTTCTTGAATTGCTATTTTTTCTAAGGCTTTTTGTTCTGCTAACTGAGCTCTAGCTTCAGCATCTAATTTTGGTTTGGTTGAAGCAACAGGCTTTCTTTTTTTATCTTTAATTAGCATGGCTTCTTCTTTATCATCACCAGCATAATCGTATCTATCTCTACTTTTAAATTTATAAGCCAAAGTAAATTCATGGGAAGATCCAAAAGTTGCTAAATCTCCAATAGCCTTCTCATAATTATACTCTACAGAAATCTGCTTGGTAATATTCAATCCTAAACCTCCAGTTATACCATAAACAGTATTATAACCTACTTGAGCCCAAATACCTTTTGGTACAGTAAGCATGGCTATTCCTGAAATAATAGTCTGTTCTTGTTTAAACTCAGATTTCACTAAAGCAGAAAATTTACTATTATCAAAAAAACCACGACTATACATATAGCCTGTGTACATAATATGTGCTTGAATGCTTTGTTGTGGATCATCTTTAATCATTTCAGAAGACTTGATATTATATTGTACCAAGTTGTTTACAGATAATCCGAAATCGAAAAACAAAAGACCATAATTAATACCAGGGCTAATACTAAGAACTGTATTAGAAGGAATATTTTCTAATGATGGATCTGGTGTATTTGTTACCACATTACCATCGTTAATACTACTTTTATAAAAACCGATATTTAAACCAAAAGTTAAATTACTATCCTGTTGAAGTCTAGCATTGTAAGCCACATTTAATACACCTCCAAAAGAGGTTAAAACACCATAATTCTGTTGAAATAATCCAACTCCAATACCAATATTTTCTCTAAATCTTCCTGAATAATTAAGTACATATGTTTCGGGAGCATCTTCAAACTGAACCCATTCTCTTTTATTTGTAATGTTTATATAGGTGTTTTGTTCTCTAACAAAACTAAATGTTGGGTTTGTTAAATACTTATTGAATTTTAAAGAACTTCTTACTGGAATAGCTAACGACGCTACACCATCTTCTTGTGAGAAGACTAGCTGTGTAGAACAGACGCATATGGCTATTATCAGTAAAAATGTTTTCATTTTATTTTATAACTGTTATTGAACCCTTTTTGGTTTTATTATCTTGAGCTGTAATCACGTAATAATAAACTGGGTTCACACTATTAAATTCAATTTGGTCTTCTGGCCAATTATTTTGATAATTATTAGTCTTGTAAACAACTTTTCCATAGGAATTCATAATTAACACTTCTGTATTGGTTCCACTTACATATTGGTTTGGTATAATCCAAGTATCATTTGTACCATCTCCATTTGGACTAATTACATTTGGAATATTATCTACATTTGGAAATGGATCAATAGGCTCAATAATTTCGAATGCTAATTCATCTGAAACAATACAACCAGTCGTTTGAAAAACAACTACTTTATATTCTCCTGGTTGCGTGGCATCATACATACTACTTATTTCTCCTGAAATCATAGCATCATTTAAGTACCATTGAAACTCTGGATTTTCAGCAGAAGTTGTCACCATCACATTTAAAACATCTCCAGATTCTAAAGTGTTTTCGTCTTCAATATTTAAGCTACTAGTAAACATATCACTATCTAAAACAATAGAAGCTGTTGTAGTACAACTTCCTAAATCAATACTTACAGAATAAGTTCCTGAGTAAACAGTTTCATAAGTTTGAGCAGTAGCACCCGAAATAGGTTCACCATCTAAAAACCATTGGTAACTGTTACCAGTTGTTGTTGCAAGTGTAGTTGGTCCACCACTAGGGCAAAACGGATTACCTAGACTAGAATTGATACTAGATGAAGTTCCTGAACCTGCCTCAGACACTGTTACTCTATTTGAAAATGAATCTGATGTACAGGTTCCGTAATTTGTTTCAACAAAATAAATACCTGGTTGACTTACAGCTAAACTAGAACCTTCTGCTACAAATACTGAAGTAGTTGGTCCTGTTTCTTTAAACCATTTAAATGTAAGTGATGGGTAATTTAATGGCGAATCGTTCATTCCTGTTCCTGGATTATCTATAGTTAATAGATAAGAACCTCCAGCACAAAATGACGCTGTTGAAATTAAATTATTAATTGAAAACGGACTATCTTGAATTTTATAGTATGCAGCAAATGTTGGCGAACCAGAACTTGTTGCTACAGGAGCTGTACTTTTAATTCTAAGTCTATAAGATTCTCCAGAAGTTGTAGCAGGTAATGAAAAACTTAAGGTAGCAGGTGATGTAGTTACCGAACCCTGGGCAGATGTAAATACTACTGTAGGGTTTACAAAACTTCCATCTGCATCTGATAATTCTAATTTAAATTGATTCGTAGAACTTAAACCAGATTCAGGTGAAAAAACAAAACTAGCATGAAATGTATTAAACGATTCGTTTGCACATGCTTGACTAAAACCTAAATTTGGAGCACCAATAACTATCTGAGCTTTTAAGTTCTGATTTGAAAAAAGAACGAAAAAAAGCAAAACAATAAAAAGTAGTTTTACAAAAGTAGTTTTATCCATTCAATTAGTTTATTAGATACAAGTATAAAAATCAACTGATTTATTTATATACTTTAAGCTTTATTTACATAAAGCTTATTTTTAAATTATTGTGGATTAATTAAACCTTAAGGATTGTTGTATTATAGAAAGCACGCTTGAGAGGGAATCAAATTGTTTTGCATACTCCTTTATGGTTTAATCTAGATTAGACGCTATAATTTTATTAATACGTAATCTAAAATCTGGTTTTCTTGAATCTTTTAAATCTATAAAAGTTTCAGAGTCCATTCCTTTTGAATACACATTAAAAAAACTACTGTTACCATACCAGTTTTCAAGATCTTCATTGTTATCGTCATATTCAGTAAAAATATTTCCATTACAATTATTGAAATACATTTCAGTAAATTTTACTCTTTCCAGATTCTTATTATTAATTTCAATTTTATCTTCTAATAATACCGCTGGATTAAATCCTGAAATAACACTTTTACTCATATCTAATGAAGCGTATTCAGATATATAAATTGCTTCTCTAACTAAACCAAGTTTGATTTCTGTTTTTAAATTATCGCTAACATTTATAAGAGTTAGATTTGTAGCTGTTACAGAAGTCTCTTTTTTAGAAAAATCCACTTCTTCTTTATCATCTCCATAAGAAGCAACATGAAGACATCTAGAGCCATCAGGACTTGATACATAAGAAGATCTAATTGCTAAAGAATTGTACACATTACATTGTGTACCAAAATTGAAGTTATAATCTATTTTGTTTGATTTGTATGAAACGCCTCTATTTAAATTAACTTGACCTCCATAGATATCGAAAGAATTACCAGCAGAATTACTAACCATAATATTTTCTAATATTGTTTGGCTTCCTACGCCAGCTAATAACAAAGCATTAAAATTCTCGCCACTTTTTAATTTCTTACCAGCATATTCAATTCTAACATATCTTAAAATACCTGAATTGCTTTCTATATTTTCTCCTCCATAACTTATATTCTCGTAAGTAGCAGCACGAAAATTATGGTTTACTGAAGATTCGTTTCCAAATTTATTAATTGGTGCATCGCCAAGGATTATTAATCCTCCCCAATCACCAGCTTTTTTATCACTTCTATTTGAAGTAAAAACAATTGGGTCTGTTACTAAGCCATCAGCGATAATAGTTGCTCCTTTAGAGATAATGAGAGAGCCTTTAGTTTTAAAGTCTCCAATAATAACTGTTCCAGGTTCGATAGTAAGGATTGCATTATTAGTTACAAACACATCGCCTAATAACATATATGTGTTTTTCTTAAATAGTTTTGTGTCTGATGTGATATTACCAGTTAAGATTTCGGTCGCTTCACCATATTCAATTTGATTAGAATTAAATTCTGTCCAAGAATTTAACCAATTATTAGTACCAATAATTCCTTTCTCTTGTTGAGAGTAGGCGTTACAAAACACTAATAGAAAAATACTTAAGAATTGGGGCAGATTTTTCATAGCTCAATAGTTATTTATTTTATATAAAGATTCTTTTCAATATTAATCAAACATATAAAAATATTCCACTAAACACAAAAAATAACGATGAAATGCATAAATAAATTGATTTATGAAAGTGTATTCCTACATATAATTTTAAATACTCATAAAATTGAGTTTAAAAAT
>DFBO01000114.1:23209-25509 GCA_002366675.1 Flavobacteriaceae bacterium UBA3078
ATATTTAAAATCTATTGTTTTCACTATAAATATGCAACGCTTTTAAAGTTTCCTCATAAAATAAGATTGCAGCTATTAAATTAGCTCTATCAGAATATGGCAAAATTTTATTTTGAAAATCCATGGTGCTTTGAAAATAATTAGATGTCGCATCTATTTGGTCATCTAATGCATTTCTGTTTTCTTTAGTATCAGGAATACCAAAAGTAGACATAGTAACACCTGGTTTTGTAGCAAATGCTATATAAGGCAATATTTTAACAATAATTTCAATACGTTCGTTATACAATCCTAACAACTTGCCCTTTTGCATTTGTTCTAATTCTTTACGATCGTGATACTTAGAAATTGATACATCTTGACTAATAATGCTTTTTGGAGCATCTTTACCTTGGGAAAAACCAACGCCAGACATCAATAAGAAAGTTAGACAAAATAAAATAGCTTTAGATTTCATATAGTAGATTTTTGGGTTCTATACAACAAATTTATGTAATTAAACGAGAAAAACAAGCGTTTTGTCGATTATTTGAAAGAAAAAATTAAATTCATTATCTGATACATCTAAAAAACAACTGTAACAATCAGTAAATAATGTTGTTATAGAAAAATAATTTAATAGTGGAAATTTAATTTTATGAATTATAAAAATGGAAAGTTCTACTATTATAATAATTAATTTACAGTTACTTTCCGATACAAAAATTAGCAAAAATATTACCCAACAAATCATCGTTTGTAATTTCGCCTGTAATTTCACCAAAATGAAATAGAGCTTGTCTAATGTCTATCGCTAATAAATCTCCCGACAATCCCGTTTCTAGTCCATTTTTCACTTTATGGACTTCTTCAAGAGCTTTTAACAAAGCATCATAATGCCTTGTATTAGTTACAATAGTTTCATTATTCCTTAAAGCTCCAGTATTAATTAAATTAAGAAGTGCATTGGTTAATTGTTCTACACCAAAACCAGTTTTAGCAGATAATAATTGAATCTCAGGAATTTCAGATTGCATATTAGCCTCCTGAACATCATCCACCTTATCAATTTTGTTTGCAATAACAATTAGAGGTTTTAATGGATATTTATTTTTAATTTTTTCCAACTCTATTTTAAACTTAGAGCTATGAACGTTGAACTCTTCAGAATCAAACAGATAAATAATTACTTGAGCTTGTTCTATCTTCTCAAAGGTTTTCTTAATACCAATACTTTCTACTACATCCTTTGTCTCTCTTATGCCAGCAGTATCAATAAACCTGAAACCAATTCCTCCTATCGAAATCTCATCTTCTATAGTATCTCTTGTGGTTCCAGCTATTTCTGAAACAATTGCTCGTTCTTCATTTAATAAAGCATTTAAAAGTGTTGATTTACCAACGTTGGGCTCACCAACAATAGCTACTGGAATACCATTTTTAATCACGTTGCCAACTGCAAACGAATCAATTAAACGCTTTAAAACAAACATGATTCGTTCAACTAAATCTTTAAATTGGGTTCTATCTGCAAATTCAACATCCTCTTCTGCAAAATCTAATTCTAATTCAATTAAGGATGCGAAGTTTAGTAATTCTTCACGTAGTTTAGCTATTTCACTAGAAAAACCACCTCTCATTTGTTGCATAGCAATTTGATGTGAAGCTTCATTATCACTTGCAATTAAATCGGCTACAGCTTCTGCTTGACTTAGATCAAGTTTACCATTTAAAAATGCTCTAAGGGTAAATTCTCCAGCATTTGCCATTCTACAACCATGCCTTAAAAAAAGCTGTAGGATTTCCTGTTGCACATAAACAGAACCATGACAACTTATTTCAACAACATTTTCTCCAGTATAAGATTGTGGATTTTTAAACAATGAAACCAGGACTTCATCAATAATCCTAACACCATCAACAATATGACCCAAATGAATACTATGAGTTGATTGTTTTTTTAAATCTTTGTTATGGATAGACTTAAAAAGTTTTGAAGCAATTATAATTGCATCGTTACCAGATAAGCGAATAACAGCAATAGCTCCTGCTCCAGAAGGAGTTGCTAGAGCTATAATAGTGTCTGATTGGTTCATACTGCAAAAATAGTAAATTGAAAGCATAAAATAGTGTCAATTTTATTAAGCAATTCTTAACAGATATAATTTGTAAATACTATTATATTTGCAAAAAAAATTAAACTAATATATTATGTTTAAAAAAATTATCGCTTTAGTATTTGTATTGCTAATTTCAGTATCATGTAAAGAAGATACACAAACAACTAATGGCTACATTATTGAAGGTAGCATTGATAGTTC
>DFBO01000043.1 GCA_002366675.1 Flavobacteriaceae bacterium UBA3078
CTCCTTTTTCAAAATACTCTTTTGATTTTTTATTGTTTAATATAGATTGTGGATATTCTGTCCTATATTCACTAAATATACCCAAGTTAGAATATACATAGCCTAGTCCCTTATAAAAATTATTTTTTTCAGATAACTTGATAGCTTTATCAGCATAAATTTTTGCGCTATCTAAATTAGTCTCAAAAAACGATTTTGACACCTCAATATCTTTCATAATTGAAATTGTATCATTCTGAGAATACAGAAGATTGAAATTGAGAATTAAGATAAAGAGTAGAAAGTAGGTTTTTAACATAAATATGATTGCAATATAACTAAAAAATGTTTTAGCTTGAACAATTAAAAATATTGCTTTGTCAAATTAGCAAAACAAAAAATTAAATCATGCTATAATAATTTAGTTTTAATTAAATAAGTACTAAAATTTTGATAAACAGCAGCATTATTAATCTTTCAAATAATGAGAATTTGGATAAGCATGCAAATAGAAGATGCTAACTACACTCCTATTAGAACGTCTTTTAATATAGGAGTTTTACAGGCTTAATGTCACAACAGGAATTTGATTTCCAGCGAGTAAACTAACTCAAAATCGAATCTAATATTTTTTTACGCTGAAGTTTCCCTGTTTCGGTTTCTAAAAATTTTGGAATAGTGTAAATAACTTTTGGAATTTCATGCTTTTGTAATTGTGAAAAGACACCTTTATCAAAATCAGCACTTTCATTTTCAATTACAAGAATTACTTTTTGACCTAAATCCTTATCTTCTTCAGAAGCTATAAAAAAACGAGACTCTATCAAGTCTTGAAGCTTCAATTCTATCAACTCTGGAAATAATTTTATTCCACCAGAATTTATAACATGGTCTATTCTACCTTGCCATTCGAAAGATGTTTCAGATTGCAATTTTACCACATCATTAGTGATGATTTTCTCATTACTTAAATTAGGTGCTGCAATAACCAAACAACTTCTTTCATCTTGCGATATATGGATATTTGGAAGGGTTTCGTAATAAGGCTTTTCGACAACGCTCGAGTTTACTTTATCAAAATTATTGAGTTTTTTTACAGCTATATGCGTTATGGTTTCTGTCATACCATAAGTTGCAAATATTTTAGTTTCTAATGGCTGAATCTGTTCTAATAAAAGTGAGGAAATTGGAGCACCTCCTACTATCAGCTTTTTTATATTGCTTATCTTTTTTATGTTATTCTGAAGTTGCATAGGAATCATGGCACAAAAATCATAATGCTTTTTTGCACTAAATTGTAAAACCGATTTAGGCTTTATAACATCTATTTGAAGTCCTAAAATAATAGCTCGAACAAGCATCATTTTACCAGCAATAAATTGTGTTGGTAGACAGTGTAAAGCTCTTTCTCCTGGCTTTAAACCAAAATAATTTCCTGTTGCAATGGCAGAATATACCATAGCTTGCTTTTTAATCTTGATGGTTTTAGGTTTCCCAGTGGTTCCAGAAGTTTTAGTATTTATATAATCCTTAGAGTCTAGCCAATCTATAAGGAAATCACCAAGAGATTTTTCAAATTGTTTACCTTCTTTAATAAAACTATACGCAACTTCTTTTAACTCTTTATGTGAGTAGGTTATATTATTTAACTTGAATTTATTGTGAACTTTATTATAAGTTGGTGTCAAAATAATTAGTCTAAAACGTTGTTGTCTTCAACTAAAACCTCTTCAACTATAGGTTCTTCAACAGAACCAAATAATCTCTCGTTCCAATTGGTCCAATGATATTTCTTCGAAAAAATGATTAATAAGATTGGAAAAACAAAGAATACTGGCATAAATACATCTACAAATCCAGCTGAAGTTGGTTCAGACATATCTTTTAATATAGAATGTGTTTGAAAAGCAGTCCAATCTGCTGTAACCAATAAGGCTGTAAATAAATTATTTGCTGCATGAAATCCTAAAGCTAATTCCATACCATCGTCCATCAAGGTCATAATACCTAAAAACAATCCTGTTCCTATATAATAAACCATGATACCATAACCAAGTTTATCTACTTCAGGGTTAGCTATATGAAGCATTCCGAAAACAATAGAAGTTGTTAATAATGGAACCCATTTATTTTTAGCTAACACGCCAATACCTTGCATTAAATAGCCTCTAAACAAATATTCTTCGAAACTAGTTTGTAATGGCACTAAAAGGATTGCTATAACACAAAGAATTAAAAAAGGTTGCAACTTAAAATTAATCACATAATCTTCTGGAGATATTACATAATCTAAGAATATAAATCCTGAGCTTATAATTCCCCACAACAAAAATGCAAACATCACTCGTTTCCAATCTATCTTACTCCTAGCTGTTGTTAAATGGGTGATGCTTTGCTTATGCAAAAATTTTACAACAAAAAATAGTCCAACAAGTCCAATTGCAAAAGAAAGGAGCATTAAAAACAGATTCAAATTAGACTCTAAAATAGTCATCATTTTAGATTCATCCATTCCAATAATACTTTCGCCATTTTTCATGGCTTTAATAAATATTGCAACAGTAAAAGGTATTTGTCCAATAACGACAGCAACTATTACAATTATTAAACCTATTAAATATCTCCACCAATCATGAAGCACTTGAAACGTTTGAGCTATATACATATACTAAATATTAAAATTCCAGTTTTTATTGTTATTGTATTGCAATGTACCATTTTTTACTTGCAATGGGCAATCAAAATTATTGGTAAATAAGTTCCCAGTACCAAGCCCTTGAGGAAACTTACTTTCCAAGGTGTAGGTCCATTGAGCAATGGCATTCAAACCAATATTACTCTCTAAAGCACTTGTTATCCACCAACCAATTTCTTGATTACTGGCAAAATTTATCCACTGCATACTTCCTAAAAACCCTCCAACTAAACTTGGTTTTAAAATAATATATTGTGGGTTTATTGTTTGTAGCAATTCTTGCTTCTTTGTTACATTATAAATGCCAATTAGTTCTTCATCCAATGCAATTGGCAATGGTGTTTCTTCACAAAGTTTCGCCATCTCTTGCCATTGACCTTGTTTTATAGGCTGCTCGATAGAATGAATTTGAAATTCTGAAAGCATTTTTAGTTTTTCTAAAGCTTCCGATGGTAAAAAGGCACCATTAGCATCTACTCTCAATTCAATATCTTTTGAAGAGAACTCCGTTCGTATTGATTTTAACAACTTTAATTCTGTCTGAAAATCTATAGCTCCAATTTTTATTTTAATACAAGAAAAACCAGCTTTAATTTTATCTTTAATTTGTTGCTTCATGAATCTTTCACTTCCCATCCATATTAATCCATTTATTGGAATTGAATCTGTGCCATCTGTGAAATTTGAAGGAAAAAGTTTAAATGGATCTTCATTATTAAATGATTTAAAAGCTGTTTCCAATCCAAACTGGATGCTTGGAAACTTATAAAGTTCATCTAATAAAACTTGCAAGCCTAAATGAATATTCAAGCAAGTCCATTTTAATATATCTTCGTAATGGGCTACATCATCTACACTTAAGCCTCTAAATAAACCACATTCTCCTACTCCAATTTTACCATCTTTTTCAAGGGTTATAAGCCAAGTTTCTTTAATTTTTAAAATCCCTCGGGAAGTTCCACTTGGTTGTTTGAAATTTAAAATGTATTTCTGGTAAGTTGCATTCATAGTATCTTCAAAAATACTTAAAATATTTTGTACTTTAGTCTTTCAAATCCATATCTAATGCCTGAATTTCCAAACATTATTCATTATGCTATTCCATTTTTTGTGCTATCTATTCTATTAGAATTGTATGTTACTACAAAACAGCATATTAAAACCTACGAAATAAAGGATGCTTTTACATCGATA
>DFBO01000234.1 GCA_002366675.1 Flavobacteriaceae bacterium UBA3078
ACAACACTTGTTAGTGCTCAAATAACTTTTGAGGCGAAAGTAAGCAAGAAGAAACTTGGGATTAACGAAAGGTTACGTGTCGATTTTGAAATGAATAAAGATGGAGATAATTTTAATCCTCCAGGTTTCGAAAATTTTACAGTTATTGGTGGACCAAACCAAGCTGTAAGCACATCTTGGGTTAATGGAAAAAGGTCTTATAAAAAAACATACAGCTATTTCTTGTCTCCAAAAAAAAGAGGCTCTTTTCGCATTAATCAAGCAACTATTGAGATAGATGGAGAAATCTATAAAACAAATCCAGTAACTATTGTTGTTACATCTGCAGTTAATAATCCAAACGATGAAAATAATCCAGAATCAATAGCTTCTAAAAACATTCATCTTGTTGCTGAGATTTCTAATACCAATCCCTATTTAAACGAAGCCATAACAGTTGTATATAAACTGTATGTCTCTCCAGACACTGGTGTTAGTAATTGGAGAGAAATAGACAATCCTAGGTACAACGATTTTTGGAGTCAAAACATAGATATTAAAGGTTTAAAAGTCCTAAATGGAAGTTATAAAGGAGAAGATTACAGATATGTCGTTTTACGAAAAACAGTGCTTTACCCTCAAAAAACAGGTAAACTAGAAATTGAACCTTTAAGTTTAGATGTTACTATTGAAGTCCCAACTAACAGACGCGATATTTTTGGTGGAAGATTAATGACACGAGCACATAAAACTATTTCTGCTGGTAGCAGATCTATTAATGTGAAAGAATTACCAATAACTGGTAAACCTTCAGATTTCACTGGTGCAGTTGGAGATTTTCAATTTAATGTAATTACTAATAAAAGTGAATTAAATGCTTCAGAATCTTTACAAGCAAGGGTTGAAGTAAAAGGAAATGGCAACTTGAAATTATTCGAACTTCCTAAGTTGTCCTTACCAAGTTCTTTAGAGGTTTTCGAGCCTGAACATGCAGAAAATGTTTCAACAAATTTAAATGGCATGCAAGGAAGCATTTCTGATGCTTATACTATTGTCCCTCAATTTAAAGGCAAGTATCCTATTCCTAGTATTTCATTTTCATATTTCGATGTGAAAACAGAATCTTATAAGCGTATTTTTTCTAACGAAATTGTTATTAATGTCCTTGAAGGACCTACCAATACAACCTCATCAGATAATAATATAGCATCTACAAATAATAACAAACAACCTATAGTAGTAAACAATCAACAATTTGCTTTTATAAAAACAAAAACCGACCTAACATCCATTAATCCGAATTATTTTTTCAAATCTACAGGTTTTTGGACTGGTTTATTATTGCCTTTTTTAGCAATTCCGTTAGCATTAATTATAAGAAAGAAAAAACAAGAACGAGCTGCAGATGTTACTGGAAATAAAATAAGAAAAGCTGATAAATTAGCAAAACGCTATTTAAGTGAAGCAAAAAAAGCATTAGGTAATAAAGAAGCCTTTTATGTGGCTCTAGAAAAAGCATTACACAATTACTTAAAAGCAAAACTTAATATTGAAACCAGTGATTTTACTAAAGATAAAATTAAAGAATTATTAGTTACAAGAAAAGTAGATAGCCAAATAGTAACTGAGTTTTTATCTATTTTACAAAACTGCGAATTGGCTCGTTATACACCAATTACTCAAGTAGAGATGCAACAGGATTTTGATAAAGCAGCCAAAACAATATCAGCCATAGACAAACAAATTATATGAAAAAATTAATTTACATATACATTGTTTTTATTAGCACATCTTCGCTAGCTCAAAATGATTCGTTTTTTGAACAAGGAAATGCTCTATATAATCAAGGTGATTTTGATCAGGCAATTTTAAAATATGAAACTATTCTAGATAGTGGTCAACATTCTGCCGAATTATATTTTAATTTAGCAAATGCGCATTATAAATTAAATCATATTGCTCCTAGTATCTTTTACTACGAAAAAGCTTTACAATTACATCCAAACGATAAAGTAATACAAAACAACCTTGGTTTTGCTCGTAACATGACTATTGATGCTATAGACACTGTTCCTGAAGTTGGTCTAAGCAATTATCTAAAAAACATTACTAACAAGTTAAATTTTGATGCTTGGGCAAAAATTTCAGTTGTCTTTGTTTGTTTATTTGTTTTGCTGTTTCTCTTCTATTATTTTGCTTATTCTTCTACAAAAAAGCGTTTTTCTTTTGTTGCAAGTATGGTATGTATAGGTTTAACATGTTTAACATTAGCACTAGCTTTTCATAAGTATAATTTAGATAAAAAAAATCGACCAGCAATAGTGTTCACTCAAGAAAGCCAAGTTAAAAGTGAGCCCAACTTACGTAGTACTGAAGCCTTTATTTTACATGAAGGTACTAAGGTTCAAATTTTAGATACAGTAAACAACTGGAAAAAAATTAAACTTTCAGATGGTAAGACAGGTTGGATAATAAATGAAGATATTAAAGCATTAAGTGAGATTTAATGTTTAGGCAACATTGTTAATATTTAAAATATTATATTAGTGCTCGTATTAATTTAAAAATGGCATGTCAAAAAAGGTAGTTTCTATTTTTTTATCAGTAATTTTTTTACTGTTTATAGTAACGCCAACCGTTATAATGATGGTTGATGATACGATTGATATTTCTTTCTTTTACTCAACTTCTGAAGAAGAAGAAAGAGGACACGAAAAACAAATTGATATAGAGATTTTATTTTCAAATTTAAAAACTAACGAATCTGATTTAGTTTTTACTTCTACCGAAAATAATTTAGGTTATTGTTACAAAAATTACGCAAAACCTCATTTAAACCTCATCTCTCCACCTCCACAGCAGAACGTATAAGCCTATTAGATATTAGGCTTATTAATTGTCTAAAAAATTAAACTTATTGCTTTTAATCTCATTAACTGGTTAAAGGCTTCTAACTATATATAAAAATCAAAAATGAAAGCACATACTAAAGAAACACAAGCAACAATGACACCTGAAATGTCAATAGAACATTTAAAAGAAGGTAACGAAAGATTTCAAAATAATTTAAAAGCCGATAGAAACTTATTAGAACAAGTAAAAGACACGAGTAATGGTCAATTTCCATTTGCTACCATTTTAAGTTGTATTGATTCTAGAGTGTCTTCCGAATTAATTTTTGATCAAGGTATGGGTGATATATTTAGTGTTCGTATAGCAGGAAATTTTGCGAATTCAGATATTTTAGGAAGTATGGAATTTGCATGTAAACTAGCTGGAACAAAACTTATTGTCGTTTTAGGTCATACTAGCTGTGGTGCTGTAAAAGGTGCATGCGACGATGCAAAACTTGGTAACCTAACTGGTATGTTGGAAAAAATTAAACCAGCTGTTAATGCAGTTCTTGAACCACAAGATAAAAGTTTACGAAATTCTGCTAACTCCAATTTTGTTAATTCTGTCTCTAAAAAAAATGTACAACTTACAATTGAGAAAATTGTTGAAGAAAGTGATGTTTTGGCAGAAATGCAAAATAATGGAGATATAATGATTGTTGGAGCTATGTATGACATCAATACTGGTGCAGTCACTTTTTATGATTAAAATAGAAAGAGTTGTTAGAATTAAATAAACATATATGTATTAAAAAGATTGCATTAGTTTTCATGCTGATGCTACCTGTTTTTGCTATTAGTCAAGAAAGTAATTTTGGTAATTGGATGATTTATTTTGGAAACAAAAAAATAAACTCTAAATGGAATCTCCATCACGAAGTACAATACCGAAATTATAATGCTATTGGCGATTTAGAACAATTACTATTACGTGTTGGTTTAGGATATAATCTTACTGAAAAAACCAATTTATTATTTGGTTATGGTTATATTTTATCAGAAAATTATATTGGTGATAGCGATGACAAATTTCAAGTTAATGAACATCGTGTGTATCAACAATTAATTACAAAACAGTATTTTAAAAAAATGTCTATGCAACATCGTTACAGATTTGAACAACGATTTGTGGAAGATGATTTTAAATTAAGATTTCGTTATTTTTTAGGTATAAATATTCCTTTAAGTAAGAAGGAGACTAACAAGCTATACCTTTCAGCATATAACGAAATTTTTCTAAATACAGAATCTCCAATTTTCGATAGAAATCGATTATATGGCGGAATTGGTTACAAAATAAGTAATTCTGTAAAAATAGAACTAGGTTATATGAACCAATTTTTTGAAACCAGTAATAGAGATCAATTAAATATTATCACATTCGTAAATTTTTAAAGAACGTTAAAACATAAAAAATGAAAAACTTATTTTCAAATATAAAAGGAGATGCTTTTGGTGGTATTACTGCTGGAATTGTTGCCCTACCTTTGGCTTTAGCCTTTGGTGTGTCTTCTGGGTTAGGTCCAACTGCTGGATTATATGGAGCTATCTTTATTAGCTTCTTTGCTTCACTTTTTGGTGGAACAAACACACAAATATCTGGACCAACTGCTCCTATGACAGCTGTTAGTATGGTAGTAATTGCAGGAATTATAGCTGTTAATGATGGTGATGTAAATAAAGCCTTACCAGTTATTTTAACCGTTTTCCTATTAGCAGGATTAATGCAAATTGGCCTTGGTGCTTTGGGATTAGGAAAATACATTAGGTATATTCCATACCCTGTAGTCTCTGGATTTATGACTGCCATTGGAGTTATTATTTTATTAACTCAAGTATTACCTTCATTAGGTTATTATCCAAAAGAGGATGCTGAGTTTGTTAATCAATTTAAACCACAAGCAGAAGAAGTTATTTTAGAAAACATCCTAAAAGAAGAAGCTGGAGAAGGGATTTTAGTTTTAGAAGATTTTAAAGAAACCATTTTTAGAGCTGGAGAGATTTCGCAAGAAGCCATATTAAAAGAATCACAAACTCTTGCAGCTAAAGAAACTTCTGGAGCATTAGGCGCTATAAAAGCATTGCCTCGAGCTGTACAAAATATTAGTTGGCTTGAACTTATTCTAGCTTTAGGGACTATTTTTATTATATATGGTTTTAAACGAATTACCAAAGCTGTTCCAAGTACATTGGTTGCATTAATAGTCATGTCTGGAATTGCAGTAGGATTTGGACTAGATTATAGACCTATTGAAGAAATTCCTAGTGGATTACCAATTCCTAATTTAGAGATATTTACATCCTTTAGTTTAAGTAGTATTATGCCATATATATTTACTGCACTAACCTTGGCTTTATTAGGAGCAATAGATTCGTTACTTACAAGTGTTGTTGCAGATAATATGACAAAAACAAAACACAAACCCAATAAAGAATTAGTTGGTCAAGGAATTGGAAATAGTATTGCCGCCATTTTTGGAGGTCTTCCAGGGGCTGGAGCTACTATTAGAACAGTTGTTAATATCTCATCAGGAGGAAAAACAAAACTATCTGGTATGATTGCTGGTGTTATGCTTTTAATCATCTTATTAGGACTTGGACCAATAGCATCAAAAATTCCAGCAGCTGTATTAGCTGGAATATTAATAACAGTTGGTATTGGAGTTATGGATTATAAAGGTCTTAAAGCAATTCCTAGTTTACCAAAAGACATTAAATTAGGACCTCTTAAATTGAGTTCAGAAGTATTAATAATGATAATTGTTCTACTTCTATCTACATTCTGGAATCTAGTATATGCAGTTGGTATAGGATTAGTTATTGCTTCTTTAATGTTTATGAAAAAAATTGGAGATTTAACTGCAGAAAGAAGTGATGTAAAACCTTTAAATGAAGAAGCCTGGAAAGATGAAATAGATTTTCCACACCGATTGAAAGAAGAAGTATTTATCAAACATTTAAAAGGACCTTTGTTTTTTGGTTCTACTAGTGATTTTCAGCAACTTACAGGTCAAATTCCGGATGCAGCATCATATGTCATTATGCGTTTAGGACGCATGCAATATATGGATCAATCTGGATTGTATGCTATGGAAGACATGTTACAAGATTTAAAAAAGAAAAATATCAATGTTCTTTTTGTAGGCTTATTAAAGCAACCAAGATACATGATGGAACGAATTGATATTATTCCAGATTTTATTTCAGAAGAGCATATTTTCAAAAACTTTAAAGACTGTGTTACTTGGATTAAAGGAAACGTTAAAGATGTAGCATAATGAATTTTTAAATTATCAAAAAAGCCACTCTTATAGAGTGGCTTTTTAATTTAGAAACCATTATTAATAAGTTATCATAAGACATTCTTGCTATTCAGAATCAGAAGTTTCTGTTTCTAAATCCTCTTCAGTTCCTATATGAATAATACTAGGGAATATTGATGGAGCTAAAGATTTTACAGGAGAATAAAGAGCTGATTCTTCGATATTCTGCTTGTCTACAAATGCAATGGTTTTATTCATTTTATCAAAAATAATTAAGACAATACTTAATATCAAACCAATTTTTAGTGCTCCAAAAACAGCACCTAGAATTTTATTAAAAAACCCTAAAGCTGCAAAATCTGCTAATTTTGTTAACGCCTTTCCTGCTAAAGAAATGGCCAACACTATAATAATAAAAGTTATTGCAAAAGCAGTTATGTTTACTGTTTTCTCACTCCATTCTACATGTTCCATTAAAAATTCTGAAGCATAATTACTAAAATGAATTGCCCCATAAACACCTGCAATTAAAGCAACCAAAGATGCAATCTCTACAAAAAATCCTTTTAAAAAACCCTTTACAGAACCAAAAAGTAATAAGGCTGCCAATACAATATCTAAAACATTCATATTAATAGATTTTAAACAAATATAAATTAACTTTGCAACTTTATAATTATTATGTCAAGAGACGAGCAATTAAAACAACGATGGAATTTGATAGTAAACAAACTATCAAGTCAATTTGCAGATGGAGATGTTTTAGATTTAGATGCCATTATCTATTTAATTGGTGTACAAGAATTGGGTCAATTAAATAAAAAATTTAAAAAAGACCATAAACTAGATCTCATGCACATTGCTATTTGCAGACTTTTAGAACCTTATGGTTTTTATGAATTCGATTTTTTTGACGAAGATGGTTGGCCACATTACAAAGTGAAAGAAGTCTTGCCTAATTTAAAAGCAGGTGAACAAAGTATTTTAATGAAAGAAGCTATAGTGAGTTACTTTCTAGAAACACAGTTCATTGATTAAAATTTATTAAATTTGCACGCATTATTAATGATGTCATGATAGATAAAATTAAAGATTTAATAGCTGAAGCTGAAGCATTTCAAGCGAAATCCATGGATGAAGTTGAGGCTTTCCGTATAAAATATTTAGGCAAAAAAGGATTGCTTAACGACTACTTTAAAGAGTTTAAAAATGTAGCAAACGACCAGAAAAAAGAATTTGGTCAGGTTATTAATGCACTTAAAAAAACAGCTGAAGATAAAGTCAATACTTTAAAAGAAGAACTTGATAACAAAGAAGAAGTTCATGGTGTTTATGGCGATTTATCTCGTCCAGGTCAACCTATAGAGATTGGTGCAAGACACCCAATATCTATTGTTAAAAATCAGATTATTGATATCTTTTCACGTATTGGATTTAACGTAAGTGAAGGTCCAGAAATTGAAGACGATTGGCACAATTTTACAGCTTTAAATTTACCTGAATATCATCCAGCAAGAGATATGCAGGACACTTTTTTTATTCAAACAAATCCTGATATTTTATTGCGTACGCATACCAGTTCGGTACAAGTTCGTTATATGGAAAACAATAAACCACCAATTAGAACCATTTCTCCTGGTCGCGTTTATAGAAACGAAGCTATTTCGGCACGTTCTCATTGTTTTTTCCACCAAGTAGAAGGTTTATATATTGATAAAGATGTAAGCTTTGCAGATTTAAAACAAACGCTTCAATACTTCACTACCGAAATGTTTGGGAAATCTAAAATTCGATTACGTCCTTCTTACTTTCCATTTACAGAACCAAGTGCAGAAGTAGATGTGTATTGGGGACTTGAAACAGAAACAGATTACCGAATTACAAAAGGAACAGGTTGGTTAGAAATAATGGGGTGTGGTATGGTAGATCCAAATGTTCTTGAAAACTGTGGCATTGACTCTAAAGAATATTCTGGTTTTGCTTTTGGTATGGGAATAGACAGAATAACCATGCTATTACATCAAAT
>DFBO01000121.1 GCA_002366675.1 Flavobacteriaceae bacterium UBA3078
TATGTTTCTTCTTCAGATAAAACAGGAAACTTTTTTAAAGAATTCTTTATTCAAGACAGCCCTTCAAACCCAGCTATAGCAGTTAAAATTATTTTAAATGAAGTTGATACTTACAATCAGTTTAATTTTGGAAGAGAAGTATATGTTAGCTTAAAAGACCTTTATGTTGGAGAAGAGCGCATAGAGAATGGTGTAATTACTATTGGTGGTGGAACAGAAACAGACCAATATGGAACAACAGTAACAAGTTTAGGGAATATTCAAAAAAGCACTCATGTTTTCAGATCAACAACTACGGAAGAAATTGTTCCACTTAATGTAACTTTTTCACAAATTAATTCAGGTCATGCTGGATTATTTGTTCAGGTTAATGATGTAGAGTTTGCAGATAATTTAATAGGTAAGCGCTATTTTGATCCAATGCAAGATTTCGACACTAAAAGAACTTTACAAGCTTGCGAAGGTTTTGGATATTCTGCTTTTCAGTTAGAAACTAGTAGCTTTGCTTCTTTTAGAGATGAGTTGTTGCCAGTTGACAATGGTTCTATTTCTGCTGTAGTTAATAAAACCTATGATGGATCTGGTCTTGTTTTAGCTTTAAACTCTACAGATGATGTTGATTTTAATGGTACAAGATGTACACCTTTAAATATTAATGATTTTACAGTTCTTGTTGATGAAGATTTTCAATCAGCTGTAAATAATACCGATTTAGATTTCCCTGATTGGACCAATTTTGCAGAAGAAGGATCTCGAGTATGGCGTGAAAAAGTATATCAAGGGAATGGTTATACAGAATTTAGCACATATGGTTCTGGTGATGATGTAAATATTGCTTGGTTAATAGCTCCTAGTATCGATATGTCAACTCTTGATAATGCTTTCTTTAATTTTGAAGCTGCACAACATCATTTAGATTCTCCAGATAACACTTTAGAAGTTTTTGTTTCTACAGATTTTGATGGTTCAGATGTATTAAGTGCTACTTGGGAACCTATCTCAGCAAATGTACCATCACAATCAAATTCTTGGTACGAGTTTATTGATTCTGGATTAATTGATATCTCTGATTATTCTGGAACAGTTTATGTAGCTTTTAAAGTTACAGGATCTGGTACAGACGAAACTCTTGATGGTGCATACCAAATAGATAACTATAAAGTATTAGCTAATTAATTTTTGCTTTTAATTAAATATTTTAAAACCTGCTAGAACTCTAGCAGGTTTTTTAATTTTAGACCAACATAATCAATGTCAATTTTCGATTCATTATTTTTCAATGTATTTAAGCATTATAAAGATGCTAAAAGCAAAAAAGCTAACCAGATAGCAACTGCCTATATTTCTATATTACAATGTGCTTTAGTATTAGTTTTAGGAGTGTTTTTTGCTGGATTTTTTAAGCAAATGAATATGGAAACCATGTCTCAAGATAAAGCTTGGATTCTTTTTATAATGGTTTCTATTTTTATATTCTTTAAAAATTGGATGCAGTATGCAGGCAGAAAACGTAAAGTACTAAATGCCAAAATGCTTAAAAAGAAATCAGCTAACTATTCTATTTATTTATTATGGCTATTGCCAATAGCGTGTATTCTATTGGCCTTTATTATTTGGCAAGCTGTTTAAATTTCACTTTTTTAAAATAATGTAAACTGGAAAGTGATCACTAAATCCTCCATGATATTTTTTTCCAATATAAGTTCTAAAAGGTGAGCCTTTATGCCTACCATTTGAGTTTTTTAAAAAAGGGGCATCAAAAATATTCGCTTGTTCAAACTTTAAATTGTCTTCTTCAGGTTCAATTAAATTATTTGTAAAAAAAATCTGATCAAATACAAGCCATTTTCGTTTGTGAGTTACAGTTCCTCTTTTGTAACTTTGAAAGCCTTCCATTGGATTAAATAATTTTAAACCATCAACTAAGCGTTTAACATTATAGCTATTAGGCTCTTCATTAAAATCTCCCATAACAATAATTTTCGAATTGGAATCATCATTTTGTAGGGATGAAATAATCTCTGCTACTTTGTTTGAAGCTGCTAAGCGTTTGTGTTCTGTCTCTTTTTCTCCTGCTCTTCTGGAAGACCAATGATTAATTATTAAATGAATTTTAACGTCGTCTAGAAATCCAGAAACCAATAATATATCTCTAGTATAATCTGCCTTGTAAGCATTATTAAATAATTCTATAGAATAAGGTTTAGATGTTTCTACTTTGAAAACTGAAGTATCGTAAACCAAAGCGACATCAATCCCTCGTTCATCTTTAGAATTATAATGAATAAAACGATATTTGAAATTCTTTAAGTACTTTGATGCGATTAAATTTTTAATAACAGATGCATTTTCAACCTCAGCTAACCCTATTATTGCAGGATGTTTATTGGTTTCTAACATGCCAATATTTGAAATAGCAAATCCAATTTTATTTATTTTTTCTCCAAAACGTTTAGCTGTCCACCTTTTGTCTGCAGTTGGTGTTAAATCGGAGTCATTGGTTTTTTCACTATCGTAAATATCAAACAGATTCTCTGTATTGTAAAATGCTATAGTATGTTTCTTGATTGTACTCATAAAATTTAATAATGTATAAAAATATAAAAATTAAAATGCTTACAATTATGTAACTTTACCCTTTAATTAAAAGTATGATAGAGAAGAAAGACTTTGTTTTAGAAAAATCTGTTTTAATTGGTGTTGTAACTAAAGATCAAGATGAAGCCAAGTCTAAAGAATATTTAGACGAGCTGGAGTTTTTAACTTTTACTGCAGGTGGTGAAGTTATAAAAAGATTCACTCAAAAAATGGATATGCCTAACCCAAAAACATTTATTGGGACAGGTAAAATGGAAGAAGTTAGAAAATTTATTAGCGAAAATGAGATTGGTACAGCTATTTTTGATGATGAGTTATCTGCTGCTCAAGAACGAAATATTAGCAAAATATTAGAATGTAAAGTTTTAGACAGAACCAATTTAATATTAGACATTTTTGCTCAAAGGGCTCAAACTAGTTATGCTAGAACTCAAGTAGAATTAGCGCAATGTGAATATTTATTACCTCGTTTAAAAGGTATGTGGACGCATCTTGAACGACAAAAAGGAGGAATAGGAATGCGTGGACCAGGAGAAACAGAAATTGAAACAGATAGACGTATTGTTAGAGATAAAATTACACTTCTAAAGGCAAAAATAAAGACCATAGATAAGCAAATGGCTATACAACGAGGAAATCGTGGAAAAATGGTTCGTGTGGCTTTAGTTGGTTATACCAATGTAGGGAAATCAACTTTAATGAATGTGATTAGTAAAAGTGATGTCTTTGCCGAAAACAAGTTATTTGCAACTTTAGATACGACTGTTAGAAAAGTGGTTATTCAGAATTTGCCCTTTCTATTAAGTGACACTGTTGGGTTTATTAGAAAGTTGCCTACCCAATTGGTTGAAAGTTTTAAAAGCACACTAGATGAAGTTCGAGAGGCTGATTTATTACTTCATATCGTGGATATATCTCATCCAAATTTCGAACATCATATAGATTCAGTAAATAAGATTTTAGGAGAGATAGGCAGTTCGGATAAGCCTGTTATTATGGTGTTTAATAAAATTGATGCCTATCACCCAGAACCTTTTGATGAAACTGATTTAATTGCTGAAAGAACGGAAGTTCATTATACATTACAAGAATGGAAAAAGACTTGGATGAATCGAGTAGGTAAAAACGCTTTGTTTATTTCTGCGCTTAATAAAGAAAATATAGACGATTTTAAAAAACGGGTTTACGATGAAGTTCGAGAAATACATGTAACACGTTTTCCATATAATCATTTCTTATATCCGGATTACAGCGAAGAATCAAACTAAAAGTGTGAAATTTGACGCTTTTAGTTTGATTCTTTGTTAGAAACCAACATTTATACCTAAACCAAATACTTCACGAATTTGGAACCCTTGAAATGAATTGTCATCGTATATTGTCTGGAAAGTAAGATTTGTCGAAAAGACATCATTTATTTTCATAACAATATTCATCGTGTAATCTATATCAACATTTAGAGGCTTGTTTAAATAGTTAGAATATAAATTCAAGATATTTTCCATAGAAATATTCTTCATGATGTCAAACTTGTAATAGCCACGAAAATTAAATCCAAATTCATATAACATTTTTTTGCCAGGAGCGACACCATAGGTTTCTATATCATTACTAGATTCGTAATATACATTATTCATGTCATCGTCATTTATTGTATATATTTCACTGGTTATAAATGTAAATTTAGAGGTTAAAGGTGAAAAGTTGGCATGTAAGTTTTTGTTTTTTTTCCATAAAAATCCAGGTCCAAAACTCCAATAGGCAGGTTTAAAAAACCCTGACGTTGGAAAACCTTCATTATCACCGTTAAAATCTTCATTATAGTCATAACCATTACTAAATTGAGTCCTAAAGTTCATAAAAAATGAAAAACTCCAATACTCTTTTTTCATAGCACGTCCAACTACTGAGTTAAGTTCTAATCTATCATCGGTTTTACGCATACCATCATCATCATTAATAGTAATGCCATAACTAGCTAATATTTTACTATCCCATAGCCAAGCCCCTTTTTTGTAATCAAAATCATAGTTAATACCTAAATTGGCCGCAAGATTGTTATCGCCTCCTGGTTGCCAGTTTGAAAATGCTGATTGGTTAATAAGAAGAGTTATTTTGCCATCATGAGACCAACCATCTAAAGAGTCGGATGCAGTATCCGTATCTTCAGTTTGTCCTTTTATAAGGTTACATGTAATTAAAATTAGAAATAGAAGAATTAATTTTTTCATCATTTATAAAGTTTAACTATAATAGCTACAAATAATAAAAGCGCACAAGTGCGCTTTTATATAAGCTTTAAATAGTATTAGAAATTATAACTTAAACCAAACGTCGTGTAAACTTGTAAGTCGTTATCAACATTTTCAAAAGTTGGTTTAGCTTCTGTAACTGGTTTCCATTGTCCAAAAGCGTAATTAAGGGCTTCTTGTTTATTGTCTCTTAATCCTAACTCAAAACCAAGACCAATACCCTTCCAAACCGTATAACTTAAAGAGTTAATCCATGTCCAGTTAGATAAATTAGAATCCTCATAACTCATAAAAGCTGAAAGATTTGTGTTGAATTTTAAACCACCAAAATCACGATTGTAATTTGCAACCACTTTAGCACCTAAAGAAGATTCAAAAATGGCATCATTATCAGCAAAAACAAAATTATAGTTTAAAGGGTGTACAACTACCATTAAATTCTCAACTGGAGTCCATGTAATACCAACACCAAGATCTAAATAACCAGGATCGTTAAAATTATTAATTAATGTTGTTCTGTATTCTGCTAAAGTTGAAGCAGCTAAATTTTTAGCTACTTTATAACCAAAAAGAGATGTTATATTAAAGACATCGCTAGATTCTCTAAAATTATCATCATCATTAGGGTCATCTTTGTCATCAAATTTCACCCAACTTAAATTAATGTTAGCCGTATTATACCAGAAGTATTTTTCTCTATCTAATTTGGCATGAGGGTTTACTGTAATAGTTATGTTACCTGCTGAATTGTTAGGAGAACCTTGACCATACCAATTGTTGAAATTTGAAAAACTAGCTCCAATTGTACCAAAAGCACCAAATTTCCAGCCAGGATAAGTGTCAATTTGTTTCTGTAAAGCATCTACATCTGCTTGTAATGTTTTAATAGAATCATTTTTAGCTGCTTTTTCAGCTTTCAACTCTTCTTTTGTTTGGGCGAATCCTGTTGAAATAGTAAAAACTAAAATAAGGACTGAAAGTATTTTTTTATTCATTTTAAATGTCTTTAAGGGATTATTAGATAAATTAAAGCCTGCAAATATATAGCTTAGAATAGATTAAACAAAAATTTTTGAAATATTAAACCACCAAAACTACAAGTGACACTTAATTAGTTCTTAGACTTTTTAAACAAAGGAACAGATGAACAAGCTTCTCCATACATAATGGAAGTAGCTATAGGTTTTAGTTTTTCAGTAATCATCAAAAAAGCATTTCTTGGAACTGGTTTGTTTGAACAGCCTTTTATAATTACTGGTTTGTTTTTAAAAACGTCTAAATTTAAATAAATAATAATGTCTTGATAAATGGAAGATTCAAGAGTCTCAAGATCTCCAATAATAGTTTTTTTAGAGATAGACTCTAATTCAAGAATAATTAGCATGTAAGCCCAAGCTGGAATAATGGCATCAGTTGAGCAAGTTAGTGCCACGTAATTATCTTGATATTGAGACCAATTATGCTGTTTTATGTGTTCTCTAAAATCTTTTTCACGCAATACAAAACCATCAAATAACCAGTCTTTAATATCAATTAAAACACGTTTTCCTTCCGGATAATAGTCTTCAAGATCTAAGACAGCTAATTTGCTATTCGTAACGCGATTTATTATTTCCTCTTTCAATGTATGTTTTTTGTTGTAAAATATTTACAGCATTCCAAGTTCTAATTTAGCTTCTTCACTCATTAGTTCTTGTGTCCAAGGTGGATCGAATGTTATTTCTACTTCAGCCGATTTCACATCGTTTAAAGATTTTACTTTTTCTTCAACCTCTAGAGGTAAAGTTTCAGCAACAGGACAATTAGGTGTAGTAAGTGTCATTAAAACTTTTACTTCATAATCTTCATTTACAAAAACATCGTAAATTAATCCTAATTCGTAAATATCTACTGGTATTTCTGGATCATAAATGGTCTTAAGCACGCGAACTATTTTTTCGCCTAATTCTGTTGTATCTATATTTGTTTCACTCATTATTGCAATTGTGTTTGGTATGCAATGGCATACATTTTTAATTGTTTAATCATACTCACCAAACCATTTGCACGAGTTGGCGATAAATGTTCTTTTAAGCCAATGTCATCAATAAAACCTGTGTTGGCTTCTATAATGTCTTTTGGACTTTGATTAGAAAACACACGAATTAAAATGGCAATAATTCCTTTGGTAATAATAGCATCACTATCTGCAGTAAAAACAATTTTTTCATTAATTAAATCTGCATGAACCCATACTTTACTTTGACAGCCTTTTATAGTGTTGTCTTCGGTTTTAAATTGCTCGTCTATTAGTGGTAAGGTTTTACCTAAATCAATCATATATTGATAGCGTTCTTCCCAATCTTCAAACATGGAAAATTCATCAATAATTTCGTTCTGTATGTCTTGAATATTCACTGTTTTTATTTTATGTAAAAATACAATAAGAAAAGGTACTAATCAATTTTTTGCTTCTTTTCAGAGAGCTTTAAAATGGCATTTACTAATGGAGTCATTTCTTTGTTAGGATCTCCATGGTCAAATTCTGGAGTTTGGTATGTTTTTCCTTGATGAGTAATCTTTAATGTGGCTATAGCTGCACCATCATAGAGTCTTTTCTCGGTTGGGGCTTCATAAGTTTTAAGCTCTTCTAAATTTAAAGACTTTAATATTTCTATAATCGCATCAGATTCTTCTTGAGTACAATCAATACTTGTTGGACTTGATGTTCTATCTTTTTGAACAGTTATTTTGTTATTTTCAAAAATATATTGATTAAACAAGCCTCTTGAAAGAGCAGTGTATTCTATGATAAAGCTATTATCTTGTTTGGCATCTAGCAATACATCGTCACCATTAAGTAGTATTAAATTTTGGTTTTCTATAGTAAACGAATTAGCCTTAGAGAGTGCCTCAAGCATATTCATTTCAATTTTATTTATTTTATCCATACATGCCATTCTTGTTGAAGCCAGTGGGCCAAATGAAATGCTATTTCCAGTTATTTTATAACTACCAGAAAAACGATTACAACCAGAGAATCCAGAAACAGTATTTGTGCTATCATTAAATTGTAGCGTTAGGTGATGCTCTGAAACGTTTTCGTTTCCAATATTAGAAACTACGTACTTTTCTGTAATGGTATTGATAGATTTCTTATTGTCTTGCATAGCATGTACGCCTTTGGTGTTGCAACAAGATGTAAAAGTAGAAATGGTAAGTATTAGAGTAAGAATTTTCATTTGATATCATATTTTTATTTAGATGTAAATATAATATACAAAAAAGACGCCAAAGTTGGCGTCTTTTAAATTTATATATGATTTTTTTAGTTAGCCATTGCAGCTCTAGGTCCACCTGATGCAAATAAAGCACGCATTCTAGATTTTTGACCTTCTGAGAACATGTACATACAACCGTCTTCAACATAATCCATATAATTCATTGTCATATCGTTTGAACGACAATTAACAGTTGGATAAGAAGGGCAACCATAGTTAGGAGCATCAGAAGTTGGTGTGTCAGCAACAAAATCATCTCTGTTACATCTACCATCTCCCCAAATATGACGTAGGTTTAAGTAATGTCCTACTTCATGAGTAGCAGTTCTACCTTCATCATAAGGAGCAGACACATAACCTGTATTTCCAAAATATTGTGGAGAAATTACAACACCATCTGTTGAAGAACTTCCTCCAGGAAATTGTGCATATCCTAAAATACCACCTCCAATATTACATACCCAAATATTTAGGTGTGTACTTGGTGTAACTGGAGGATAAGCTGATTTCATAGCATCATTAGTTCCCCAAGATGTTCTTGAATTTGAATGTCTAAAAGTACCAGCTAATGTAAAGTTAATTTCAGAGTCGGCTACAACACCAGCAAATTCTGAAGGAACTTGATTGACATCGTTATTTGAAGCTCTAAAATCATCATTTAATACATTAATTTGAGAGTTTATTTGTGTGCTACTTATGTTTTCAGTTGAGTTACTATATATTACATGAACATATACAGGAATGTTTATTACACCAGTAACTTCTCCACCTCCACCAGAGCCACCTCCACCAGGTCCTCCACCATTTCCGTTTCCGTTTCCACTGGGTTTTTTACCAGTTATTAGTGATCGAGTATCATATTCAATGTCAAACATCCTTTGTTCTAAACTAGAATCTTCATTTAATTGTCTGTTTAGATTTACCATAGAGTAGCAAGATTTATTTTTGCCTTGTGCAAGTCTTGATGTTTCATCTACATCTGCATCAGTGTAAACATAAAAGTCACTCATATCAACTTTTGATTGATCTGTGTTTTCAATTGAATTTTGATCGTCATTACAAGATGTAAATAACATGGCTAAAGCAGCCATTCCTAAAAATACTTTTTTCATACTTGGGATTATTTGGTTAAAATTTTGATGAATATATATTTTTTCTGTAAAAATTTTCTGATATCCATAAAAAAATTATCATTTTTTCGATGAAATGCAAAAAGCGTATTTTTCGTTTAAACCAAAAAAAACATCCACTGGATGTTAATAAAATGATTGCCAAAAAGTTAAGGTTATGAAAGCATCATTTTGGCTTTTTTTACTCCTTCAACCAAAATATCAATTTCTTCTTTTGTATTATAAAATGCAAAAGATGCTCGAACGGTTCCTGGAATTTTATAGAAATTCATAATAGGTTGTGCACAATGATGACCAGTTCTAACAGCAATTCCCATTTTGTCTAAAATTGTTCCAACATCGTATGGATGAATGCCATCTAAATTAAATGAAATAACAGATGTTTTATTTTTAGAAGTTCCATAAATTTTTAAGCCTTCTATTTCTAAAAGTTTCTTAGTAGCGTAATCTAAAAGATCATGCTCATAAGTTGAAATTTCATCGAAACCAATAGCATTTAAATAATCGATAGCTGCACCAAAAGCAATACCACCACATATATTAGGTGTTCCAGCTTCAAATTTATGAGGCAAGTTGGCATAAGTTGTTTTTTCGAATGAAACTTCAGCAATCATTTCGCCACCACCTTGATAAGGAGGTAACTTGTTTAGCCATTCTTCTTTTCCGTAGAGCATGCCAACTCCTGTTGGTCCACACATTTTATGAGCTGAAGCTACGTAAAAATCGATATCAAGAGCTTGAACATCTGGTTTTAAATGAGGACAGGCTTGAGCACCATCAACCAAAACAGCAGCATTGACTTGGTGTGCTTTTTCAATAATGTCTTCAATTGGATTGATCGTTCCCAATGCGTTTGAAATATGATTTACAAATACCAGTTTCGTTTTATTAGAAACGAGTTTGTCGAATTCTTCCATGACTAATTCGCCTGTTTCATTCATAGGAATAACTCTTAGTTTAGCTCCAGTTTTTTCACATAACATTTGCCAAGGCACAATATTACTATGGTGTTCTAAAGCTGAAACAATAATCTCATCATCTTTTTTTAATAAGGATGCAAATCCATGAGCTACTAAATTGATACTTTCTGTGGTGCCAGAAGTCATAATAATCTCATGCGCATGTTTGGCATTAAAATGAGCTTGAATTTTGTGCCTAGCTTCTTCGTATTTATCGGTAGCTTCTTGACTTAAAGTGTGAACACCTCTGTGAATATTTGCGTTGTAATTTGAATAATAATCTACAATAGCATCAATAACCTGAATAGGTGTTTGAGACGTTGCTCCATTGTCTAAATACACTAAAGGTTTACCATGTACTTTTCTTGAAAGTATGGAGAAGTCTTTTCTTATGGTTTCTATGTTGAACATAGCTTTATAAATCAAATCCTATATTAACACCTAGTTTAGTAGCAATTATTCTATTAATTCGTTGTTTTAATTCTGGTATTTTCACAGAACTTAATACATTATTACTAAACGCATACATTAATAAGGCTTTGGCTTCTTTTTCAGGAATGCCACGAGAACGCAAGTAAAACATAGCGTTTTCGTCTAACTGTCCAATTGTACACCCATGAGAACATTTTACATCGTCTGCAAAAATTTCTAGTTGTGGTTTGGAATTAATTGTAGATTTATCGTGAATTAAAATATTATTATTAGATTGAAAGGCATTTGTTTTTT
>DFBO01000016.1 GCA_002366675.1 Flavobacteriaceae bacterium UBA3078
TAAATTTTATGAGGTGTTGTAAACAGTTATTTATTCTATTTAATTGGTTGATTCGATATTAGTTTATGTTTTACTTATTTACATATCAGTCTTTCCAAATTTTTTTATTTCCATAGTGTTATACCCATACTTATATTTTCCAGAAGGTAATTTACGAGTAAAACTTTCAAAAAGAATTCTTAAATCGATTTCATTATATGTTAATTTTAAAATTTTTCGTGCTTGTATTACGGAGGTAGGTATATTTAATTTCTTGTATAGTTGGTATTTTGGCTCAACTTTCAAAAATGAAATAGACCTATTAATTTGATTAGTATATATGTTGAAGTAAGTTGTACTTCCTTTTAAGTCTGTTATACATCCATCTTGCTCGGTACATTCAGGGATATTCTCAAAATTGTTTTGTCTTAGATCATTCATTAGTTTTTTTACAAGTTCCTCTGGAATGTTAATTTTTTTTTCAATTAATTTTTTACTTTTTTCTACGTTATCAAGTTTCCAGACACAATGCTTTATAATTCCTTTGAATTTTCCATTTTGAGTCTCAATCAGTTGAAGGTATTGATAGTCATCAACAATAATTTCATACATCCTTTTTTGTGAAAGATTATCATATTCCAAAAGTTTCAATTCCAAATTGTTATTTGTTTGAGCGATTGAAAAATTTAAGGATAAAATTAAATATGGTAATATGTAAATAATTCGTTTCATAATTGTTTACAACGGTTTTGTACAAGCTTTAGTTGCGTGTTTTAAACACTAAATTTAGTAAATAATTACTGACCAAGAAAATCCGTGAGGATTTTCGTAAGTGTGCTAAAACCTAGCAATTAAGTTTGTACGGTGTTGGCATACGTATTTATCTCGGAGCATCAATTCCTTTAATCATTTCATCATTTGCTCTGTAAATTTTGTCAAGATTTGGATAAATCACAAAATATTCCCAATTATCTCCATCTGATGTACAAGCTATTAAAAACTCATTTCTTTGCATTTCTTTTACTTTATATTCTCCGCAGACTCTAATATTATTCTTTACAATTATTTTTCCAAAATCAACATATTCAGTTCCTCCAGGACTTCTCCATTCATAACTATATGTTTTACTATCAGAAATTATTCCGTCATAATCATTTGTCGAATTTCCACTAAAAAAACCAAAATAAATATAGAGAAATACTCCAAATAATGCTGCCCAAACTAATAACATCGCAGAGCTACATCCTTTATTATTATTTATTTTCATTCCACAACTCGGACAACTCTCAGCTTTGTCACTAATTTCTTTTCCGCATTCTGTACAATTTATTAAAGCCATTTTATTTGATTTATAATATTATTATCAGGTTTTATAATTTTCTGTCGATATGTATGCCAACGTTTGGTATAAAGTTAGTGCTGGTTAAAAATACAATAATTTTCGGGTTTAGCACTTAGCAGAATTTTTTAAATTTTACCTTATTTTTCCTTTGAATACAAAATTTGAAAATTTTGCGGACTTTGTAAATATGCCAAAACTTCGGTTAAAAAAAAACTCAAGCATTAATTTTATATGGTGTTGTGCACTGTTCTTATTCGTTTTTTATTTCTTTCAAGTCTGTAATCAATTTTGGAAAATAGTCTTCAAACGTTTTATATTTCCTTTTATTAATTCGATATTTTTCAAGTGATTTTACAAATTCTCGGATATAGAGAACTCCTTCTTTATTGTATTCGTATTCTAACTTTTCATCTGCCATTTCTGTTTTACCCATTTCTCGCCAAATCATAATTTCATTTGCTCTTACTAAATGTTCTTCAAAAATGGTACTCCATTCAGTTCCTTCTCCTATTTTTTTAAAATCCTTTTTTAATTTATCATTATTTAAATATGAAAGACTTTGCCAAAGTTTCTTATTTTTAACTTTATCAATAAACCTTACAAATGAATGTCCAAATTCGTGAATTGCTAATTCTCTATAATACCTTGAATTTTCAAAACCTAAACTGTCTGTTTGTTTGATTTCGCTAAATTTAGTTCTTACTGGCTTCATATCTTCTGCTGGTCCAGTTACATAGTAAAATACGGTTTTATTATCTATTTTCATTTTTGGTCCAAAATTCCAGCCTACAGGAATAGTTAAAGAAGGAACAATAACATATTCATTTTTGTAATTACCAAAATATTTTTCCATTATTGAAATAATATTATTCGGAATAGCATTTTTCGTTTCTTTTAAAACTGATGTATAAACATCTTTATTTTTAGCAAAAAAAGCATCAAGTTTAGCATCTTTATAAAATTCTCTTACTGATTTGTCAAATTCAGTTAAAATACTGTCTATTTCTTTCCTGTTTAAACTATCATTGCCATAGAATTCATCAAAATTTGGTTGTAATTTAATCATCTCTGGTAATTCTGAAAATGACAAACCGTAATAATAATGTCCGAAAATTGCTAATTTATTATCTTTTATTTTATTAAAATTATTGACTGCTTTATGATTTTTATATGCTTCAAACTCTCTCCTTACAAGTCTTGTAAATTCGTAATTTCTTCCTTTTCTACTACGTTCTAAAATAAAATCTCCAACAAAGGATAGATTTAGAATTATTCCAATTGTTTCAATATTATTATTAATCTCTATCTTTATTTCATTTGTGTCGTTTTTCACTATTTTATTTTGAGTTGTCTTACAACTTGAAATTAACAATAATAAAAATAGATAAATTATTCTTTTCATACATTCATTTTTTTTTCGTTCCTGAATAGTGCACAACGGATTTTTATAAGATTTGTGCGATTGGAAAATCGGAGATTTTTCGGTGGTAGCAAATCGGTTTGTTAAAATGTTTGTCAGTTCGTACTAGTTCAAATTTAAGCATAAATTTTATGAGGTGTT
>DFBO01000281.1:0-205 GCA_002366675.1 Flavobacteriaceae bacterium UBA3078
CGGAGGCAATTAATTCTGTTGAAAATGAAACTGAAGCATTTCTGTTTTTAAACAAGTTAGTAGATGAAACAGGGATAGATTTTAAAAATACAATTACTCAAGATGCTCAGATAAACATACTTTCATATGAATATTTATTCAATGGTGGTGGTATTTCTGTTGGTGACATTAATAATGACGGATTACAAGACCTTTTATTTACAGG
>DFBO01000281.1:312-3288 GCA_002366675.1 Flavobacteriaceae bacterium UBA3078
GGATCTACAATAGCAGACATTAATAATGACGGTTATCTAGATATTTATATATGTAGATCGGGAATGAACAATGCATATACAACACCTGAAAATTTAATGTTTATCAATAATGGAGATTTAACATTTACCGAAAACGCAAAAGAATTAGGTGTGAATGATGCTGCTCACTCATCGTCAGCAACCTTTTTCGATTATGATAAAGATGGTGATTTAGACTTGTATGTTAATAATCATTTTGTTTCCTTTAATAGAAAGTCTTCAGTAGCGAAAATGTATGAGCAATTAAAAGAGAACCCTGATCAATTAGAAGCTAATTCTTCACATTTTTATAGAAATCAAAATGGAAAATTTGTCGATGTTACTAGAGAGATAGGTATGTTAAGATATGACTATGGACTTGGCGTTGTCGCAACCGATTTAAATAATGATGGCTGGACCGATTTGTATGTTTCAAACGATTTTACGCAACCTAACGTCATGTGGATTAATGATAAAAATGGTGGGTTTACTGATGAAATTAAAAATATGGCTTCACATGTGGCTTATTTTTCAATGGGATGTGATGTTAATGATTTCAACAACGACGGCAATCCTGAAATTATTGCAGTCGATATGGCAGCAAAAGATCATGTTACCTCTAAAACGTTCATGGCATCAATGAACACTGACTTTTTTAAAGAAATGACAGAGGTCTATAAGCATATACCTCAATATATGTTTAACGAATTTCAGTTGAATAATGGTAATAATACCTACTCCGAGATATCCAATATGATAGGAGTTGCTAAAACAGATTGGAGTTGGGCACCTTTGTTTGCAGATTTCGATAATGATGGATATAAAGATTTACTCATAACAAATGGTTATAAACAAAATTTTTTAGATAATGATTTCAGGAATAAACTTAAGGAAAGAAAGATCCAATTACAAGGAAAACCCATTCCTATTGAAGAGCGTGAAAGATGGTTACAAACAATCCCAGAATATAAAGCTAAAAATTATTTTTTTAGAAACACAGGTGATTTAAATTTTGAAGATTATAGTAAAATATGGTTAGAAAACGCACCAAATATATCTAATGGTTCAGCCTATTCAGATTTAGATAACGATGGTGATTTAGACCTGATTATAAGCAACATAGACGACTATGCATCCATTTTAGAAAATCAAACAAAAAATAGTAATTATATACAAATAGACTTAAAGACTACTAGTAAAAATCATTCAAGTTTGTTAAATGCAAAAGTCTATGCTTATGCTGATAAGGAAATCTATTACCAAGAATATACAGCAACTAGAGGATTTCAATCTTCAGTTGATAATATTATTCATTTTGGTTTAGGAGATCGTATTAAAATCGACAGTCTAAAAGTAGTTTGGAATAATCAAAAAGAAGAGGTTATACATTCCGTTGATATTAATCAAAGAAAAGAGATCCTTTATGATGATGCAAAAACGAAGACTTTAAGTCAAGGCAAAACAAATTCACTTTTTACAAATGCTAAACTAGATTTCACTTATAGTAAGAACAATTTTGATGATTTTAAAAAGGAAATTTTACTTCCACACAAAATGTCAACTATGGGGTCTGATATTTCTGTAGGTGATATTAATAATGATGGATTAGATGATTTTTTTATCGGTGGAAATATGAACCAATCTGGTGTAATATTTGTTCAAAACAAAAACTCTTCGTTTAATAAAATTATACCTGAAGTTTTAAAAGATGATAGTGCATTTGAAGATTTAGGAAACCTATTTTTTGATGCTGATGGTGATGGAGATTTAGATTTATATGTTGCAAGTGGTGGTGGAGGTGAAATTGAATCTCAATTAAATTTATTACAAGATAGATTATACATTAATACAGGAAGCGATTTTGTAAAAAGACCCTTACCAAGAATTGAAAGTAGTACGAAAGCAGTAAAAGCAATAGATTTTGATTCTGATGGCGATTTAGATTTGTTTGTTGCTGGACGAAATACTCCAGGTCATTACCCTAAAATATCTAAATCGTATTTATTAGAAAATGACGGAAAAGGGAATTTTAATGACATTATAGCAATTGTGGCTCCAGAATTAGAATATTCTGGGATGATAACAGACATTTTAATAACAGATTTAAATAAAGATGAAAAACAAGATTTAGTGGTTTGTGGAGAATGGATGCCAGTTTCGTTCTTTGAATTTGTTGATGGAAAATTTATTAATAAAACAAGTACTTATGGAGACATAAACAAAGTTGGATGGTGGTTTGCTTTAGGAGAAACAGATATCGATAACGATGGTGATTTGGATATTGTAGCTGGAAATATTGGTGCTAATAATAAATTTCAACCAAGTCGTGAAAAACCATTGAAGCTTTATTTTAACGATTTTGACCAAAATGGAACTGAAGATATTTATTTAAGTGTTAAATATAAAGGTCAAGATGTACCTGTAAGAGGGAAAGAATGTAGCTCACAACAAATGCCAAACATTAGCGAAAAATTTGGATCATACATCGACTTTGCGAATGCAAATATAGAACAGATTTTAGGTGCTGAAAATGTGAAAAACGCACTGCTATTTGAAGCTAATGAATTTAAGCATACCATTTTTTATAATGACAGCGGAAATTATAAAACCACTACGTATTTACCAAGTTTAAGTCAAGTTGCTCCAATGAGAAGTATGATTTTTACGGACTTAAATAATGATAATATCAATGATTTTGTAAGTGTAGGAAACCTAAAAGATACTGAAGTTGAAACTTCTGCCTACGATGCAGGTGTTGGATTTTGTGCTTTAAAAACCAATAATAAATTTAAACAAATTGCATTGAATCAAACAGGTTTTTATGCTAAAGGAGAAACACGAGATATTAAAGTTATTGAATTATCTAATGGAAAATCTATGCTAATAGTTAGTAAATATGGTGAGCCAATGGAGACATTTATAATAAACTAATCTCAAATATATTCTCTAAAATTAAAG
>DFBO01000070.1 GCA_002366675.1 Flavobacteriaceae bacterium UBA3078
CTTTTATAATCCTATCTATTTCTGCTTCAAATTTATTCTCTATCTCATCCAACCCCGATAGCATAACATCGTTAATTACTATGGTTGGTAGGAGTGGATTTGGATAGTTAAATTTTTCACTAAATTTGTTCCAGAGTAGATATTCCCTCTCATTAAGTACATCCAATATTTTTACCTCAATTTTTTCTCCATATTTTTTAAAAAGTTCTGGTAAATACTCATTTTTAAACTCATCACAATAATTACACTCTGGAGATGCAAAAACATAAAATTTTACTACCACCTGTTGACTAAATCCAGAAGTCTGAATCAAATTTAAAAATAAAATTATTAATATTGTTAAAAATAGTATCTTGATAAATCTAATTTTTTCAAACTTAATATTTGCTATGATTCTATTATTTTTCATTTGCTTTAGTTAATATTATTACCTTAAAAAGATTGCATTGACTTTAATTTATTTACACTTTTAATCAAACCCACTATAAGCTTATTTTTAACTATTTTTTATAAAGTAAACTATAAAATTACATTCTTATTAATAGTATAGTTAATATTTCATAGTCTGGGAAGGACAACACCATATCCTGATATTCTTAGATACAAAGTAATTAGACATACACAAAATAAAATAAAAATTATTACATAATCGCTATTCTTCATCTTCAACTTAAAGTAAAAAGTTCTATCCTTAGTTAAATTAAAACATTTTGATTCTAAAGCCATCGCTTGTAAATTTATACTCCTAATTGCGTAAATTAATATCGGAACAAGTAATGGGATGAACTTTTTCATCCTAACTACTATATTTCCAGATTCAAGGTTTAAACCCCTTGAGGTCTGAGCTTGAATTATAGTTGAACCTGCACCAACAAATGCAGGAAGCAACCTAAAAGCTGTGGAAATAGAAAAAGCTACTGGATATGGTATTTTGAGTTTAATTAAGGCAGTAGTAAATTCTTCAATCCTCGTAGTAGAAAGAAATGTAACCCCAGTAATTAGAAATATAGCTGTTCTAATCCCCATAGCAAATCCATATAGAATTGACTCCAATGTAAAATGAATTCTCCAAAATGAAAATAATTCAGTAGGTCCCCTTATAAAAAATGGCCAAAGAATTGTAGAAAAGGCAATAAGAATCAAAAATATATATCTCAAATTCCAAAGATTTTTTAGGCTATTTCCCAACCAAGCTATCATGAGAGTCAAGATTAGAATGGGTAATAGATATAGTGGGTTATTAAAAACCAATCCCAGAGCAAAAAATAGTATTAAACAAAAAATTTTGGCTCTTGGATCCAATCTATGTATCATGCTTTTATATGGTGTATATAGAAAAATACTCACTTTCCCCTCATTATATTTTTAAAATTTTCAAAATGAGTTTCACCTATCTTTAATTAAATTAAAACATCTTGATTCTAAAGTCATTGCTTATAAATTTATATTTATATTTCTAATTGAATAAATTAATATAAAAAAATAAATTTTATTAACCAAAATTATCACTTAAAAAATACAGACTCTATCATCTCATCAATATTTAAAACAGTGACCCCGATTTTATTACCAAATCTGGTTATTTGTGGTGGTTGTAAATAGACCTTCCTCAAATCCTCTTCTTTAGAAAATACTTTTCTTGTTAAATCATCCATTAACAATCTTCCATTATCGACTACAATGGTCCTTTTAGCATATTTAGCAACTGTATTCATAGAGTGAGTGATAATTATTATAGTATGTCCTCTTTTATTTAAATCACATATCATTTCCATCATAGATTCTTGCTGCCTATAATCCAATCCAGTTGTTGGCTCATCCAAGATAATAATCTGCGGTTTTACCGCAAGAACAGATGCAACTGCCACTCTTTGCCTTTCTCCTTTAGTCAAAATAAAAGGATCCATTTTTTCAAATCCCTCTAAATGAACTGATGATAAAGCCTGTTTTACATTTTCCTCTATCTCCTTGTCACTGAGACCATAATTTTTTGGTCCAAAGGAAACTTCCTCCCAAACAGTTTGAGCAAAAATTTGGTGGTCGGGATTCTGAAAAACATATCCAACAATTCTTCCCAAAGCACTTCTATTCATTTCTCTTGTATCTTTACCAAAAATTTCTACTTTACCAGAAGTTGGATAAAATAAACCATTAAAGTTTTTTACTAATGTTGTTTTGCCAGATCCGTTTTGACCAATTATGGCAATAAATTCGCCTTTTTGTATCTTTAAATTTATATCTGAAATTGCCTTCACTCCAGTTGGATAAACATAAGATAAGTTATTAATACTTATTGCTACCTCATCTTCTATTTTTTCAAAATATTTCCTATCCTTTTCTCTCAAAAGGTCAATCACATTTTCTTTAATTTTGAATCTTTTAATAAAATATGATACTCCCTCATTTAAATTCAAGGGAAGTTTATTTCTTTGCATATGAGGAAGTAATTTTTGATAGAATTCATTAACTTGTATTGGAGCTACACCTGCTTCTATTAATAATTCCGTTTTACAAACCAATTTTTCTGGTGCTCCTTTACCTATCACCATACCTTTATTTAAAAGAATTATCTCATCTGCATTTAATGCTTCTTCCGTATTATGTTCAATTAGAATCATTGTTGTTCCTATCTTACGCAGTCTTTTGGCAAGTTGGAGGACTTCTATTTTTCCGATAGGGTCTAAATCTGAAGTTGGCTCATCAAGGGCAAGGATTTTAGGTCTCATTGCTAAAATTGATGCTATAGCTAACCTCTGTTTCTGACCCCCGGATAAAGTTGATGGTTCCCTATCACGTAAATTATCAAGTCTTACCAATGGTAAAATTTCATCTATTCTCTTTTTTATCTCCCCTCTTTTTAAACCTAAATTTTCTGTACCGAATGCTACCTCCAATTCCACATTTGTTGAAAAAAGTTGAGATTCAAAATCCTGAAAAACAATTCCTACATTCTTTGATAAATCAAGAATCTTAGCCTTTTTAATCTCTTTACCAAGTACAACTGCACTTCCCTCTAAATTCCCTTTAATGAAATTAGGAATTAGAGAATTAAGGCAATAAAGTAAAGTTGATTTACCAGCACCAGTATGACCCATCCAGACTACATAATCACATTCATTTATTTGAAGTGAAATATTGTCTATAGCCTTTCTATCTGAATCCCTATATGTGAATGAAAGATTATTAAACTCTATGATTGCCATTTTAAATAGTTTTCAAAAATTCTTTATTACTCATTATATAAATACAAAATCATTAAATTTTGTAACTATCATATTAAAAAATTATAATAACTTTTTGAATTGACAAAATCAAAATTTTTCTTTCAATATTATTTATTGTTACTTTATTTAAATTAAAGATCAATAAGTTCAATACTATTATGTTAAATCAATATTATAACAGTTTCGTAAAAGTAAAAAAAAACAATATTTTGTAAACAAGATAAAAAGAGTTTTATAAAAAAGATTAAAGATTAATTTTTAGAAAATTTAAAATTACTTAGGTTTCATTTTCTAATAAATTAAAGGTATTTCCAAAATTTTGGAATTTCTAATTTATTAAAAAATAATTACCCGAAGTTTTACCCGCGGGTAATTATTTAAACTAAAGAGTCATAACAGGAAGATTGCAAGTTTAATAATAGGATTTGAAGTTTCTACATACAATCTTCATTTTATAGTTTCTTATAGTAAGAACATTGCAATTATTATTACTATTAAGAAAATTGTTAATATAACGAGAGAACCAACTGGGAGAATAAATGCTCCTACAATCCAGCCAACAACTCCACCAATTATCATAAGTAGAGCACCAACTTTTGGTAATATTGGTTTACCAACATCCTCTTCTGCCATTACATCTCTCCAATATAATCCTATTTTTTTTACTCTCCCCCATACTAAAAGAATTAATATGCCACCAACTATATGTGCTGCAGTATTATTAAGTGTAATTATTGTACTTAGTACTTTGAATGGCACAAATCCTAAAAGCTCAAGACCCCAAGCAATAACTACCGCACAAACAGCTGCAGAAATAAAACCAATAATTATAATTTCAGTCCATGACCTTCCAGTTTTTATTTCTGGTTCTTCTCCTGATGAAATGGGAACCAAATGACCCCATATCTTATAGGGAACAAACCCAAGTAAAAAGTTTCCAATAAAACCAAAGAATGAACCAGGACCTAATGTTCCAAAAATATCACCAATAAAATTACCAATAGCACAACCCCAGGCTGCTGCTGGGCCAAAGAGTATTGAGAATGCTATGGGAAGTATGTTCGCGGGTCTTATTTCAGTTATTCCTGGTACGATGACAATTCCAGCTTTAAATGCAATCAATACTCCTGCATATAATGCTGCACAAAGTGCGGTAAGAAGAACCATTCTTACATTTTTCCACATTGTAAAAATTTCTTTCAATTTCTCCTCCTTTTTTAGAAATTTTAATTAAAATATTTCAGATTTTTTCCCATCACCTCCTTTTCAATATTATCTTAATTTCTCTTTTTGAATTTTAGATGAGAAATATAATAAAAATGTTGCAAAATCTTCATAAGATTAATAAAAAGACTTTTAATATCATAGATTTTAAGATGAACAGATTGGGCAGTTCTTGTTTCTTTCCATTTTTATCTTATTTATTTCATTTTCTGAAAGATCAATTAACATCATTTCATTAAACAGAAATTCTCCAACTCCAGTTAGATACTTAATAACTTCAGTTGCTTCCAATATACCAAATAGTCCAGCAGTAACACCTATTATTGGAAATACCTTTATTTGTGGTGGAGTAGAGGGGAAAATACATTTTAAACATGCTGTTTTTTTAGGAATTATGGTTGTTAATTGACCATAAAAACCATAAACTGCTGCATGTACAAACGTTTTATTACTTCTTATACAATACGTGTTTAACAAATATCTATCTTCAAAATTATCAAGACAATCTACAATTAAGTCAGCTTTTCTAAAAACCTCATCTATATTTTTCTCATCTATTTTCTTTGTATATGTTTCTACTTTTATATCTGAGTTAAACATTGAGAGTTTTTCCATTGTAGAAATAGCCTTATTTCTTATTTTTTCAATATCATATTCGTAATGAGTTATCTGTCTATTAAGATTTGTAATATCAACTATATCACTATCAGCTATTATTATTTTTCCTACCCCAGCTGCTGTTAAATATATTGATACTGCTGATCCCAAACCTCCACAACCTAATATCCCAACAGTAGAACTCTTTAGTTTTAATTGTCCTTTTTTCCCAAATCCATCAATTAAAATTTGTCTACTATATCTTTGTAAATCTCGTTTTGTTAATTTCATAAATTTCTCATATTCTTTGGTAGTTATTTTAAAGTATTTTAACTAATTACTATTTTAATTCATACTAATAGCATTCCATAGATCTAATATGTTATATTGAAAGACCTGAACCCATTTTCTCCATTTTCTCCATGGGAAAATCAGTTGGTGAAGACCATCAAGATAAATAAATATCAAGATTTTTTAAGTTTCTTAAATATAAGAAACAAATCAGAATACTAACTTGTTGTCTTTTCTTTAAAAAACCGAAAATTTTTAGACTTCAACGACCATGCATGTCAGAGTTTTTGTAACTCCC
>DFBO01000210.1 GCA_002366675.1 Flavobacteriaceae bacterium UBA3078
TATTCTACTGGCATTGGCATTTTGCAATGCAAAACCCATTTGTATCCCCAAGAATCCGAAACTCATGTTCCAAATATCCCAGAAACCTAGTTTCCTTTTTTCCATAAATGTAAAAATTAACAATTAACAATTAAAGCAATATTGCTTTGATTGTTTGGTGTGAAGTGTGTGAAAATAGTACTGTAAAATTTCTTTTACGTAGCAAATATATAAATAAATTTTAAGTTTTAACCTTTTTTAAAACCCTCACTTAAGTAAAAAAATGAAAAATCAAGTACTACAACCTTTGAGTTATCTTAAAAAAAATAAAAAATTATTAATATTAATTAAATCTATTAACAATAATTTAATTAGCTGATAATGTGGATTTTCTGATTTTTAAATTTGGAGAAATTACTTCTTTTTGAAACTCATTAGGAGCTGTGCTCTCAATTCTATTAATTAATAATTCAGCTGCTTGCCTCCCCATTAAATCACCATGTTGTTCTACTGAGGTTAAACGAGGTGACGTAAATTCAGATATTAAACCGCTTGTGAAACCAATTATGGCAACATCATTTGGAACAATAAGACCTTTAGCTTTTGAAGCCTTTAAAGCTATAGCTGCATAAATTTCATTTACCGCTAAAATAGCATCTGGAGGGTTTTTAACATTGATTACTTTTCCAATTTGTTCATACAAATCCTTGTTATCATCAATTTTATAAATTAAACTCTCATCAATAGCAATACCACTATTTACTAACGCTTTTAAATATCCTTCTTTCCTAAGTGAACCTACTGTAATATAATCTTGAGTTGTAATTAATGCTATACGCTTTGCTCCTATTTCAATTAAATGATTTGTTGCCTTATACGCACCACCAATATCATCAATAATAATTTTATCGCACATAATTTCATCAATTGTTCTGTCAAATAAAACTAAAGGAAAATCATCTTTAACCAAAGCGTCAAAATGCTTATATATTTGATTTTCTTGAGTTTCTCTTGCTACAGAAATAATTAATCCATCAACACTACCATTGGTAAGTACACTAAAATTCGAAACTTCTTTTTCGTAAGATTCATTTGACAAGCAAACAATTACGCTGTACCCTTTTTCATTCGCATATTGTTCAATTCCATTAATAACCGTAGAGAAAAAATGGTGAACAATTTCAGGAATTATAACGCCTATAACTGATGTTTTTTGATTACGAAGTTGTAATGCTAAACTATTAGGTTTGTAATTATAATAATCAGCAAATGCTTTTATTTTACCTCTAGTTTCTTCACTAATTTCATGACTATCTTTTAACGCTTTTGAAACCGTTGAAATTGACACTCCAAACTCTTTTGCAATTTTTTTTAAGGTAATTCTTGGCTTCATAAATATGTATTAAATATGCTTCTATACAAATATAAAATATTAAGCGTAATAACGTAATTGTTTGCTTCTAAAATTTACACAATTCCAAAAAAACAACTCTTAATTCAATAATAATTAAAAAATTCACAAAAAAAAGTAGTTTTACTCTAACGTTAGAGTAAAAAAGTTATAAACACGAAAACGTTTTAGTAATATAAAAACTGACAACTATCATTGTTAACTAAATGTTAACGACTTAACTTCACACAGTGAAATGTAAGAAAATAGTACAAATTATTTAAAAACTTAATTATTAATTAACTTAAAATAGATGAAAAATTTCAAACTTTTTCTATTGACTGTTATCGTATTTTTACCGCTTAGTTTGTTCGCGCAACAAACAATAACCGGTAAGGTAACAGAAAAAGCTACTGGTAGTGAATTACCTGGAGTTGGTATTATTATAAAAGGAACTACAAAAGGTGCCGCAACTGATTTTGATGGGAATTATATCCTAGAAAATGTAAATCAAGGTGATGTACTAGTATTTTCCTATATTGGGTTTACTACCCTGGAAGTAACTGTAGGTACAAGTGCTACAATTAATGTGGCAATGAATCAAGATACAGAATCATTAGATGAGATTGTAGTTATTGGTTATGGAACTACAACGGTAAAAGATGCTACTGGAGCAGTAGCAGCAATAACTGAAAAAGATTTTAACGAAGGAAATATCGTTTCTGCTGCCAACCTTATTACAGGTCGTGTTGCAGGTGTTTCTATTGCTTCTGATGGTGCGCCTGGAGGTGGAGCTGCAATAAGAATTCGTGGAGGAGCTTCTTTAGGAGCTTCAAATGATCCTTTAATTGTTATTGATGGAATGCCTATTTCAAACACAGGAGCAGATGGATCTAGAGGTATTTTAGCTTCAATTAATCCAAATGATATTGAATCGTTTTCCATCTTAAAAGATGCTTCTTCAACTGCTATTTATGGTTCTAGAGCTTCTAATGGTGTAATTATTATTTCAACTAAAAAAGGAAAGTCTACTTTTAGTGCTGAATACAATGTAAAAGCAGGTCTTAGCACTTTAGCTAATAAAGTTGATGTTTTTACAGCCGATGAGTATAGAGCTTTAATTGCTGAAATTAGACCCGATGATGTGTCATTGTTAGGAAACGCAAATACAGATTGGCAAGATGAAATTTACCAAGAAGAAGTTTCTATAGA
>DFBO01000271.1 GCA_002366675.1 Flavobacteriaceae bacterium UBA3078
GATTTCCAAGATTGAGGATTTGGTTGATTTTATCGTTTAAATTACTATTAATCAACCTTCATTTTCCTCAAAATTCCTTAATTTCGCAACTTGAAATGAAATAGGATAAAATGAGCACAAAATTCCCTGAATATAAAGGACTTGACTTACCAAATGTAGCTAATGAAATAAGCAACTATTGGCAAGAAAACAATATATTTGAAAAAAGCGTTTCTACACGAGAAGGCAGCAAACCGTTTGTGTTTTTCGAAGGGCCTCCTTCAGCTAATGGATTACCTGGAGTACACCATGTGTTGGCTCGTGCTATTAAAGATATTTTTCCTCGATATAAAACCATGAAAGGGTTTCAAGTTAAGCGTAAAGCTGGTTGGGATACGCATGGATTGCCTATAGAACTTGGAGTTGAAAAGGAATTAGGAATTACTAAAGAAGATATTGGTAAAACCATTTCTGTTGAAGATTATAATGCAGCTTGTAGAAAAGCTGTGATGCGTTATACAGATGTTTGGAACGACCTGACTCAAAAAATGGGTTATTGGGTAGATATGGACGATCCATACATTACCTACGAACCAAAATACATGGAATCGGTTTGGTGGTTGTTAAAGGAGATTTACAACAAGAGCTTACTTTACAAAGGCTATACTATTCAGCCATATTCACCAAAAGCAGGAACTGGATTAAGCTCTCATGAGTTAAACCAACCTGGAACATACCAAGATGTTACAGATACCACAGTTGTTGCACAATTTAAAGCTAATGAAAGTTCACTTCCAGATTTTTTACAAAACGAAGGAACAATCTACTTTCTAGCTTGGACAACAACACCTTGGACATTGCCTAGTAATACAGCCTTAACGGTTGGATCAAAAATTGAATACGTTTTAGTTGAAACATATAATCAATATACCTTTGAACCAATAAATGTTGTTTTAGCAAAGCCGTTAGTAAATAAACAATTCGATGGTAAGTTTAAAAAGGTAGATACAAAACCAGAATTATTAGAATATAAATCTGGTGACAAAAAAATTCCGTTTTACGTTGTAAAAGAATTTAAAGGGAAAGATTTAGTAGGAATCACCTACGAACAATTGTTGCCATATACGTTACCAAATGATAACCCTGAAAATGCATTTAGAGTTATTTCTGGAGATTTCGTTACTACTGAAGACGGAACAGGAATCGTACATACAGCTCCAACTTTCGGGCAAGATGATGCTATGGTTGCAAAACAAGCAACACCAGAAGTGCCTCCAATGTTGGTAAAGGATGAAGATGGAAACTTGGTACCTCTTGTAGATTTGCAAGGTCGCTTTAGACCAGAAATGGGCGAATTTGCAGGTAAGTATGTAAAAAACGAATATTATAACGATGGTGAAGCGCCAGAACGTTCTATTGATGTGGAACTCGCCATTAAATTAAAAGAAGAAAACAAAGCTTTTAAGGTTGAAAAATATAAGCACAGTTATCCAAATTGTTGGAGAACAGATAAACCAATTCTATATTATCCTTTAGATTCTTGGTTTATTAAAGTGACTGATGTTAAAGACAGAATGTTCGAATTGAACGAAACTATTAACTGGAAACCAAAATCAACAGGAACTGGTCGTTTTGGAAACTGGTTAGCAAATGCGAATGATTGGAATTTATCGCGTTCACGTTATTGGGGAATTCCATTACCAATTTGGAGAACCGAAGATGGAAAAGAAGAAATCTGTATTGGTTCTGTTGAAGAATTAAAAGCTGAAATGGAACGTGCTGTTGAGGCTGGCGTTCTTGCTAAAGATATTTTCGAAGATTTTGAAGTTGGAAACAATTCCGAAGAGAACTATGCCAAAATAGATTTACATAAGAATATTGTTGATGAAATTGTTTTAGTTTCAAAAAGCGGACAACCAATGAAACGTGAAGCAGATTTAATTGATGTTTGGTTCGATTCAGGTTCTATGCCTTATGCACAATGGCATTATCCGTTTGAGAATAAAGAAAAAGTTGATGAAAATAAATCTTTTCCAGCAGATTTTATAGCAGAAGGTGTTGATCAAACACGTGGATGGTTCTATACACTTCATGCTATAGGAACTATGGTTTTCAATTCGGTTGCTTATAAAAATGTGGTTTCTAACGGATTAGTTCTTGACAAAAACGGACAAAAAATGTCTAAACGTCTTGGGAATGCTACAGATCCATTTGAAACCCTATCGAATTATGGGGCAGATGCCACACGTTGGTACATGATTGCAAATGCCAATCCTTGGGATAATTTAAAATTTGATGTGGATGGAATTGAAGAAGTAAAGCGTAAATTCTTCGGAACACTTTATAATACATACTCTTTCTTTACATTATATTCCAATCTGGACAACTTTAGTTATACTGAAGCAGATATTCCGTTAAACGAAAGACCTGAAATTGATAGATGGATTTTGTCCGAATTACATACGTTAATTCAAAAAGTAGATGCGTTTTATGCAGATTACGAACCAACAAGAGCTGCTAGAGCCATTTCAGATTTCACACAAGATTATGTAAGTAACTGGTTTGTACGTTTAAGTAGAAGACGTTTCTGGAAAGGAGATTATCAACAAGATAAAATATCGGCTTACCAAACATTATATACATGTATGGTAACTATAGCCAAGTTAGGAGCACCAATTGCGCCTTTCTTTATGGATAGATTATATCTAGATTTAAATTCAGTAACTAATAAAGAAACTTTTGAAAGTGTTCATTTAGCTAATTTCCCAGTTTTTGATGCTGCTTTTGTAGATAAGAGTTTAGAACGCAAAATGGAAGCAGCTCAAACAATATCTTCTTTGGTGTTATCGTTAAGAGCTAAAGAAAAGATTAAAGTACGTCAGCCATTGCAAAAAATCATGATTCCTATTGAGAATGAACAGCAAAAGGAGGAAATTTTAGCAGTAGCCAGTTTGATTAAGCATGAAGTAAATGTAAAGGAAGTAGAACTTTTAGAAGATGCTTCAGATATTTTGGTAAAACAAATAAAGCCTAATTTTAAGGCTCTTGGACCTCGTTTTGGTAAGGATATGAAAGCTGTTTCGGCACTAATTCAACAGTTTAATGCGGATGATATCAAAAAAATCGAACAAAATGGTGTTTTAGACGTTGAAGTTAACGAAAAAAATATTACTTTAGAACTTGCTGATGTTGAAATAACATCGCAAGATATCGAAGGTTGGTTAGTGGCCAACGAAGGGTCGTTAACAGTTGCTTTAGATGTTACTATTTCTGAAGATTTACGAAAAGAAGGGATTGCTCGTGAGCTCGTTAATCGTATTCAAAATTTACGGAAAGACTCTGGTTATGAAGTGACAGATAGAATAGATGTTATTCTACAAAAAGATGAAAAAATAGTGGATGCTGTACAAAAGAACATGGCGTATATTAAGGCAGAAACTTTAACAGAAGAATTAGAAATAAAAGACCAAATAAATAATGGTATAGAAGTTGTATTTGACGATGTAAACACCAAATTATTTATTCAAAAACATTAAGAATATGTCGGAAGATTTAAAAGTAAGATATTCAGATAAAGATTTAGCAGAATTTAAAACGCTAATACAAGAGAAAATTGATAAAGCACAGCACGATTTAGAATTGATAAAAAGTGCCTATATGAATGACCTTAATAATGGGACAGATGATACTTCTCCTACCTTTAAAGCATTTGAAGAAGGAAGCGAAACCATGAGCAAAGAAGCTAATTCACAATTAGCAATTAGACAAGAAAAGTTTATTCGCGATTTAAAAAATGCACTTATTAGAATTGAAAATAAAACGTATGGAGTTTGTCGTGTTACTAAAAAACTTATTGGTAAAGAACGCCTAAAATTAGTGCCACATGCCACGTTAAGTATTGAGGCAAAAAACATGCAATAGATTTCTAAATTGTTAGAAATTTCAAATATTATATAAGCGCTTCAATTTATTGAAGCGCTTTTTTATTTTATGAAGCACATTATATTTATAGTATTCTTGTTTTTCGTTTTTCAGATACAAGCACAAAAAATAACCAACAAATCTTTTTCTTCTGAAGAGGTTTCGACATTAATTATCGATGGAAGTTCCATTTTTAAAATTAGCATCGAAACAGCAAAAGCAAAAACTATTTCAATACAATCCTTTGTAGAAGGCGAAAATAACGAACACGTTGTTTTGTTAGCCGAAATTAAAAACAATCAGCTACTCGTTTCTAGTGTTTATCAACCATTATATGTTGCTGCCAACGATAAGTTAAGCGTTCATAAACTTATATCCATAGAATTACAAATTACTATTCCTGAAAATTTTGTAGTCTCTATATCTAGTGACATAGCTTCTGTATTTATGTCGGGAAATTATAAGCAAGTCACATCCGAATTATTAAATGGGTCATTTAATGCTGAAAATTTTTATGGAAATTTAGTAGTTAATACCATTCATGGAGATATTCATTTAGCAACAAATCAAGCTATAGTTGAGGTTTCAAGTAAACATGGAATAATGAGTCAAGAAATTTTAGACGTAGGAAAACAACAAATATCTTTAAATTCTATAAATGGGAATATAACTGTTACCAAAACTGAATAATATGTCTATTTTTGAAGCATAAATACAAACACGTTAGTTTGAGTGAAATTGCCTAGTAATTTTATAACGAAAACAAGTGACTTATAATTAGTTTTAATTTTTTATGACCATAAAAAAATCGATTCTTTTCATCATTCTTATTTTGTTAATAGACCAAATAAGCAAAGTCTATATTAAAACACATTTTGTTATTGGTGAAGAGTTAGAAGTATTCTCATGGTTTAAAATTTATTTTGTTGAAAACGACGGGATGGCTTGGGGAACAAAACTGAGTGATTTTATCTCTTTTATTTCAGACAGAACAGCTAAATTATCTTTAACAATATTTAGAATTGTAGCCATTTTTGGAATTGGATATTGGTTATACGATTCTGTAAAGAAACAAAGTCCGAATGTTTTAATTTGGGCCATTGTTTTCATATTTGCTGGAGCCTTAGGAAATATTTTGGATTCCGTTTTTTATGGCGTGTTATTTAACGATAGTTATGGGCAAGTAGCATCGTTTTTACCAACCGAAGGAGGTTATGATAGTTTGCTTCATGGTAAAGTAGTAGACATGCTGTATTTTCCAATATGGAAAGGTTATTTGCCAGAATGGATACCTTTTTATGGAGGTGACTATTTCACGTTTTTCGAACCTGTTTTTAATGTAGCTGATGTGGCAATTAGTACAGGTTTTGGAATGCTAATTTTCTTTAATAAAAAGGCGTTTACTAAAGACTAATTAATAGGTGTAAACCTGCTTTGGTGTCACACAATAATCCAAAGCGATATCATTTTTAAAAATACCATTAATTTTAGTTTCAGCTTCAAAAAAAGATAAGCCTATTTTTATAGTTTCTGGGTTGCATTCAGCTAAAAATTTATCGTAAAATCCTTTTCCATAACCAACTCTGTGTCCTTGCAAATCGAATGCTAAAAGAGGCACAAAAACTACTTGTATAGAACTTGGAGCGATGGCAATACCATCAATAGGTTCTGGAATGTTGTAACTATTTTTTTTTATTACAGTATTATCAGTTAAAAGAAAATTAGTCAAGCTTCCTGAAGAAAAATCACTTTTTGAAATCACAATATTTTTGTCTTTTCCAGAAAGGATGTTTAAAATATAATCGGTATTCACTTCTTTGTATTCTTCAAT
>DFBO01000082.1 GCA_002366675.1 Flavobacteriaceae bacterium UBA3078
GAATTTCTTTATAGGCACCATTTCTTAAGATACTTACTTTAACAACATCATCTGGTCTTTTGGTGCTTAAGTAACCTGACAAATCTGAAAATTTAGAAATTTTCACATGGTCTATTTTCTTGATGATGTCTCCAGACTCAAGCCCAGCTTCTTCTGCACCAGAGCCTCCTTCTACATTATCAATGTAAAACCCTTCAGTTTCATCAACACTTAATTTTTCAGCAAAACCACTATTTAGTGCACCACCTGAAACACCTAAAATGCCATTCTGTACATTGCCATATTCAATAATATCTTGAACCACTTTTCTTGCAATATTGCTTGGTACTGCAAAAGAATAACCTATATAAGAGCCCGTTTGCGAAGAAATAGCAGTATTAATACCTATTAAATCTCCATGAGTATTTACCAAAGCTCCACCAGAATTCCCAGGATTTACAGCTGCATCTGTTTGTATAAAAGACTGATTATTTTTACCTGATAAATCTCTAGATTTAGCGCTAATAATACCAGCCGTTACTGTAGATGTTAGGTTAAATGGATTGCCAACAGCAAGAACCCATTCGCCAATTTTTGCTTGGTCGCTATCTCCAAAAGTAGTAAATGGTAAATCGTAATCTGCTTCAATTTTTAGTAAAGCAATATCTGTTTTATCATCTGTTCCTATAATTTCAGCATTATAAGTTCTATTGTCGTTAAGAGTTACTGAAAGTTCTTTGGAACCAGCAATAACATGATTGTTGGTTATAATATATCCATCTGGCGAAATAATAACACCAGAACCAGTACCTACTTGGTATCTTTGTGGCGATCTTCCATAGAACAAATCTTCAAACGTCATTTGACCAGATTTACCAAGAGTCGTACTTTTTACATGAACTACAGTGTGAATTGTTTTTTCTGCAGCCATCGTAAAATCGATGTTGTTTTCAGGAATAAAATTTGCGGATGCCGAGTTGTTTACAGGAATAGTAATTGGTAATTGGTCTGTTTGGGCAGTGTGTACAATCTGGTTATTATCAATAAACGTTTTGTAAGCCAATAATGTAATAGCTCCTCCTAACACAGAAACTAAAACTAAAGTTAAAATCTTTTTCATTATTTATTAGGTTTAAGGGGTTATAGAATACTAACGATTAAAATTAATTTTTTATTGAATTTGATTTCAAGTTTTAACGATTTTTAACGTCTGTTTTAACGACTTTTAACATGTCAATAAACCATGTTTAATTGTTATATTTGCACAGCTTATGAAACTTACATTTTATAAATATCAAGGAACAGGTAACGATTTTGTGATGATTGATAATCGTCAACAATCATTCGACAAAAATAACACCAAAAGCATTGCTAGACTCTGTGACAGACGTTTTGGCATAGGAGCAGATGGTCTTATTTTACTTGAAAATCATCCAGAATTAAATTTTAAAATGGTGTATTTTAATGCAGATGGGAATGAAAGTTCCATGTGTGGAAATGGAGGTAGGTGTATAACAGCTTTTGCCAATCATTTGGGTATTATTGAAAGTAAAGCTTCATTTGAAGCTGTCGATGGATTACATCAAGCTATTATTGATGATGAAATCGTAAAACTTCAAATGCAAGATGTGATTTCGGTTGAAAGACACAACCAACATGTGTTTTTAAATACAGGTTCACCACATCATGTTCAGATGGAAAACAACATAAATGAATTAGAAATAAAAACTGTTGGCTCAAAGATTCGTTATGGTCAACCTTATAATGAAGCTGGAACGAATGTTAATTTTGTGAAGAAACTTTCAGAAGACATTTTTAAAGTAAGAACTTACGAACGAGGAGTAGAAGACGAAACCTTATCATGTGGAACTGGCGTTACTGCTGTTGCTATTGCTATGTTTGAAACTGGTGAGACACAAAGCAACTTAATTACTCTTGAAACTGAAGGAGGAAAACTACAAGTCTCTTTTGAGAAGAATGACGGCATTTTTAGTAATATTTGGCTTATTGGACCTGCAGTTCAAGTTTTTAAAGGAGAGATTTCATGGTAACATTAAAAGGAAAACATATATACTTGAGAGCTTTAGAGCCAGAAGATTTAGATTTTATTTATGCTATTGAAAACGATGAATCTATTTGGGAAGTTAGTAGTACCCAAACGCCTTATTCTAGGTTTTTAATTCAACAATATTTAGATAATGCTCATAAAGATATTTATGAAGTAAAACAATTGCGATTGGTAATATCCAACTATAGCAATATTGCTCTTGGTATGATAGATCTTTTCGATTTTGATTTTAAAAACAGTAGAGCAGGTGTTGGTATTCTTATTAAAGAAACTTCTGAAAGACAGAAAGGAATTGGTAATGAAGCTTTAGCCTTACTAATAGAATATTGTAAAGCACATTTAAATTTGCATCAACTATATTGTAATATATCTCAAAGTAATCAGGCTAGTTTAAACCTTTTCGCAAAGCATGGGTTTCAAACAATAGGTTTAAAAAAAGACTGGAACTATGTGGATGGTTCCTATAAAAACGAATATTTACTTCAACGTATAAATTAAGATATGTATTTTAAAAAAATTCTTATAGCTATAGCTCTTATTGGGTTAATAATTGCAGGTTTGTTCGCTAACTACATTTATGGAGTGATGTTAGTTGATAATACAGCTTTTAATAATAATGAGGCCTATATCTATGTGCCTTCAAATGCAACCTATGTAGACGTTAGAGAGCAATTAAAACCTTTATTGAAAGATATAGATAAATTTGATGCTTTAGCTAAACAGAAAAAATATGTTTCAAACATAAAGGCTGGACGTTTTGTTGTTAAGAAAGGAATGAATAACAACGATATAATAAATTCCATAAGAAGTAAAAACTTACCAATTAAGATAGTTTTTAATAATCAAACGAATCTTGAAACTTTAGCTGGTAGAATTTCTATGCAAATTGAAGCTGATAGTTTAAAATTATTTGAAGTTATGAAGGATGAAGCATTTCTGAAAGATAATTCGTTTTCTAATGCAACTGCCTTAGGGATGTATATTCCAAATAGCTATGAGTTTTTCTGGAATACATCAGCTATTGAGTTTAGAGATAGAATGTTAAAAGAGTATAAGCGTTTTTGGAATGATAATAGACAAGCAAAAGCAAAAGCCATAGAATTAACTCAGGATGAAGTTATGGCTTTGGCTTCTATAGTTTATGAAGAATCCAAACAAGCAGTTGAACAGCCTAGAATTGCAGGAGTTTATTTAAATAGATTAAGAATAGGCATGCCATTGCAAGCAGATCCGACTTTAAAATTTGCTGCTTATAAATTACCACAATATAAAAACACAGTAATTAAGCGTGTGTTGAATGTACATAAAGAAATAGATTCACCTTATAATACATATATGTATGCAGGTTTGCCTCCAGGTTTAATTACTATGCCTGATATTTCTGCTATAGATGCTATTTTAAATTATGAAAAACATAAGTACCTCTATTTTGCTGCAGATGCTAAACGATTGGGTTATCATAAGTTTGCTAAAAATTTAAGCCAGCATAATGCTAATGCTAGAGAGTATCAAAGATATTTGTCTTCTCAAGGTATAAATAGATAACCATTGGAATTATATATTAAACATACCATTGTAGCTTGTTTAATAACTTGTTTTTCCTTTTCTCAAAGTAAAATCAATAATTTTTTAAAACCTAGTGATACTTTAAACACGTCAAGAAGAAATACTGTTGTTATTTCTGAAGCTTCAGTTGCAGCTTTAACTTTGATTGGTTTAAATCAGCTTTGGTATGCAGATTATCCAAAATCTAAATTCCATACGTTGAATGATAATAGCGAATGGCTACAAATGGATAAACTAGGTCATGTTTATTCTTCTTACCAATTAGGTAGAATAGGAGCCGATATGTTAGCTTGGAGTGGTGTTAGAAAGAAAGATCAATTAATATATGGCTCTACCATTGGGTTTGCTTTTTTAACAGTAGTTGAAGTTTTTGATGGTTTTTCAGAAGAATGGGGATTTTCTTGGGGAGATATGGCAGCTAATGCAATGGGTACTGGTTTTTATGTAGGACAGGAATTGCTTTGGGATGAGCAACGAATAACTTTAAAGTATTCATTTCATCAAACCGAATATGCACAACTAAACCCAGAGAAGTTAGGAGATGGGTTATCTCAAGAGTTTTTAAAAGATTATAATGGACAAACATATTGGTTAAGTTTAAACCTACATTCTTTTTTTAAGGATAGTAAAATACCTAAATGGTTAAATGTAGCATTTGGATATGGTGCAGATGGTATGATCTCAGGTAATAACGAAACTGATAATGAAGCTATAGTTTATCAAGAACCCTACAGGCAATATTATTTTAGTTTGGATGTAGATTTAACCAGAATTAAAACAGAATCTCATGTCTTAAAGACTGTTTTTAACATCTTTAACGTTATTAAAATACCATTCCCAACTATGGAGTTCAACGATAAAAATGGCATAAAACTTCACGCTATATACTTTTAATTGCATTTTAGCGACTAATTTTTGATTGGCATCTCTTCACTGATAGTTTTGAGTTATTAACCTACTTAATTATTCTTTTCAGCATTCAATAAAATAACATATATTTGCACGCTGAAAATTTTGAATGATTTATTTATTAACACTAATAAATTAATGTTATGATAAAAAATATCGGAAGTTACCTAGCCCTATCGATGACAATATGTTTCTTATTGTTTGGATCGTTTTATATGAATAAATCGGTTAAATCGAAAAATTACTCTTCAATCCATTATGGAATTAACGAAACTGAGCACGAAGAGGTAGCAAAAGACAAAATTTTCCCTATTCACGAACCACTTGCTTATTTTACACCTACTTTAGGAAAGACATTTGTTGGTTTTAAAGAAGCCTTAGGTTTTAAAGAATCTGGAGGAGACTATTTTACAGTTAATACATTTGGTTACTTAGGAAAGTACCAATTTGGAAAAGAAACATTAAAAATGATTGGGATTTATAATCCAGCTCATTTTTTAAAAAATCCAGAATTACAAGAAAAAGCATTTATTGCAAATGCTGAACGTAATAAATGGATTTTAAGAAAAGATATTAAGCGTTTTACTGGTAAAATGGTAAATGGAATTACAATTACTGAGTCTGGAATTTTAGCTGCAGCACACTTAGCTGGAGCAGGAAATGTGAAAAAATATTTAAGAAGCTATGGTAAGACAGGTTTTTCTGATGCTTACGGAACATCGGTTTCTTATTACATTAAAAAGTTTTCAGGTTATGATACCTCTAAAATAGAGCCTAACAGAAAAGCAAAAGTTAAGCATAAAATATAACTACTCTTTATGTAGAATGAATAGCGTAGGTCTTTTGTGAAAGTCTACGCTATTTTTTTTCCAATCTTTTACTGTTTGGGTTTTAATATACTCTGTAGGTAAACTAATATCACATGCTAGACAAACTAAGGTTTGCTCATGTAAGGAAGCACAGATTTCTTCCAGCATTTTATTATTTCTGTAAGGTGTTTCTATAAATGCTTGCGACTGATTTTGAGTAAATGAAAGTTGTTCTAATCGTTTTAATTCTTTTCTTTTTTCAGAATTATCTATTGGTAGATAGCCATTAAAAGCAAAGCTTTGTCCATTCATTCCTGAGCTCATGATCGCCATTATAATTGACGATGGTCCAACTAAAGGAACAACTCGGATGTTTTTTTGATGAGCAACTTTAACAACATCTGCTCCAGGATCTGCAACTGCTGGACATCCAGCCTCAGAAAGTAAACCAACATTAAGTCCTTTAAGACATGGATCTAAGAACGAAGGTATTTCAGAAGGGTCTGTAAATTTGTTTAAGAGAAAAATTTTTAAACTAGGTTGCTTTTTATTAGGTGTAATTTTTTTGATAAAACGTCTAGCTGTTTTTTCGTTTTCTACAATATATATATCTACCAATTCTATTATTTTTTTAACAGAAATAGGAAGTACTTCTAAGGGAGGAACATCTCCTAAAGTTGTAGGGATTAGGTAAAGTTTTCCGATTTGGGTTGTCATTAATTTATAATGAGTTTTTTAATTTTTTTTGCTCCAGTTTCAGAAATTAATTCCGTTAAATAAAAGCCTTGAGCCATATCTTCTGTCGAAATAGAAATTACAGATTTATTGTTTTTAGAAATGGATTTAATTAATTTCCCTTGTAAGTTGTATATGTTGATGGTTTCAATGTAATTCTGAGAGTCTGAAACTTCAACAGTAAAAAATGACTTTGCAGGATTCGGATAGATTTTTACATCAAATAAAGCATGTTCTTTAATGCTTAAAGTTGGATCAATAATTTTGAAAATATTATCAGAATCAATACCAGCAATATAAATCTCTCCATTAACATCTTCACCAAAAGCTGTCCAACCATTATTTGCAAATTGATCAGTAAAAGTCATATTCCAATTGCTGCCATCATATTCAAGAATCCCAATTTCATCACTACAATAATCGGCAAAAAAATACAAGCCATTTAAATTGGGTTGTACTGTACCTCTGTGTCTATATCCACCTGTAATTGAACATCTAAAGTAGGGACCTCCTGTATGTGTATATTGTCCAACAGGGAAAGTTAGTTCGTTAGAGTTTGTAGGGCAATTACCAGACGTATTATAAACTTGGTCACCTTCATAACATCTCCAGCCATAATTTACACCAGCTTGGTTTAATGGAACCATATTTATTTCTTCTATTTGGCCTTGGCCAACATCTGCAATCCATAGGTCATGAGTTTCTCTGTCAAATGAAAACCTCCAAGGGTTTCTTACTCCAGAAGCCCAAATTTCAGGAAGCGCATTAGGGTTTTCTGCATTCGGATACGGATTATCTGCTGGAATAGCATAATTATTGCCTCCTTGAGCATTATTGACATTTATTCTAAGCATTTTACCTAGTAATGTTGTTAAATCCTGAGATCTATCACCAGGATCTCCACCTGAGCCACCATCTCCCATACCTATATATAGATAGCCATCGTTTCCAAAAGCTATATCACCACCATTATGGTTGCTAAAAGGCTGATTAATAATTAATAGAATTTCTTCTGTTGTATCATCTGCCACATTAGAATCTGGTGGATTGGTTGCAAATCTAGAAATAACAGTATCACCATTATTATTTGTATAGTTAACAAAGAAAAACCCATTAGAAAGATATTGTGGGTGGAAGGCTAAGCCTAACAAACCTCTTTCTCCACCACTTTGAACTCTAGGGTCTATATTAAGAAAAGGCGTTGTATTTGTAGAGCCATCTGGATTAACAATTTTAATTATTCCTCCACGTTCAACTACAAAAAGTCTGTCGTCATTTGCATTCTTTATACTTACTGGATTGTTGAATCCAGAAGCAAATAGATCTAACTCAATGTCTTGAGAAATTAATGTAAATGGTAATAATAAAAGAAACAATAAACATGTAATATTTTTCATTCTACAGGTTTTTAAGAATTGTAGGACAAATTACAAAAAAACATGATGAAATCTAATATAGATGAATATCAATTAATTAAGAATTTTTTTAGCAATTTCATTGCAAGCTTCATCTAACATTTTAAAAGTACTGTCAAAACCTTGAATTCCACCAGTATAAGGGTCTGGTACATCATGATTTTGACCTGGGTAAATTTCATTTAGAATCATTTTTACCTTCTCAATGTCTTTATCGTTTCTAGCTTTTTTAATAACATTCTCGTAGTTAGAACTATCCATGACATAAATAATATCGAATCTATCAAAATCTGCTTCAGAAAATTGTCTGCCTCTTTGGTTAGAAATATCTAAATCATATTTTCTTGCTACTTCAATAGAACGTTTGTCAGGAAGACTTCCAATATGGTAATCGCCTGTTCCTGCTGAATCTATAGTAAATTTACCTGATGGGAGTTTTGATTGTAGTATGCCTTCAGCTAATGGCGAACGGCAAATATTGCCTAAGCATACCATTAGAATTTTAATCATAATAATTGAATTTAAACAGCTAATTTTTTAGAAAGATCTTCAACGTATTTTCTAAATTGCTTGTCAGTAGTAGATAAATTGTCAACCGTTTTACAAGCATGAAGTACAGTTGCATGATCTCTTTTACCTATTTGAGAACCAATACTAGCTAAAGATGCTTTTGTTAATTTTTTAGCAAAAAACATAGCCAATTGTCTGGCTTGAACAATGTGACGTTTTCTAGTTTTAGATTGTAATGTATCAACATCCATTTGGAAATAATCTGAAACTATTTTTTGAATATAATCGATAGATACTTCACGTTTCGTGTTTTTAACAAACTTCTCAACGACTTGTTTTGCAAGATCAATAGTAATTTCTTTTTTATTAAATGAAGATTGAGCTATTAATGAGATTATGGCGCCTTCTAATTCTCTAATATTTGATTTAATATTTTTTGCAACATATTCAACAATATCATCAGGCATTTCTACACCATCACGATACAATTTATTTTTTAAGATAGAGACACGAGTTTCAAAGTCTGGGCTTTGTAATTCAGCCGAAAGTCCCCATTTAAATCTAGACAACAAACGTTGTTCTATGTCTTGCATATCTACAGGAGCCTTGTCACTAGTTAAAATAACTTGCTTTCCATTTTGATGTAAATGGTTGAAAATATGGAAGAATACATCTTGAGTACCAGTTTTACCAGATAAAAATTGAACATCATCAATAATTAAAATGTCTATTATCTGATAAAAGTGAATAAAATCGTTTCTATTATTCTTTTTAACTGAATCTATATATTGTTGCGTAAATTTTTCTGCAGAAATATATAAAACCGTTTTTTCAGGATATTTATCTTTAATGTCAACACCAATAGCATGCGCTAAATGGGTTTTCCCAAGACCTACACCACCAAAAATTAGTAACGGATTAAAAGATGTTCCGCCAGGTTTTGATGCAACAGCTAAACCAGCACTTCTTGCCAACCTATTAGAATCACCTTCTAAAAAGTTTTCAAAATTGTAATTTGGATTTAACTGAGATTCAATTTTAACATTACGAATTCCAGGAATAATAAATGGATTGCGTAATTCTGGACTTTTATTATTTAATGGAATGTCTACATCTTGAGACTTTACAGAAGTTCTGTTAGAACTAGGAATTCTTTCTGTAAAAGGTTGTTTGTTGCCATAGGTGTTTTCCATTTTAATAATGTAAACAAGTTTAGCAGTTTCTCCAAGCTCTTTTGTAAGTGCAACTTTTAGAATTTTCACATAATGCTCTTCAAGCCATTCGTAGAAAAACTTACTTGGAACCTGAATACTTAATGAGTTTTCCGAAAGTTTAACTGCTAGAATTGGTTCAAACCAAGTTTTATAAGCTTGTGGCTGAATGTTATCCTTTATGAATTCAAGACAATTTTTCCAGACCGTTTGCGCAGTTACACTCATTATTAAATTGAAAATTTACTAGTTAGTTATTGGTAAGAGAAATGGAATTCCCTCATTGATTTTATAGCTTGACAAATATGTGAACAAAATTCTTAAAAAAAAAATCAAATGCTATTGAATTTAAAGAATTTTTTTTGCATGTTTAAACCATTGACTAAACTACAAAAAAATATTTAGATACTTATATGAATTTCGACGAAATACCAATAAGAGTGAGATATGGCGAAACTGACCAAATGGGAGTTGTACATCATGGAAATTATGCGTTATACTTAGAAATGGGTAGAACAGAATGGTTGCGCAAAAAAGGGGTTTCTTATAATCAAATGGAAAAAAACGGAATAATGTTACCTGTTATTTCAATGCGCTTAGATTTCAAAAAATCAGCTGTTTATGATGAGGTTGTTAAAGTGAAAACACAACTTAAAAAAACACCTTCTGTTAGAATTGAATTTGATTACGAAATTACAAATCAAGCAGACGAAATTATAGTTACTGCTAGTACAGAATTAGTTTTTATTAATATGGAAACTAAAAGACCTATGAAATGTCCAGATTATATTTTAGAAAAAATGAATAATTAATTTTCTAATTCTTTTATATCTACCTCGAAAATAGATTGAAAACTATCATAAGTCTTATCAGCGTCTTTTAACCTTACTGAAATTTCTATGTTACAATTCAATTCTAAAGTTTGATTAACTATTTTTAGATTGTTTTCTTTTATAACACGCATCACCTTATTCATGTTCTTATAATCAAAGATTATTTCAAAGTTTTTATTAATGGTTCTGGTAACAATTTTTGAAGCCTCAAGAGCCATCTGAGCAGAAGTTTTATAAGCATTTATTAAACCACTAACACCAAGCTTTACGCCTCCAAAGTATCTAACAACAACTATTAATACATTGGTAATTTCAAAAGATTGTATTTGACCGTAAATAGGCATTCCTGCGCTATTATTAGGTTCACCATCATCGTTGGCTCTAAATTGAAGGTTATTTTCATCTGTACCAAACTGATAGGCATAACACCAATGCCTAGCAGAATGATGTTGCTTCTTTAAGGTTTCTAGATGCTCTTTTATTTGATCTTCATTTAGTACAGGAAAAGCGTAACCAAAAAACTTACTGTTTTTATCTTTAAAAAGAACTTCTTTTGAAGGTTTCGTTATGGTTTTGTAAGTATCTTTTTTTTCCATTAAGCCAAAGTTACTAATAAGATTGAAATAATTGCCAAACCAACACCTATCCAGTTTTTTAATGATAATTTTTCTTTAAAAAGTAACAAACCGATTAAGGAAGTAAACATAACGATCGCTACATTATTTATCGTGAAAATATTTGAACTCTCCAAAGTGTCGTGATTCAATGCTTTTAATAAGTAATATATAGACGCATAATTTACTACGCCTAAAACAAGACCTCCTAATATGCTTTGAGGATTAAATTTGAATTCTTTTTTAATCATTCTATAAATTAGAATTACAATCCCAATACAGGCAGCAAAAAAGAAGATAGTAGCAGAAAATATTGGAATGCCTCCATCTTTAATATAAGTAGTTTCAATATATTTTATTGAAGTATCTATTATTCCAGATCCTAGAAATAAGATGGAAGGAAGTAATAAGTTGTTCTTAAAATGAAATTTAGCTTCTTTTTTAATGGACACAAAATACACAGCAAATAGAGCTAGAAAAATTCCAAATATTTTTTGAAACCCTGCGCTTTCTTGATACATATAAATACCAAAAACAACTGGAATAATGACACTCATTTTTGTAGCAACTGATGCAACAGACAAGCCGTTGCGTTGTGAAGTGATTGCCATAACGTTAAATATGCTAATAAATAAAAGCCCTAAAGATAAGGCACCAAAAAACCATTCAGAATGAACAATTTCTTGAAAATCAAGTTGACTCTCTGAAACGATAACACCACAGAAACATGCCGTAATATAATTAAACACAATAGCTTGAAGCGTATTTACTTTAAACCTATAAAATAACTTGAAGATTAAAAAAATAAGTGTTGAAGCTAGAATACTTAATAATAAAGATATCAAAAGAGTTCTTTTTTAATAGTAAACAAGTTAATTACATCTTCGGTTTCTGGATTGATGTTCCAAGTGTGAATGTCTAGTTTTGATGCAGCTTTCGTGTTCTCTTCTGTATCATCAATAAATAAACAGGTTTCTGGAGTTAAATTATTTTTCGATAATACAAACTGGTAAATATCTGCATTGGGTTTTCTTAAATTTATTTCATGAGACAAATAGAAAACATCGAAACAGTTTTTAAACTCTTCATAGAAAGACACATTATTTTTAATCCAATCTATATGTAATGTGTTAGTATTGCTAAGTAAAATGAGTTTGTATTTTTTTTCTGAAGCCAATTCTTGAATAAAGTCCAATCGATATTTAGGAAAATCTTTTAAAATAAAATTCCATGCATATAGTACATCTTCTTCATCTAAATCAGGAAAATTCTCTAAATAAAAACCTATAAATTCTTCAGTTGAAATTAGGCCTTGCTCATATAAACTATTGAAGGCAATCATTTCTTCAGAAAATGTATCTAATTTAAAAAGTTCTAATGCATGATTCATAGCACCTTCTTTGTCTAGGTTTATAAAGACATCACCAAAATCGAATATTAAAGTGTTAATCATATGTATTTGAGTATATTTTTAAGGTGTCTTCTAAAATAGAAGATTCGTGTATTTTTTTTCCTTTGAATTTAGGAGCTTTAATTCCCTTGTTAAAAATTAATTTTCCAATAAAAACACGAGCTTCATCCCAAAGGTTTTCATCTATAAACGTTTGAAGCGTTTGGCTGCCGCCTTCTATAATAATTGACTGTATGTTTTTTTTATATAATAAGGCGCAAATTTGCTTAGCGACATTTTCTGAAAAATTGATATCGTCTTCCGTTACCATAAATGTTTCTGCTTCATTTTTAAAAACCTGAAAATCCTTAGCTAATTTTTTCTTTCGGTCTAAAACCACACGAATAGGGTTTTTTCCAGTCCAATCTCTAGCTGTTAAACTTGGATTATCTTCAAGAACTGTATTGGTACCTACCAAAATGGCTTGTTCCTCTGCTCGCCATTTATGAACCAATTGCCTGGAGATTTCATTGGTAATCCAAACAGGTTTTTGTTCGTTTTTAGTTTTAGGAGCAATAAAACCATCTTCGGTTTTAGCCCATTTCAATATAATATAAGGTCGTTTTTTATTATGAAAAGTTAAGAACCGATTATGATGTTCTTGGCAAGCTTCCTCAAAAACTCCAACAGTAACGTTGCATCCAGAAGCTTTTAGTTTTTCAATACCCTTTCCAGCCACTTTACTATGGGTGTCTAAAGCACCAATAATAACCTCTGGGATTTGATGTTTTATAATCAGGTCACTACAGGGTGGTGTTTTTCCAAAATGACTACAAGGTTCTAAAGTAACATAAAGAGTAGCTTTGTTTAATAAGGATTTGTCTATAACAGATTGAATAGCATTTACTTCGGCATGATTCCCACCATAAGCACTCGTGCAACCTTCACCAATTATTTGGTTTTGATATACAATTACGCATCCTACCATTGGATTTGGAGCAGTTGTTCCAAGACCATTTTTGGCAATTTCAATACAGCGTTTTATGTAATTTTCATGTATCTTCATCCCGAGAAATCAAAGCGCAAAAATAACATAATAAAGTGAGCAATAATAATATTGTTATTAGAGAAGTAACATTAGCAGATAACAGGCAAATAGCACAAGTAATTCGAGATGTATTAATTGAGTTTGGTGTACCAAAAATAGGTACAGCTTATGCTGATGCTTCTCTAGATTTTATGACAGAAACCTATGGCAATAATCAGTCTGTTTATTTTGTAATAGAAGATCATGGAAAGATTATTGGAGGTGCAGGAATTGCGCCATTAGACAATTTTGAAGGAAACGTATGTGAGCTTCAAAAAATGTATTTTTTACCAGAAGCGAGAGGTAAAGGTTTAGGCATAAAAATGATGCAAAAATGTCTTGAAAAGGCTATAGTTTTTGGTTTTGAAAAATGTTATTTAGAAACCATGCCATACATGGATGATGCAAGAAAATTGTATGCAAAAGTCGGGTTTGAATCTTTAGACAAACCCATGGGAAATACAGGGCATTATTCTTGTAACGTTTGGATGATTAAAGCATTATGAAATTAAAGGGTATACAAGGCATATTTCATAAAGAGTTAGATACAGTTTTTGGTAAAAATGAAGTAGACAGTTTTTTTAATATTTTAATATCTCATTATTTAAAATTGAATAGAATTGCTTTGGTTCTTGAGCCAGATTTAACCATCTCAAAAGAAGAACAACAGCCTTTATTTGAAGCATTAAGCAGATTAAAACAAGAAGAACCTATTCAATATATCATTGGCGAAACAGAATTTTTAGGATTGCCTTTTAAAGTGAGCGAACACACGTTGATTCCAAGGCCAGAAACAGAAGAACTCGTTGAATGGATTGTAAAATGTCTTTCAGAGCGAAGCGAAGAATCTAAATTAACCATTTTAGACATTGGTACAGGAACTGGATGTATTGCTATTTCATTGGCTAAAAACCTTCCAAATGCTAAAGTATATGCTCTGGATGTTAGTGAAGAAGCTATAAAAATAGCCAAAGAAAATGCAGAATTGAATAAGGTTGAAATTCACTTTATAAAAGCAGATATTTTAGGCAAGGATACTTGGAATTTGGAATTCCAAAATTTGAAATTTGATCTGATTGTGTCCAATCCACCTTATGTTAGAAATTTAGAGAAACAAGAAATAAAGAACAATGTTTTAAAACATGAGCCACATTTGGCTTTGTTTGTTGAAGACACCAATCCGTTACAATTTTATAAAGCCATAACGGATTTTGCTATTGATGAATTAGTTAAAAACGGCTTATTATTTTTTGAAATTAATCAGTATCTTGGAGACGAAACCAAGCAGTTATTGCAAGATAAAGGGTTTTTAGATATAGAATTAAAACCAGATATTTTTGGGAATAATCGCATGTTAAAAGGGAAAAAGAATATTTAATGTATGACTATTAAAGAACAGATTTTACAATTACGTGAAGAACTTAATAAACACAATCATAATTATTATGTGTTAGACAATCCTACAATTAGTGATTATGATTTCGATATAAAACTCAAACAGTTAATAGCCTTAGAAGAGCAGCATCCTGATTTTTTTGACGCCAACTCTCCAAGCCAACGTGTAGGAGGAGAGATTACTAAAAATTTCGAAACCGTTGTTCATGAACAACGTATGTATTCATTGGATAACTCATATTCCAAAGAAGATTTGTTTGATTGGGAAACAAGAATTAAAAAATTAGTTGATGGCGATTTACAATTTACTTGCGAACTTAAATACGATGGCGCATCTATAAGTCTTACTTATGAAAAAGGAAGCCTTATAAAAGCGGTTACTAGAGGAGATGGTTTTCAAGGCGATAATGTGACTGCGAATATTAAAACCATTAAATCTGTACCATTACAATTAAAAGGAGATTATCCAGAGAAATTTGATATTCGTGGCGAAATTGTTCTGCCTTTTGAAGGTTTTCATAAAATGAACGAAGAACGCATTGAAATAGGAGAGGAGCCATACCGAAACCCACGAAATACAGCTTCAGGAAGTTTGAAACTTCAAGATAGTAGCGAGGTTGCTAAACGTCCTTTAGAATGTTTACTTTATAGTCTTGTAGGAAACAATTTAAGTATAAGCACACAATTTGAAAGTTTAGACAAAGCACGTTCTTGGGGATTTAAAGTGCCTCAAGCAGCAAAACTAGTGGATTCCATTGATGCTGTTTTTGAATTTATAAATTATTGGGACGAGCAACGACATAACCTGCCTTATGAAACAGATGGAGTGGTTATTAAAGTCAATAATTTACAACAACAAGAAGAGCTTGGTTTTACTGCAAAAGCACCACGTTGGGCTATTGCATACAAATTTAAAGCAGAACAGGTTTCCACCAAATTAAATAGCATCACATATCAAGTAGGAAGAACAGGTGCCATAACTCCTGTGGCTAATTTAGAGCCAGTAGAATTAGCAGGAACAACAGTTAAAAGAGCATCGTTACATAATGCAGACCAAATTGAAAAACTAGATATTCGTGTTGCAGATGAAGTATATGTTGAAAAAGGAGGAGAGATTATTCCAAAGATCATAGCTGTTGATTTAAGCAAAAGGCCA